>JAQBUE010000054.1 GCA_027624045.1 Acidobacteriota bacterium
TATCTAGTCCGGCAGCTCCCCGGCTGTCCTTTTTGCGGGGCTCCTCATTTATAACACAGTAGTACTAGCGACCGCTTCAACACCACCTTGACCTGGATCCACGGTCCTGAGAACAATCTCACCAACGTAGGCTGGCTGAAGGACCTGAGCTGGAACTTCTACGCCGGGCTGCACCCCAAGTTCGAGGTCATGATGAATTTCGACGGTATCTGGAACGAGAACCCGAACGCGACAACGCAGCGCTCATGGGGCCTGGGTGGGTACGCCCGCTTCTCGCCGACCGAGAAGTTCCGCATCGCGCAGCGCTATGAGTACTTCGACGACACGGAAGCGCGCTCCACCGGCTTCGAGCAGATCCTCAAGGAGTACACGCTGACCTTTGAGTATGCTCCGGAACCACGATTCATCACGCGGCTCGAGTGGCGGCGTGACTGGTCGACAACCGATTTCTTCTCGCGTGGATTGGGCGGCTTCAACGATAATCAGGACACGATGACTCTCGGCATGATGTGGATCTTCGGTCCAACCGAATGAACGGCGAGGGGATTCCCGAATCCGGGGCAGGTTCCTCAAAGGACTGGCGGCCCCTTTTGCGGCCTCGAATCCCGCCAGTGGTCGCATCGGTTCGGCCCGTCGGTGCTACTGTAGAATCGCGGGTTGATGACTCGACGAGCAGCTATAGCTGAGTTTCTCCTGACTCCGGGAACGGTGCGATGGGCTGCGGAGATAGTAGAGGTAAAGGCAGATGAAAAGAATCGAAGCGATCATTCAGCCTCATAAGACGGACGACGTCCGTCAGGCGCTCAAGGAGATCGGCGTCGATGGTATGACGATTTACGACGTTCGCGGCCACGGACGCCAGAAGGGCCACAAAGAGATCTATCGCGGCCACGAGTATGAGGTCGACCTGTTACCGAAAGTGAAGATCGAGTTGGTCATCGCCGACGACCGGGCCGAGGAAACTGTCAGCGCCATCGTCGAGGCAGCCCGCACGGGCAAGATTGGCGACGGCAAAGTCTTTATCTATCCCATCGACGACGCCATTCGGATTCGCAACAAAGACCGCGGTGAAGCGGCGCTCTAGCCCCGCTTCATCGTCCAGGGACTCAGCCACCGGGCGCACCGGGCGGGTGGCCTATCCTGGCAACGTCCAATCATCAACGCCTCGACGCCTTCAGCGCGAAGAGCAGCGGCAAGTTCAGCTCCCCTTCCGGCAGCTTCCAGTATCCGTCCAGGCTTTGCTGCATGCTGGGAAATACCGCCGGTTCCGCTCCTCGAATATCTCCATCGCCGGTCCTCCTCGCTCATAACCCGCTCAGCGTGCCTCTAATGACTGTCCTCCTATGGCCGAAAAGGAGGATAAGGATAGGATGACGGAAGCAGATCAAACGCCGTGTGTGCTTATTGTCGACGACGAGCCGAGCATACGCCAGTTGATTCATCGTTGGATCACCTGCACGAACAGCATGGTGACGCACGAGGCCTCAAACGGACTCGAAGCTCTTGAGATCCTGTGCAACATAGAGGTCGACCTGATCATTACCGACATCAGTATGCCTGTGCTCAATGGCATCGAAATGCTGTCGCTTGTACGGTCTGATCCTAAGCTCAAGGATAAGGAAGTAATCGTCGCCACTACGATGGCCGACGAAGCCACGGTGGCTGAATTGATCACGCTTGGTGTTTCTGACTACGTCCTGAAGCCGTTGCGGGGAGACCGCGTCGTCGCCCGAGTCGAACTCGCACTATCCCGGATTCGAGCCAAGAAACTCCAGGTCGTCTGCGTCACGGACACGGGCCGCGCCCGAGTTCTGATCGCTGATAGCGACCCGAACTCCCGGCAGTTTGCTGCGCGTGCTCTCGAGAACCAGTTCGTGGTTCAGGTGGCCAAGACACGAAGCGAGACACTCGTACAGGCACTTCGATTTCGGCCCGAGTATGTGCTTGTCTCGACCCGTATGGCAGGCCCACAGTTGAATTTTCTCGCTGAAAGGATCAACGGAATCACCGGGGGAACAGCTCAGGTCTTCGCATGGGCGGACGCTGATCAAGAGATCGCGTCACTCGATCAACTCGCCGGACGCCTCGATCGCTCTTACGTTCCGGAGACGTTTGTGAAGAGCGTCCTAAAGCTGGTGGGCGCGGATGTGGATTCGGGATTGGGCTCCACAAGCTGGGTCTCTTCACTCGATCCGGAAGTACCTACCGCCGTGCGCCAAGTCTTCGGCATGATGACGGGAGAAGAGCCGGCGGTCGTCGAGGAAGAGCCCGATCCGGAATGCAACATGTTCGGGCAGATTGGCCTCACTTCGGTCGAAGGAGATTTTCGATTGTGGGTGCAAAGCGAAAACAGAGCGGCATTCGCAACGGCACTTTCCCTTTCGCTGTTCGGCGGAACCGAGGACGATCTGGACGAGGAAATGATCAACGATTCGGTTCAGGAAATATTGAATGTTGTCGCCGGCCGGCTAAAGAATTCATGTATCGATCGACGACTGGACGTCAACACGGGCCTGCCAACGATGACCAAGGAGCGCATTCCCGAACCAGCCAACGTCATGCACAACAAAGTATTCACTTTCCTGTGGCAGGAACACCGTCTCCGGCTCACCTTCTACGCAACCGCGGGCAGCTAGGCCTGTATTTCTCCCGAACCTGAATTCGGGCGGACGACGTAAACATTAGGACAGCGCGTCGATCAAACGATTGATATCAGCAAGGTTGTTGAACACGGACGGCGAGACCCGCATTTCCCCCGGGTTGCCGTCGCGAAGCGTAACGATGACCCCTGCCTCGCTGAGCCGCGTCCGCGCGCGTGGTGCGTCAGGAACGAGGAACGTCACGATCGGGCTCTCCGTCCCCGCCGGTGTGAGACAGGCACAGCCGGCTGCGGGTAGCTCCTTACGCAACCGTTCGGTCAGCGGGCGAACGTGCTCCCGAATATTGTCCACGCCCAACTCCAGGATGTAAGCCAGCGCCTCGTGCTGGCATACGAAGCCGAGGTGATTTGGGGTGCTGACTTGATACTGCCGCGCGTCCGTCGCGCCCGCACCCTTGCTGCCGAACTGAACCGGCTGCAATCTTCCTTCGTGGAGTTCCTTGGCGACATAGAGATACCCGAAGCGGCCGCCCATCAGCCACTTGTACGCCGAGCAGGCCAGCAGATCAATGCCCATCGCTCGTACATCGATCGGCACGGCGCCGGCCGCCTGAATCACGTCCACGAACACGAGCGCCCCATGGGAGTGAGCGATATCGGCGATCGCGCGGATGTCATCGAGATATCCGTTCACGTTCGATACGAGTGCGAGCGAAACCAGCTTTGTGCGGCGATCGATCGCTTCTTCCCAATCGCGCATGTCGATCGTGTAGTCCTTATGCTTGATGATGCGGGCATCGAGTCCTCGTTCCTTGCGGGCTTGGTAATTAGACAGACTGCCACCGTAATGAAGATCGTTCGTGACGACGTTGCCTCCGGACTCCTCGATCCGCAGTCCATCCAAGACCAAGTTCTCGGCGAGCTGAGTGCTCGGTGCAAACGCTATCTCCGCCGGCGTCGCGCCGATCAAGCGGGCGAAACGTTTCCGCACTCTTTCCTGAAGCTCAGCGTTCTCGTACTTCGCCCGGCCCGAGTCCGGACCGTTCGTCAAGTAGCCAAGGTACTCACGCATCGCATCGGAGGAGTGCAGGCCCAGGGGATGTTCGGTCGCACAGTTCAGATAGGTCTCGTTACCGGCCCACGGAAAATCTGAGCGCGCGGAGGCCACGCTCTTCCGGCCGGGTGCCGCGCTCAGGGAATGGGACGCGATGCCGGCCGCCCCCAAAGCGGCGGTCCCAGTCAACAGTTGACGGCGATTCATTGTCATTTGAATGTCTCCCTGCCTGCTACTTGCGAAGCGCCCCCAGCAGCCGGTCGATATCCTGGTCGTTGCTGAAGACCGAAGGCGAAATCCGCATCTTGTTTCCGAACCGCATGGCGACGTGAACGCCCGCCGCGCGAACTTTGTTCATTGTGGATGTGGGGTCCTGCGCTTCGAAAACCACGATCGGACTTTCGTTTCCTTTGGGTGTGATCGACGGATAGCCCAGGGCCGGCAGCTCCGCTTGCAGGCGGTCTGTCAGTGCGCGCACATGCCTCCGGATATTCGCGACGCCCAACTGATGAACGTACTTCAGGCTTTCCTGAGCGCAGATGGCCCCTTCGTAAGACGGATAGCTCACTTCGTAGCAGCTGGGAGCGGAGATCGGCTCGAAACTGATTTCATCCAACGCGGCGTCCGGCTTCGTCGTCCATGGCGCATAGTTGAACCGCACGCCGCCGGAGTGTTGAGTCGGTTTGGCGACTGTTTGTTGCAGGTCGTCTCTGATATAGACGAAACCGAAACCCTTCACGCCCATCAGCCACTTGTAAGTGGAGCAGGCCGCGAAATCGATTCCCATCGCCTTCACGTCAACCGGCACCGCGCCGACTCCCTGAATTAGATCCACATAGAGATAAGCGCCGTGGGCGTGGGCCAGATCGCTGATCGCCTTGACGTCGCTGAGATAGCCATTCACGTTCGATACAAGCGTGATCGAAACCAGCTTCGTTTCTTGATCGATCGCGTTCGCCATGTCCTCAATGTCGATGCGCCAATCGCGGTTCGTGACCACGCGCAGATCGAGGCCGTCGCGCTGTCTCATTTTGTAGTTGTAGAGCGCCGCGGTGTAGTGCAGATCGTTTGTGACAACGTTGCCGCCGGCGAGAAGGTGGTCCATGCCGTTCAATAGATTGCTCTCGGCCTCGATCGTGCTACGGACAAAGGCGATTTCTGAAGGTTTGGCGTTAATCAACTTGGCAAAGAGATTCTTAGCGTCGCCTCTGGAGCCGGCCCAGGAGGGCCACCATGGCTCGCCCACTTCGTTCGCCGCCCAATCGACATAGCGATGCAGCACCGCCACAGAGTGGACGCTCAACGGGTGACAAGAAGCGCAGTCAAGATAAGCCTCACTGCGAATCCTCGGGAAATCCGCCCGCACCGAATCGAAGTCGACCTCCCGACTCGCCGGCGCCGCGGCCGCTGTTGAGGTTGCCGCCGTTGCTGCCGCGGCGGTTCCGAGAAACTGTCGTCGATTCATGAATGGCTCCCGATTAGACCGAACGCTGTTTCGCGTGATGACAACGCTTGAAGATATCACTGCCCACGCATTCTGGAGGCGGAACTCCGTACCGCCCTACGCCCGCGGAGCACAGCTTACCTTGAATGAAAACGACTGGCCGGCATCGGGCACAGCCGCCAAATCGCGCCGCCCAGTCGCGCCCGCTAGACGCCCGATGATACCGGATCAGCTTTGTCGCGGCTCACAGTCAGCAGATCTTTACTCTCGACCGAGGGGCACCAGTATTGCTCGATGTGCTCGATCACCATGTCGGTTCCCCGCCGATGGGAGACATAAGGGGCGTCGCGGGGATCATACATGGCGTCAACCAGGTCCCTGGCGAGAACGACATTGCGCCCCAGGCGCTTCAGTTGCCGAATCCCGAACGGCCGCCCCAGCACGCACATGTTCGCGTGAACACCCGTCATCACGATGTTCCGAATGCCAAGTTGTTCGGAGTAGTTGTAGATTTCCTGTCCGCTGTCACTGATGCCGTCGTCGGGGCCGATCTCGATGCCGGGGTGCTGGCGGCTGTACATCCTGATGCGGGCGCGTCCGACTTCGTCGTCACAGGGCTCATTCTGATCGTCGATTGGCAGCGCCGCCTCGGCCTCCTTGTCGAGGTAGCACCAAACCGCGATCGGCACCGGGGGCGTAACATGTGGCGCTTCGATCATGCGCCGGCGCTGCGCAGCGTCCTTGTAGAAATCCATCGTGCCGCTGGGAGCGTGGATCACGGCGACGCCGTTATCGCGAGCCGCCGCCAAGACCTGATTGAAGCGCGGCACCATCTCCCCAACACGGCGCGCGGCCGAAACACAGTAGTGGTCGTTCCACATGTCGCAAACGATGATCGCTGTCTCGGAACTCTTCCAGCGCAGCAGCCGCTCGATCGGCTGTACGTTGCCGTTTTTTGGGCCGTTTCTTGGGCCGCTTTCGGGGCCGCTCTTAGGCGGAACTTCGGCGCGGTTGCGGGCGTTCAGAAGCAGGTACCCCGGCTTCTCCGGACGATTCGGCAGGGCTGTAAGACGCGTAAGCGTGCTTCCCACCACAGTGGCGGAGAACAGCGCGAGAGCGGAACGACGAGTGATCATGACCGATGACCTCCAGGACTCTGCGTGTATTCTATCCCGCTCCGCGCGGTCATACAACCCTCTTGGAGTGCGACGGTTTTGGGTTGCGCTCCTCTGATCGTTGGCGCACGCTACATTGGGATGATGCGAATAGATGGCCGACAGGGCGACGAAGCGCGTGTTGTGAGGATCACGCCCAACTACATGCCGACAGCCGAGGGTTCGGTGCTGATTGAGGTTGGCCACACCAAGGTTATTTGCACGGCTTCCATGGAGAACAACGTCCCCTCGTTCCGAAAGGGCAGCGGAAGGGGCTGGGTGACGGCCGAGTACGGCATGTTGCCGCGCGCCACTTCCACCAGGACTACACGCGAAGTCAATCGCGGCCGTCCAGGCGGAAGGACTCATGAGATTCAGCGTCTGATCGGCCGGTCATTGCGGGGAGTCATCGACATGGCGGCTTTGGGCGAACGCACCGTGCTGGTCGATTGCGACGTGATCCAGGCCGATGGCGGGACGCGCACTGCTTCGATTACGGGCGGATTCGCGGCTCTCGCGCTGGCGATTCGTCAGATGCTCGACTACAACGTCATCAGGAAGAACCCGCTCGGCGAGTACCTGGCAGCGACCAGCGTCGGCATCGTGAACGGTGAGCCGATGCTTGACCTTTGCTATGAAGAGGACTCGCGCGCGGACGTCGATATGAACGTCGTGATGAATTCGGCGGGCCAGCACGTCGAAGTGCAAGCGACAGCCGAGCGCAGCACATTCTCGCGCCCGCAGCTTGATGCGCTATTGGACTTGGCAGCCAAGGGAACGCGGGAACTGATCGAAGTGCAAAGAGCCATCGTGACTCTCTAATGGCGGTTCGGCTGTACTGCGCAACAAGCAATGCGGGCAAACTCCTGGAGTTCCAACAGGCGGCGGGCGACGGCATTGCTATTCACGGCTTGCCGCCGGTTCCCTGCCCCGAGAGCGGTGCTACGTTCGAAGAAAACGCCGTGCTCAAAGCGGTCTGTTATAGCGAGGCGCTCAGGGGCGCGCCGGAGGGTTCACCCCTCGCTTCGCCGCTGCTCTTCGCGGATGATTCCGGGCTCGTGGTCGATGCTCTCGAGGGAGCGCCGGGAATCCACTCGGCTCGCTTCGCGGGACCCGGCGCCGATGATGCGGCGAATAATTCGCTCCTGCTCGAGAAACTTTCCCATGTTCCCGGGCCCCGCCGCACCGCGAGCTTTGTTTGCTGCATCGCGTTGAGTCGCGGCGGAGGTGTGATCCAAACCTTTCAAGCTGAAGTCAAAGGGATGATTCTCGACGAGCAGCGCGGCAGCGGCGGCTTCGGGTACGACCCTCTCTTTTATTTGCCCGAACTCGGCCGCGCGTTCGCTGAGTTGACGCCTGAGCAGAAGTGGATGCACAGCCATCGTGGACATGCCTTCGAGCAGTTGCTGTCATGGCTTCGCCAGACCGAAGAAGGCGGCTCAACTGCTGGGCTATAGTGAGCTTAGCGACTGAAATATGGCGTTTATCGGCGTTCCAGAGGCTATTGAAGAGATCCGATCCGGGCGGCAGCTCGTCATCGTCGATGACGAAGATCGCGAAAACGAGGGCGATCTCATGATCGCGGCCGAGCATACCACTCCCGAAGCAATCAACTTCATGGCGACGCACGGGCGTGGGTTGATCTGCCTGGCCATGACGGGTGAGCGGCTCGATCACCTGCGCGTCCCTCTCATGACGGAGCGCAACACGTCGACCCTGGGCACCGCGTTCTGCGAATCGATTGACGCCGCGCAAGGCGTTACAACAGGTATTTCCGCGGCGGACCGGGCGCATACGATTCTGACGGCCATCGATCCGGCTACCGGACCCGCTGACTTAGCCAGACCGGGCCATATCCCGCCATTACGTGCGCGCCGAGGCGGTGTGCTCGTGCGGGCGGGTCAGACGGAAGCTTCGGTTGATCTGGCGCGGCTGGCTGGTTTGATTCCGGCCGGCGTGATCTGCGAAATCATGAACGCCGACGGTTCCATGGCCCGCGTGCCGCACCTACTGGAATTCTGCGAGCGCCACGGGCTTAAAATGCTCACCGTCGCCGAACTGATTCGCTATCGGCTGCAGCATGAACGCTACGTCGAGCGCTTCGCCGAGGGGCGCCTACAGACCCGCTTCGGCGAGTTTCGCACGATTGCTTACCGCAGCGAGATCGACGCCGAAACACACCTCGCGCTGACCTACGGTGACTTGCAGGGTTCGCAATCCACTTTGGTTCGGATGCACTCACGCGACCTGATGGGAGATGTCTTCCAATCCGTCGAGTATCCTTCCCATCGTCTAATCGAGCAATCAATGCAGCGGATCGCCGAGGAGGGCCGAGGCGTGCTCGTTTACATGCACCAAACAGGCCTTGGCTTCGGCCTTGAGACACTTCCCGACGGTGGCCGGCGAATTATTCCGCACGCCAAGCAATCGCTACGTGAAGGCGCTGAAGAGGGGCAACGGCGCCTGCAATACCAAGCGGGAATCGGCGCGCAGATTTTGCGGGATCTCGGTCTGCGAGAAATTCGCCTGCTCACAAATCATCCGCGCAAGGTCGTAGGCCTGGATGGCTTCGGGATCACGATCGTCGAACAGGTGCCTGTACTTGAAGCCGAAATACCAGCGCGCTACGACTGACGCCATTCCTCAAACAGGCTTGGCCGGCGTGTTGGGGCGTCCGCCCATCCAGTCAACAGCCGTTCCAAAGCCGCTCACGACGGGGGTACCTAGAGCCATCATGAAGAAGATGAACCCCGCTATCCAGCCAACGATGGGAATCATCTGAATGATCGTCACGAGGATGGCCCCCAGGAATGCGGCCAGAACGGCGTTTGCTCGCGGCGCCAAGCCGCGCCCGACCCAGTAGCTCACTCCGGCGTAGCCGACCACGAGAACGACAAAAAGAATCGCCCCAAACGGAAACTGCAAGCCAGGTATCCACAGCGGAATGAATACTCCTACGAAGCTCAGCATGAACGACGCAAACAGCAGTCCCGCACCGAGGAAGAATGAGAGCAATCCGCGGCTCGCGGCGGTATCCGCCAGCACGGCAAGGCGGTTCGGCCCGAGTATCGCGGCCGAGAGCAATGTGAGCAGCGGCTGAAAGACTAGCGCCGCGATCAAGCACATCACCAATACCACGGCCAGACCCGATGCCACGATGGGTACGATGCTTCTGACCGACGTGACCTTGCCGCCGATCCTGCCGTCACGCGCACCTTCGACGCCGCCGAGAATCGCGACGGTATCACCAGCAATAGCCGCCCCCGGCGAGAGGTCCACCGCCCCCGCCACGGCGACGACGTCACCACCGACAGTACCGGAGAGAGCGACGCTTCCGCCAACGGCGACGACATCGCCCCTCACCCTGCCAGGCACCGTGATGCGTCCCCCAATCGCCACCACATCTCCAGTCGCTTCGCCTTCAACACGAATCGAGCAGTTGACGCACAGGACGTCCGAAACCAACTCACCCCGCTCGATGAGTAGATCCGCCCCAACCGATATCCGATCCTGGTCCGACTTTCCCCAGGCCGTCGCCGCAAGTACGCAACAGCCGAGAATCAACGCGAACATTCGCAGGGTGGCTGACATGGTCTTATTTCTATTTACGATTCTACCCGCATGAAGTTCCGCCGGATCGTTCAACTCCGAAACAGCAGCGCCGCTATTTTTTCAGCCGACGCGCGTTCGCCGCGGAGAGCTGAGCGAGCTACACGCCACACTTCGTCCACTCGTGACCATCGGCCTCGATGAGTTCATCCGCTTCCTTGGGTCCCCATGAGCCGGCGGCATAGTTGGGGAAGTGGCGCGGCGGCAGGGCCTTCCATACGTCGAGGATGGGCTCGACGATCTCCCAGCCGGCTTCGACCATGTCAGCGCGTTGGAACAACGTGGCGTCGCCCAGCATGCAGTCGTACAGCAGACGTTCGTAGCCGGTGCTCGGCGTGCTGCCGAAGTAGTCGGTGTACTGGAAGTCCATATTGACTTCACCGAGCCGCAAAACCGGCCCGGGAATCTTGGCGCCGAAACTAAGCGAAATGCCTTCGTCAGGCTGCAAGCGTAAGACGAGGCGATTGCGGCCGAGCTTCTCGACGCCGGTCTGGCGGAATAGAATGAACGGCGCGCGATGAAACTGAATCACGATTTCGGTGGCGCGTTTTGGCAGCCGCTTGCCGGTGCGGACGTAGAACGGAACGTAGGCCCATCGCCAATTGTCGACGAACAGTTTCATCGCCACATAGCTTTCCGTGCCGGAATTGGGGTCGACATGGGCCTCACTTCGGTAGGCGGGCAACGTCTCACCGTTGACTTTCCCTTCGCCATACTGGCCGCGTACGGTGCGCGACAGCACGTCTTCGGGCGTCAGGTGCTGGATTGCCCGCAGCACCTTCGACTGCTCATCGCGCACGGCGTCGGCGGCAAAGGAAATGGGAGGCTCCATCGCGGTCAGACTAATCAACTGGAAAATATGGTTGGGAACCATATCGCGCAGCGCGCCGGAGTTCTCGTAGTAGCCGCCGCGCTGCTCAACGCCGACTGATTCCGACACTGTGATCTGGATGTGGTCGATGTAGCGCCGGTTCCAGATCGGCTCGAAGATACCGTTCGCGAAGCGAAATACCAAAATATTCTGGACAGTTTCCTTGCCTAGGTAGTGATCGATGCGGTAGATCTGGTTCTCTTTGAGTGAGTCCCGTATATCGGCGTTTAGGCGGCGGGCCGATTCCAGGTCGTGGCCGAATGGTTTTTCGAAAATGACGCGCCGCCAGCGGCTGCCGCTCTGTTCGACCAAGCCCGCCTTGCCAAGTTGCTCGACCACGGGGGCAAAGAACGATGGCGCGGTGGCTAGGTAGTAAAAGTAATTGCCCTGCGTGCCGTGGTTCTTGTCCACCTCGGCGAGCAGCGCGGCAAGCTTCTCGTAGGTCTGAGCGTCGGTCAGATCGGCGGGCAAGTAGTAAACGCTCTTAACGACCTTGGCCCACAACTCGGCATCAACTTCGTGAGTCGCGAACTCCTTGATGTCTTCCGTCAATTTCTGACGGAACTCATCGTGGCTCATATCGCTGCGCGCCAGGCCGATGACGGCGAAGTGCTCTCCGAGAAGATTCTGGCGGGCGAGATTGTAGAGGGCGGGGATCAGTTTGCGTTTCGTGAGATCGCCGGAAGCCCCGAAAATCACCATCACGGCCGGCGGCGCCGGCTGGCCTGCTTGCGTAATTTCGCTCAGATCCGTGTCCATGTCTGTTCTCGTTCCAGCAGCGGACGAAACTCTCTGCGCCAGCATCTACTCAGCCTAGCGCCTCGCTCACCGCCGCTTCGAGGCGCCGCAGGCCGGCGGCGACATCGGGATCGAGGTGAACTCGCAAAGCGCGCCGTCCTCGCTCGGAGAGGACCTGAAAATCACCGCGTGCCTGCGCCGCCTTGACGGTACCAAAGCTATAGGTCTGGCCGGGAACATCGAGGTCCGCCGCATCGTCGCAAGTGATCTGGAGGAATACTCCGCTGTTCGGTCCGCCTTTGTAAGCTTGCCCGGTCGAGTGCAGGAATCTCGGCCCGAACCCCACACACGTGGCTACCTGCCTGCTATCGCGAACCTTCTCGCGAATCGATTCGAGCACGGCTTCGTGTTCGGCATTCATCTCGATGTAGCCAAGTAACGCGAAGTAGTCGCTGGCTGCCAGCCGCGCGAGATGCGCCTTGATGATGCCCCCGAGAGTCCCATCAGCCCGGACAGCCGCGGCGTTCGCTTCGTCCGCGAAGAACTGCATCTCTTGGTCGGCCGCGAACCGTGCTTCCGGGGGAAGCGTGCCGCTGGCTTCGTATTCGTCGGTGAGCGTGCTAGTGGCAATCTTGCTGGCCTCGACGTCAGGTTGATTAAAGGGATTGATGCCGAGCATTGAACCGCAAACCGCCGTCGCGATCTCCCACAGGAAGAATTGTTGCCCCAGGTCATAGGCATCGCGAACGGTGAGTTTCACCACCGGATGCGCCGCATTTTTGATGGCCTCTACGGCCGCATCTTGCGCCACATCGCCCGCGCCTTCAAGCCGCAGGTAGACGAATATGCGGTCATCCCCATAGACACCGGGAGCGCCCAGGGGCTCGCGGTCAACAGGGATGATGCCTTTGCCCTGCTTGCCGGTCGACTCGGCTACAAGTTGTTCGAGCCAGGCTCCGAGGTCGTAGAGGCCGGGAGAAGCGATCACCGTTAGCTTGTCGCGGCCGGCCTGCGCCGCGAGACCGAGGATCAGCCCTAACAGCACTCCGGGGTTTCTGTCGGCCGGCGTGGATGTGGAACAGGCCGCCACCATTTCGGCGGCACGGTCAAGAAAGCGCGCGGCGTCAATGCCCATGGCGGCGGCGGGAATGAGCCCAAAATCTGATAGCGCTGAGTAGCGTCCGCCAATGCTGGGCAGCCCGTGGTAGATGTGACGGAAGCCGTCGTCCCGCGCAACTTTCTCAAGCTTTGAGCCAGGATCGGTGATGGCGACGAAGTGCGAGCCCGCTTTCCCCCTACCGAGTACCTTCTCAACACGATCAAAGAAATACTGCTTGAAGATATTGGGTTCGAGCGTGGAACCGGACTTACTGGAAACGATGAACAGCGTCTTGGCGAGATCGATTTTCTCTTCGAACGTCTTCACCTGGGCCGGATCGGTCGAGTCCAGAACGTGCAGACGTGGACTGCCTTCCTGATGCCCAAACGTAACGGAGAGAACTTCCGGGCAGAGGCTTGACCCGCCCATTCCCAGCAGAAGGATATCGCTGAAACCTGCCTGTTTGACGTCCGCGGCGAACGCAGCAAAGCGGCCGGCGTTGGCACGTTGCTGCTCGACGATATCCAACCAGCCAAGCCATTGGGCTTCATCGGCACCGCTCCACAACGTAGCGTCACGCGACCACAGGCGCTCGACCTTCTTGTTAAGACGCCAGTCTTCGAGGGCGTCGCGAAGTTCCCGCTCCAGCGCCGAACCTAGCTGCCATGTGAGGGCAGCGGAATCGCGATCGGTAACCTGCCCTCCCCGAGTCCCGCCCGTAGAGTCGCTCATTCTGGTTCTCCCGTCGATTCCCAAGCGTCGATTCCCAAGCGTCGATTCCCTGCACCGCCGGGCACGCTCTTGAATCCCACAAATGCTACGGCGCTCGAGTGGGCCGACTACTGCTTCGCCACCTGTTCGATAGAAATCCCGCGGTTCCGCGCCCAGCCTTGCGGCTGCTCGATCCACTGCCGCGTAAGGTAATCACTCATCGCGAAAGTAATCAGCATGGCCAGCCACAACAGACCCGCCACCCAGAACAGCTTGGGCAACGAACTGCTATATCGCAGGTGCATGAAGTAGAGCACCACAAGCGATGCCTTGAAGCAGGCGATCCCGAGCGCTACCACCGTGTTCATGAATCCGAGATCCACGTAGGCCACCTGGACCGTAACCCCGGTCATCACCAGCAGTACGGCGAAAATCAGCAGGTAGATCTTCAGCGGCAGAACGTGTGTTTCGTTTTGCGACATTTAGTGACGCCCCAACAGATAGAGCAGCGGATACAAAAAGATCCAGACAATATCCACGAAGTGCCAGTAGAGGCCGACCATCTCGACCGGCGCGTAGTATTCGCCGTTGAACGCGCCCGATCGCGCTTTGAAGATCAGCCAGATCATCAGCCCGATGCCGATGATCATGTGGAAGGCGTGCGTCCCCGTCATCGCGAAGTAGAACGAGAAGAAAAGTTGGACGTTGTTCGAAATCGGGCTATCGAGCACGAAGTTTGGCCCAGGCACCAAGTGTTCGTGAATCTTGTGGGAGTACTCGACGGCCTTGATGCCGAGGAATACGCCGCCGAAGACGATCGTCAGGATCAGATTGATGATGATTCCCTTGCGGCGGCCGAGTTGCGCTTCGCGCACAGCGAGAGCCATCGTCAGGCTGCTCATGATCAGAACGCCCGTATTGATGCCTCCCATCAGAACGTCGAGATGGCTGCTGCCCTCGATGAACGCTTCCGGATAAGCGTGCCGGTAAGCCGTGTAGCCCACGAAGAATCCGCCGAACAGCATCAACTCGGTGAGCAGGAACGTCCACATACCGAGCTCAGCCGCCTCACGCTGCTGGCGCGCGTCGTCGAACTGGTGAGCAACAGCTCCAGGTCTAGCCGACACGGGCGCCCTCCTGTTCTTCCACGTCCGGCGCGGCGTAGGCGTAGGCCTCTTCGGTCACCAGCGGTGTCGTAAGGAAATTCTCCGTCGGCGGCGGGGAGGTCGTTTCCCACTCCAGGCCTTTGGCCTTCCAGGGGTTCGAGCCCGCGCGCGGCCCGTAACGCATCGACCAGATCAGGTATATCAACGGAATGAGATAACCCACTCCGAGGATCGTGGCGCCGGCCGTGGACATCACGTTCAAGACCTGAAACTCGTCCGGGTAGGCGTGGTAGCGGCGCGGCATCCCAAGGTATCCCAGGATGAACTGGGGGAAGAACGTCAAGTTGAATCCGATGAAGATGACAAGCGCCGAAAACCGTCCCCAGCCTTCCGGGTACATACGCCCCGAGATCTTCGGCCACCAGAAGTGGATCGCCGCCATATAACCCATCAACGCCCCGCCCACCATGATGTAGTGAAAGTGCGCGACGACGAAGTAGGTGTCGTGTACGTGAACGTCGACCGCCAAACTTGCCAGAAACAAGCCCGTCAAACCGCCGATTGTGAAAAGACCGATGAAGCCCATGGCGTACATCATCGGCGTGTCATACGAAATCGACCCTTTGTAGAGCGTGGCCGTCCAGTTGAACACCTTGATCGCCGACGGGATCGCAACGAAGAAGCTCAGGAACGAGAAGATCATCCCGGCGTAAACCGACTGACCTGACACAAACATATGATGGCCCCAAACCAGGAAGCCCAGAACGGCAATCGCAAGGCTTGAAAACGCGATCACCTTGTAACCAAAGATCCTCTTGCGCGAGAAACAACTGATCACTTCGCTGACCACACCCATCGACGGCAGAATCATGATGTAGACCGCCGGGTGCGAGTAGAACCAGAACAGGTGCTGGAAGAGCACCGGATCGCCGCCGAGTTTCGGGTCGAAGATGCCGATGCCGAGTAGATGTTCGAGCGCGACAAGCACCACCGCCGCCGTCAGTACCGGCGTTCCCAGAACCATGATCAAAGACGTGGCGTAGTGCGCCCAAACGAACAGCGGCAGGCGGAACCACGTCAGACCCGGAGCGCGCATCTTGTGAATCGTGACAATGAAATTCAAGCCCGTGAGAACGGACGAAAAGCCCGTAATGAAGACACCGACAGCGGTCGCCGCGACCGCGCTGTTCGAGTACGTACTGCTGTAGGGCGTGTAGAACGTCCAGCCGGTATCGACGCCACCCTGTACGACGGCGAAGAGCGTAAACAGGCCGCCAACGATGAAGACGTACCAGCTCAGCAGGTTCAAGCGCGGGAAGGCCAGATCGCGCGCGCCAATCATGAGGGGTATCAGGAAATTCCCAAGCGCCGCTGGTATCGAAGGAATCAGAAAAAAGAAGACCATCACCAGCCCGTGCATGGTGAACATCTTGTTGTACGTTTCCGCCTGCAGCAAGTCGCCTGCCGGCGTGACGAGCTCGGCGCGGATCATGACAGCGAACATGCCCCCGAGCAGGAAGAACACCGTGATCGAAGCCAGATAGAGCAGTCCGATCCGCTTGTGGTCAAGCGTCAGCAGCCACGAGCGAACGCCGTAGGTGACGTTCAGATAGTGTTGGCGCGGCGCCTGTGGGGGGGCGTCTTCGCCGGTGAGCGCACTCATCGACCTTCTCCTTGCGGCGCCTTGAGCGACCTGACGTATGCGATCAACTCCAACAACTGCTCCTCGCTGATCTGCCCTTGGAACGTCGGCATCACAGGCTGGAAACCGGCGACAACCTTGGCGCGCGGATTCAACACGGATTCGCGGAAGTACGATTCGTCGGCTTCGACAGTGCCACCGCCTTCCAGCGGCACGATGCGTCCGAACAGCCCGGCCAGCGACGGTCCGCGCTCGCCCGCGCCCGGGTAATGGCAGTTCTCACAGCGCAACTCGATAAACCGCCGCGCGCCTAAGTCAGCAAGCGATTCGCCCTGCTCTTCACCGCCGACCCAGCGTTCATAGGCGGGCGGGTCAAGTACGACAACTTTGCCGCCCATCTTTGAATGTTCGGTGCCACAGTATTCCGCGCAAAACAGATGAAACTCGCCGGCTTTCGTCGCCTCGAACCAGGCCGTCGTGTAGCGCCCTGGGAGCACGTCCATCTTGATGCGAAAGGCCGGCACGTAGAAGCTATGGATGACGTCTTCCGACGTCATCGTCAGCCTGACGGGGCGCCCAATGGGGACATGCAGTTCGTTGATCTCGCGGCGGCCTTCCGGGTGCTGGATCTTCCACATCCATTGCTTGCCGACGACGTTGACTTCCATCGCATCGTCAGGCGAACGCGCGTTCCGGAAGTACAGGCTCGCGCCCCATGTAAAGATCACCATCACGATCACGAACGGCACGACCGACCAGAAAATCTCGAGCGCGTGCGAGCCCTCAATAGCCTCCGGACGTTCATCGTCCGAGCGTCGCCGATAGATGATGGCGAACACAAAGATCACCGTGAAGATCAACACCGAGAAAAACGCCGTGAGCCCCACGAGAAATAAGTACAACGAGTCGACGCCACCGGCGATCGTCGACGCCTGTTCTGGAAATAGTGGAAATTCCCACATCAGCTAATCTCTTCCCTGCCTCCCTAAACAACTCATTTACTATGCTCCGTGCTCCAGGGGAGACTGCCGGCCGTTTCGCTCCCGCCGCAGAGAAAACCACAGGAAGCCGACGATCGCCAGCACCGTGAGGACGCCGAGCGCCCGGATGACGTTCATCACGACCAATGTGTAGCGGCCCATCGCCGGATCGTAGTGAAAGCAGAAAAGCAGGATCTGGTCGACAACGGAACCGATACCTCCTTGGGAAGCCTCGACCAGTGCCAGCCGCAGATCGCGCGGCGGATAGTCAACACCGTAGAAGTACTGCGAGAGGGTTCCATCCGGCGTTGCCACCATCAAGGCGCTGGCGTGCGTATAGTCGTCCGTCTCGGGCCGATAGCGGTACGAGAACCCGGCGGCCTCCGTTAGTCTGCGGATGCTTTCATCGCCGCCGGTCAGAAAATGCCAACCGTCGGCGGCTCCGTCCCGCCCGTAGGACTTCACGTATTCTTGCTTGGCCTTGGCCGCCAACTCGGCTGACTCGCCGGGATCGAAACTCACCGTCACGATGTCGAAATCAGTGGCGACATCAAGCGAGAGCGCCCGCATGCTGCGCACCAGGCCCTTCAGTTCCATCGAGCAAAGCATCGGGCACTCGTAGTAAACCAGCGCCAGCAGCACCGGCTTCGAGCCGAAGAATTGCCCGAGTTCGACCTCATTCCCTAGCTCGTTGACGAATCGCGCGTCGAGCGGAAGCCGTTCACCCAGGCGCTGCTCGATGTCGACGTTTTCGAGGAGCGCAGGCAGTTCCCCCGCGGCCGTACCGGACGCCAAGCCGGTCGTCATGCCGGCGGGCGCCCTGGTTTGGGCGCCGAGTGGAAACGCCGCCCATCCGGCGAACGCAATCAGCAGCCCAGCAATCATCCGCGGCCACAACGACTTCCCCCAACGGACACCGACTTTTCGCAGGCTTGTCATCACTGGCTTCCCGCCTTTGCGTTCTCGCGCGTCGGTAAACCACGCTCAGCCACCATATCCATCGCCCGTTCGATCGGTATCCTCACGACGCCCTGCTCCTCGCTGACCCAGGCGTAGCTGTGAATCCGCTCTTCGTCGCGCGCCCGCAGTTGTTCGAGTTCATCGCTGGGCGTTGTCTGCAGCCTTGGCCCGGGCGTAACCGTGCGCGTTTCCGCAAGCGGTGAGCCTCCGGTGTCGCGTTCCGCCTCGCGTCCGGTGAAGTAGTAGAACAGTCCCACCATCAACACGCCCGAGATAACGATCCAAACCAGCAGCCCGACTTCAAAAACAGCGACTGGGCGCGCATGCGCATCCGACTGCTCGTGTCCCGGCGTGCCTTTGGCGCGCATTTCGCTCACGCGTGCTCCTTCCCGCCGGCGGCCTTTTCAAACCCCGAATCATTGAGCGGCACCAGCCGCGTATCCTTCAGCCGCCACGCGAAGGCCGCCAGCCAGAGGCCGCCAATCGCGACCGGCGTGGCGAAATCGAGCCAATGGAGCCGAATCTTTTGCTCGCTGAAGGCCGGTGCGACCTGCCAATAAATGTCCACCACACGCATCACGAGGATCAGGCCCGCCACCCACAACAATGCCGGCACCGCCTGCTTCGTCCTGCGAGAGAGCAGCAAAGTAAAAGGAAGCGCGAAGTGAAACAGCAGCAGCACAATCGCGATAATCACCCAGCCGTTTCCAGTGCGGTTGATATACCACGGAATCTCCTCCGGAAGGTTCCCGGACCAGATAATCAAGTACTGCGAAAATGCGATGTAGGCCCACAGCATCACGAACCCCAACATCAGGTTGCCGATGTCATGGATGCGAGCGGTCGAGACATAGTCCGACAAAGGTTTCTTGTGCCGCAGCCAGCCGACCGCGCAGACGCCGAAAGCGAGTGTCGCCAAACCATCCCCGACGACGAACAGAAGCCCGTAAATCGTCGAGAAAAACTCCACTTCGAGCGACATCACCCAATCGACCGATGAGAACGTCGCCGTCAAGAACAACAGCAGCAACCCCGGACCACTCATCACTTCGAGACGGCGAGCCAGAACCGGGTCGCCCGTCTGATCCTGTTCCCTTGACCAGCGATTCAGGTAGTACGCCAGCCCGCCCCACACCGCGAAGTAGATCAGCACCCGCGCCGCGAAAAACCCCGCGTTCATATAGCCTGTGCGATGCCGCAACACTTCGGAGGCCGCGACCTGCTCCGCACTCGCCCAGGGATAGATTTCGCTCATCCCAAGAAGCAGCGGCAACGAGAGCAGCAACATCAGCGGCAGCGTCCATAAACTGGATTCCAGCACGCGCCGCAAAATGAATCCCCAGCCGCCCCCTACCAGGTGATGCAGCATCAGAATCCCGAGGCTGCCGAGCGGGATTCCGATCCAGAACATGTAGCCGACCAGGTACGAGCGGAAGAATTGAGCGGGATCCATCACGGCGCCCACGCCGCACAGCACGAAGACAGCTACGCCCACTAGGAGCGCGCGCTGCTGCAACCGCGCCAGATCCGGATCCGTTGTCTTTACTTCCGTCATTGCCGCATCAATTCCGTCGTCCGCCGCGCTACCGCGCCCCGCCCATCGCGTCTTGAAACTCGCTCTTTACGTCGCCCGGCAGATCGCCCATCGTGGCTGCCTGGCTCAGTTGAAGCACCCGGATGTAAGCCGCCACGCGCCAGCGGTCTTCGACCGACAAACGGTCGGAGAAATCACCCATAGCGCCGAAACCATTCGTCACCACATCGAAGAAGTGCCCGGGCGGCACGCCACGCAGGCGCTCGCTGTGATAGGACGGCGGCGCTCGGAACCCGCGCTGCACAACAATGCCGTCGCCGTGTCCTACTCGTCCGTGACAGGGCGAGCACATGATGTCGAACCGTTGGCGGCCGCGGGCTAAATCTTCGCGCGTCATCGCGAACGGAAACGTCGTCGCCAGATCATCACCGACGAACCCGGTATGCAGATGCGCGTCTTCGTTCAACTCGCCGCGCGCGACCGTTCCCACCACTTGCATGCGGCCCGCCTTGCGGTCTTCGAAAAACGAACTGCGCTCAAGCGGCTCGAATCGAGGCTGGTCGTGCATGTCCTGGCGGCAGCCTGTCGCCGCCAACACCAGCAAAGTCGCGAGCACGCCCAAGACCGCCCGATTTCGGTTCCACGAGATGGAACGGTTACTTTTCAACGTCCATCACCTCGCTTGGTTCGAGACTTTCGAGAAACGTGCGCGTCCCCGCAAGATCAAACTGCGCGTCACGAGACTCAATCAGCAGGAAGAATCGGTTCGTAGTGGCACGCTCAAACCTTGGAACATTGAAAACCGGATGATTCGGACGCGGCAACCCGTTCAGCGCGAGCATGCCCAGCACCGCCGATAACGCAGCGCCCAGAATCGTGCATTCAAATGTGACCGGGATAAACGACGGCCAACTGTTCAGCGGACGGCCACCCACGTTCAGCGGCAGTTCGATCACCGACACCCAGTACTGCAAGAAGAAGCCGGCGAGCCCGCCCACAACGCCGCCCGCCAGCACGATCCACGGCAGGATGCGCTTCCGATATCCGACCGCCTCGGCCAGCCCATGCACCGGAAACGGCGAAAAAGCGTCAATCCGCCTGTAGCCCGCCGCATACGTCTTCTTCGACGCCTCCAGCACGGCGTCGGCGTTCTCAAACTCCGCCATCATGCCGTATAGATCCAGATCTGTTGCTCGGTCAGACATTATTTACCTGGCTTACCCGATGTCGGCAGCAAGGTGCGCATCTCAAAAATCGAAATCATCGGCAGGAAGCGGACAAACAGGAACAGCAACGAGATGAACAAGCCGATCGAGCCGAAATAGAGCGACCAATCCCAAATCGTTCCGCTGTACATGCCCCACGAGGAAGGCAGGTAGTCGCGATGCAGGCTCGTCACGACGATCACGTAGCGTTCGAGCCACATGCCGACATTCACGACCAGCGAAATCAGAAACAGCACTAAAGCGTTGCGCCGTATTTTGCCCGACCACAGCAGTTGCGGTACGACCGCATTGCAGAAGAGCAGCAGCCAATACTGCGGCGCATACGGGCCGGTCATACGGTTTAAGATCATGTAGCTCTCGTACTGGCTGCCGCTGTACCAACCCATGAACGCTTCCATGAAATAGCCGTAGACGACGATCATCCCTGTCGCGAGGATGATCTTGGCCATGTTGTCGAGGTGCTGCGCCGTGATGAAGTCTTCCAGCTTGTAGAGCGCTCGTAGCGGCACGGCTAGCGTGACGACCATCGCGAAGCCGGAATAGATGGCGCCCGCCACGAAGTAGGGCGGAAACACCGTCGCATGCCAGCCGGGGACCAGTGAAACCGCGAAGTCGAAACTGACCACCGTGTGAACTGAAATCACGAGCGGCGCCGCTAGCCCCGCTAGCAGCAAGTAGGCGGTCTCATAGCGGTACCAGTGAATCGCCGAACCCCGCCAGCCCATCGCGAGGATGCCGTAGATCATCCGCTTACCGCGCGTTTTCGAGCGGTCACGCAGTGTCGCGAAGTCAGGGATCAGACCCACGTACCAGAACAACGCCGAGACTGTCGCGTAAGTCGAAACCGCGAACACGTCCCACACCAGCGGGCTGCGGAACTGCGGCCACACACCCATCGTGTTCGGGTACGGGAACAGCCAGTAGGCGAGCCACGGCCGCCCAACGTGAATCAGCGGGAAGATACCCGCGCAGGCAACCGCGAAAAGCGTCATGGCCTCGGCAAAGCGATTGATCGACGTCCGCCAGTCCTGCTTCAGCAGCAGCAGGATCGCCGAGATCAGCGTACCGGCGTGACCAATGCCCACCCACCAGACGAAGTTGATGATCGCGAAGCCCCATCCCACCGGGACGTTCAAACCCCAAATCCCCGTGCCGGTGAACAGCAGGTTCGTCAACGCAACCAGCAGCAGCATCACGAGTGAGAATCCGATACCGATGCCGACATACCACAGCCGCGGCGTTCGCCCTGACAGCACGATCGACGTGATCTTGTTCGTGACCGAGCCGTACGTGTGGCCGGGCTCGATGATCGGTGTCGATGCACCGCCTACGGGAAGCTTCGTCGTCATGTCAGCCATGACGGGAACCTCCCTCGCCGTGACCCGTATCGCTATGGTCCGCGCCGCCGAGTTCAGGATTGCGATTCGTGACCTTGGCCAGATAACTCGTGCGTGGCCGGGTGTTCAATTCTTCAAGCAGCCCGTAGCTGCGTGCATCCTTCTTCAAGCGCGACACGCGGCTCTCGGGGTCGTTGATGTTCCCGAAAACGATCGCCTGCGCCGGGCACACCGACTGGCAGGCAGTCACGATCTCGCCGTCACGGATTTCGCGCCCATCTTTCTCTGAGTCGATCCGAGCCGCGTTGATGCGTTGCACACAGTAGGTGCACTTTTCCATCACGCCCCGCGTGCGGACGGTTACGTCCGGGTTGCGGAGCATCTTCAGACTCTCGGTCTCATAGTCGCTGTAGTGCAGGAAGTTGAACCGCCGTACTTTGTAGGGACAGTTGTTCGAGCAATAGCGCGTCCCCACACAGCGGTTGTACACCATCTCGTTCAGCCCTTCCGAGCTATGAACGGTCGCTCCCACCGGACAGACCGGCTCGCAAGGGGCGTCCTCACAGTGCTGGCACATCACCGGTTGATGGTGCATCTCGGGATCGTCCAAACTGCCTTCGTAGTAGCGGTCGACCCGAATCCAGTGCATCTCGCGCCCGGCCAGCACCTGTTCCTTGCCGACGACCGGCGTATTGTTCTCAGCCGTGCAGGCAACCATGCAGGCATTGCAGCCAGTGCACGAGTTGAGATCAATCGCCATACCCCAGGCATAGCCTTCGTACTTGTGCCCGGGATACAGCGTCATCTCCGGACCCGGCCGATGGCCCATGTGTTCGAAGATTTTCGGGTCCGCTTCGAAGGCTTCAACGCTCGCCGAGCGAACCAAGTGCCGGCCTTCCATGCTGTGATGTTCCTGCGTCGTCGCCAGCGGATGCCGCCTGCCGGTCGCGCGAATTTCCACTCCCGCGGCATGCAGAAAGTTGTCCGATGTCCGCAGCGCGTAAGCGTCGAAGCCCGCGCCGTTGCCAACACGGCCCGCGCGCGTGCGCCCATAGCCGAGCGTCACCGTTACGGCGTCGTCGGCATGACCAGGTGCAATCCAAATCGGTCCCTCGATCGAGCGCCCATTCAAGCTCAACTCGACGACATCTTCGTTCGCCAGCCCGAGCCGCTCGGCCGTCGCCGGACTGATGAGCGCCACATTGTCCCAGGTGATCTTCGTGAGCGGCTTGGGCAACTCCTGCATCCAGCCGTTGTTCGAGTACTCACCATCCCAGACAGTCGGGTCGGGACGGAAGGCGACTTCAATCCCGCCGCTTGCCGTCGTCGGCGCGTCGAGCGCATCCGCAAGACCGGCGGAGATCGAAACTTTCTTCGGCTTTCCGACTGTCCCGGCGATCAAGCCGTCATGCAACGAACGCCGCCAGAATCGCTCGAAGTCCCCCGAATCCTGTTTACTCCCGGACGCTGGGCCTTCATACCAAGCTTGCCACTGGGCGCGCACCAAGTCGTACCCCGACGCGCCGGTATCGCCGAGCACGGCCGCAACCACCTCATGAGCCGACTTGCCGTCATAGAGCGGCTCGATCAAAGGCTGTACGATTGACGCCGTGCCGTCGTGGGCTCTGACATCGCTCCACGCTTCCAACGCATGCGCTTCGGGAATGTGCCACTGGCAAAGCCGCGCCGTCTCGTTCTCATACAACCCGAGATGCACCCGTGTCGGAACCTTTTCAAGACGGCGCGCAAATTCAAGATCCGCCGGCGCGTCATAAACCGGATTCACACCGAGCATGACCAGCAAATCCACAGCGCCGGATTCCATCTCCTCCGCCAACTCACGCAACGCTCCAACCGGGTCCCCGGGAACTGGCTCGATCGGCTCGATTACAATCACGGGCCCGCCTATATTTCCCAGCCGTGCGTTGATCGCCAGCGCCAGCGCATGCACCGCCGGCGGCTGCGAATCGCCCGCGATCACGGCCGAGCGCCCGCGGTGAGCTTCCAGATCCGCCACGGCCACTTCCACCCAGCGCGCGGCGTCCGCTGAAAGTTCGCCCGGCTGCGCCGCGCTCGCGCCCACCCGCGCGGCGACATGCGCGGCGATGGACTGCATCTCAGAGGCTTTCGCCCGCAAGCGGTGCTCGGCCATCGCGCCCGTGCTCGACGGCATCGCTTCGGCCGCATAGAGCCGATTCGCGGGGCCCTTGTGATCTTCGGCTCGTCGTTTTGCCGTGAAATCGCGCGTGTAGCGCACGCTCCCCGCGCCCTGCGTCAAGAAATCGGCATCGAGCGAAAGCACGACATCCGCCTGGGCGAAGTCGTAGTAGACATGCGCCTCTTCGCCGAAAGCGAGCGCCGCGCCGCGATGTGCCGACCAATGGCCGGCCGGTTCGTAGCTCAGCCACTTCGCCAGCGGAAACTCAGCGATCAATTGCTTCGCCTGGCCCGCCAGCGTAGGCGACACACACGTTCCCGTCAACAGCCGTAGTCCCGCGCCGTCCTTCAATCGTTGCGCTTCGAGATGACGCTTGAGGTCGCCGAGAAAACTCGTCCAGCGGCTGATTTCTCCTGCCCGAACGACGACCTGGGAGCGGTCCGGGTCGTACAGCGTGAGAATCGAGGCCTGCGCAAAGGCGTCCGTCGCCCCCAAGCTTGCCGGATGCTCCGGGTTGCCCTCGATCTTTGTCGGGCGGCCTTCGTGGCTCTCGACCAGCACACCTTGCACGTTCCCGGCGCAACGCAACGTCGTCGCGAAGTAGCGCGGCTTGCCAGGAATCGCATATTCCGGCGTGCGCGCGGCGGGGACAATCTTTTCAGGCGGCTGGCGCGTGCAACCTTGCAGCCCGGCCAGCGCCAACGAAGCTCCCATGAGTTGCAGAAAGCGGCGGCGTCCCAGCGTCTCGACCCACTCGGTCGAGCCTTCGCGAAACTCGTTTTCGAGGAGCTTCACGAAATCGTCGGTCTCGGCGATCTCGTCAAGGCTCCGCCAAAACCGGGGCCCGCGTTCGGAGGCCAGCCGGGCGCGCAACGCCGCCAGGTCCAGCTTCTCTGATTTCGTTCCTGCCGTTGTTATCGATGACATACTGAACAATCCAGCGCGCTACGCACGTTATATTCCGCCGCTAGCTTCGGTCCCAGTTCGGCTTGGCTCTCGGCCGGCTTCCAACCCATCGCGAACACCTCGTCGCGGGGCCGCAGATGCGTCTCGGGCTGCTCGTGACAGCTCCAGCACCACTCCATTTGCAGGGTGTTCTCCTTCCACATCAGCGGCATCTGATCGACGCGGCCGTGGCAGGTCTCGCATCCCACACCCTTCTTTACATGAATACTGTGATTGAAATACACGAAATCGGGCAAATCATGAACCCGCGTCCATTCCAGCGACTCGTTTGAGCGGTAGCTCTCGCGCACCGGCTCGAGCATCGGAGCATCAGCCCAGATCTGCGAATGGCAATTCATGCACGTCTTCGTCGGCGGAATACCGGCAAACGCACTCTCTTCAACTGACGTATGGCAGTGCCGGCAATCGATCCCGAGCCCGCTCACGTGGTGCTTGTGGCTGAACGGAACAGGCTGCTCGCGCGGTACATTCACCTGCGTTGAGTAATACGACCGGTTCATAAACAACACCAGCCATAGCAGCCCCGCCACAGCGAACAACGCCCCGAAGATGCTGAACCGCGAGATCGTGTTCGTGCTGGGGTGAAAAATCTGTGCCATAGCTTCGGAGGCGGGAGTTTCACCGTCTCATCGACATCACGAGGGGTCAGTATCTAATGAATCGGCCTATCTGCCCTAACGGTTTATGGGAACTACCGAAAGTCCTGGAACTTTCTTTCTTGCTTTGCGCTCTGCGCCGATGGGCCAACCCGTAGGCACTCGCAATAGCCGGCGGGCAGACACGGCTAGTTCGCTTCGGGCGCCTGCGACGAGTTGAGCAGAAACAGTCGACCCCTTGCGTCAGAGGCTCAGCATATCAAAAGAACCCCGCTCGTCAGCGCGAGCTCGCCATAGGGCGCTTTTCAAATCCCAAAAGGCGCCGGCGTGAAGCACAAAACGAATACAATCCAAAGCAAAACACCGATCCGGCGGCGAACCGGACCGAGGTCGACCGAGTCGTTCATCGTCGGCGGGTGACTGATGCCCATGTACCACAGCAGCAGCAGCATAATCACATACTGAAAACCCTGAATCGCGGTCACGATCGCGAGCAGCAGGAACGCGATTCCGGCGATCATCTTGCTGCGGCGGCCGAACAGGGCGTAGTTGACATGGCCGCCATCGAGCTGGCTGATCGGCAGCAGGTTGAGCGCGGTCACAAACAGGCCTACCCAGCCCGCGTACGCAATCGGATGCAGCACCAGTTCCGTGTTCTCGGGCTTGGCTCCGAATAGCAGCCACTGCATGGCCCGAAAGATGAGAGGATCTCCCAAGCTAATCCAGTTTCCCGTATCGTCGGGAATCGGCACGTGCTGCGACAGGTACAGTCCTACCAAGCTCAGCGGTAAAGCCAATACGAGTCCCGCAATCGGTCCCGCCGCCGCGATGTCGAACAACACCCGCCGGTTCGGAATGTAGGGCGACATCCGAATCACCGCGCCCATCGTGCCAAACGGCCCTATCGGAAACGGAATGAAGTAAGGCAGCGTCGCCGGAACATGGTAGTACCGCGCGGCAAAATAATGCCCAAACTCATGGGCCGTCAGAATACTGAGTACGCTCGCCGAGTAAATCGGCCCGACTAACAGCGTCGTCGAGGCCACCGTCAGTACAAACAGCAATAAGTGCAGCCAAAGCTTGCGCTTCCGGGGCTGAAGCTGCACCGGCAATGGCGCGTATCCCCCGTTCGGTCCGGGGTCATATGCTCGCGGCGGGAGTCGGTAGACTCGCGACGGAAACAGTGGCGGGGGGGGCGACGACATCAGTCTTCTTCCCAGAGTACGACAAACGCCGGCTGCTCAGTCTTGCGCGGCCCTGTGGCTCATGCCCGCCCTCGCTGCCCGCTGCTGGAAAAGCCGGCTCAAGCCGATAAGGATAAGGTCAAGGTGCGCGTCACCCGGGCCGCTCGTTCTGGGCGGTGCCGGATTCGTGTGCGCGGGGGAAGAGCGGGCATGGTAACGGTGATCGGCATCCTGATCGTGATCGTATCCGTGTTCGGCGGATTTCTGTTGCACGGCGGCGACGTTCGCGTCCTCATCCAGCCCTCAGAGTTCATGATCATCTGGGGCGCCGCGCTGGGGTCGCTCATCATCGCAACACCCCTGCCGGTCATCACCATGATCATCAAGAACCTCCGAAAGGTTCTCGGCGGCAATAAATATACGAAGCGGCGCTACCTGGAAACTCTCAAAATGTTCAATGAGCTGTTCCAGGCGGCCCGCAAGCAGGGGATGATTCAGCTCGAACGTGACGTCGAGGCGCCCAATAAAAGCCTCCTATTCAAACGCTACCCCGATTTTCTGAAAGACCCTCATGCCGTCCATTTTGTCTGTGACACTCTGCGGATGGCGATCACCGGGGGCATTCCGGCTTTCGACCTCGACCAGATGGTGGACGCCGATATCGACGTACACCACGAGCACAATCAGGCTCCGATTCACTCACTCACGACCGTAGCCGACGCGCTTCCCGGCCTCGGGATCGTGGCCGCCGTCCTCGGCATCGTGATCACGATGGGCTCGCTGGGCGGCCCGCCCGAAGAGCTGGGACACAAGGTCGCGGCCGCCCTGGTAGGCACGTTTCTCGGGGTACTCACCTGTTACGGTTTCGTTTCTCCCCTGGCCGGCGCGATGAGTTCGCTGGACGAAGCCGAGGCCGGTTACTACCGCGTTCTCAAGTCGGGCCTGATCGCCTTCATTAAGGGCCACCCGCCCATCATGGCTGTCGAATTCGCGCGCCGGTCCATTCCCCATCTCGAACGGCCGACGTTTTCAGAAATGGAGCAGGCATGCAAGGGTATACGCAAGAAGCGCTAGCCCGCTCTTCTCACCGCGCGGCGAGGCGAACGGCGTGAAAGACCAATCCGTACCAGCCGCGCAACCGTTGGAGCACCCGCCTCTTGGCGTTGCCGGCATACTGGCACAGTCCGCCGAGTATGACGAGTATGACGAGCCATCGCAACCAAGCAATCGAGGGGCCTATCAGCCTGTGGCAGAATACCCTGTTTTCAGGCGGCGAGAAGCAGCGGGGTGGCCAGCGGCGCGCCAGCTGAATTTCGCACCTTCGCCCGCAGCT
>JAQBUE010000291.1 GCA_027624045.1 Acidobacteriota bacterium
GTCAGTTTTAGGGTCCAACACATATGTACCCTTTGCCCGCGCCACAGGCCTCAAATGGTGCACATGAATAAAGTCCTTGCCCACCATGCCGTATCTGTCCTGAAGCACCAATTTGCAAACAATGCAGCAGGCACCATGCAACCTAATGCAGTGCTTGCGCGCTTTTGCATTTCGTTCATACGCATTGACCAACACCTGTTTGGGCGCGCCTTCCACATATTTCTTATTCGGATCGAGTTCATCCGGATATTGACGGCGGAGCGAAACAGCCCGTGTCTTGGACCATTTAGAAGCATCCGCCAGCCTGTGCTTTGCTTCAGACAACTCCTCAGCAGTAAACAAACTCCGGAACTTCGGCCTTTGCACAATGTATTCAAGAGTAAGCCTCGGGCGATTGGCCTTTATCAGTCTATCTAGCCCGGCACGCTGAGGTTTGGACCTTGGCGTAAGCATGCGCTGCGCCGTACCAAGGCCGCCGTGTGTTCTAAGCGATTGAAGGAACCGACGAGCCCAATAATGCACCTCCTCACCTACGCGCTGGTAGGTCGCGAATAGTGCTTCGGTAAGTTCCTTTTCCTGTTTTTTTGTCATAAGCCCACCGCCCGATTGCAGCTTTGTTTTCATTGCACCAGGCACACAACCTGATGCACGTGGAATGTAATTTCTAGCCTGTATATCCCGCCGCGCTACTTCAACCTAAAGTCATCCAGTCAGTGTGATATGGCTTTTGCACTCTTTACAAGCAGATATTCGCAAGCGTGCAGCGCCGCTCATAATCCGCGACGAAGCTGCGTGCCGGCGCTGGCAAGGCGCCCTAGGCGCTCCGGACTGCCTACTTTGCTGCGCCAAGCAACTCACCAATGTATGTATCTTGGTCTTCCTGCTGAAACAGGACATGGTGTTTTTGCATTTCGGTTTTGTCCATCGACCAAAACAGGCGCATAACTGCTGATGGAGTGTTCGAAACAATGAAAGATTGTAATTGCACTGTCTGATCTGCGAGGCGCATCTCAATATCCTTGATGGTTTTATAGAATTGTATTTTCGGGTCACTTTGTGCAAGATTCCGAATCCCCTTCGGGTCCACGAAGATGACGTGCTGTTGACCGCCGACGAGCAGCCACAAGATGAAGTCCGGATGGAAGTTGCCGGCTTCGAAGAAGCCGACGCCGCGGCCTTTGCTTAGATTGCGCAACAGATACAGCTCTCGGGTCTCGAAGTACTCCACGTTGCGGTTGTGGAATGCCTTGAGATCCTCGACGAACTGTCGCTCTCCCTTATTGAGCGGCGCCGGGCTGATCTCGACGATGTTCGACTCCAGATAGAGCAGGGGTTGGTACAGGTGCTTCCCGAACCAGACGGCTTTCATCCCGTGAAACTCCCACGACTTGAGGTCGCCCTGTTCGATCGCGGTCTTGAGCTCCTCGAGTTTGGCAACGATGTCGTCGCGCGACTTGTCGATCAGGATTCGGTAATAGCCTTCGTCCGGTGACTCCTTCACGCTTAGGAAATTCGGGTCGTCGCCTTCCAGATCGCGATATTCGAGGTGCGGTAGTTCCCAATCGCGCTTCTTGAAGGTGTAGTAGCGTTCGGTGTACTTCTTGAGGAGCGAGAAGGCGATCTCCTGCCACAGCCGCAGCTTCTTCCCAAAAGAATCGTCTTCGTGGGACGCAAAGGTAAGTTCATTTTCGGGAATTTGCAGACGGTACCAGCTCTGATCGGCCAGCAGAGCTTCGATTCCTGCCCGGGTCAGGTTGAGGTTGTACCAGCCGCGCTCCGCCTTGAAGCGCTCCAGCTCAAAGTAGAGGCGGTCCAGGTCGAGGAACGCCACATGGCGGGCGGTCAGGCGGGTCTCGTTCGGTGCGGCGTCCGCGTCTCCGCCGACCAGCCCACCGGATTTCATTGCCTGGATCTTGGGGTACCAGTTGAGCACGAGGCGGTTCTCGTGCAATTGCTTGGCCTCGTTCGGATCTGTCAGGTTGGGCGGCGCTATTGTAGGCACCGGCGCGAGCTTCCGAAACGCGTCGCCAAATTCCGTGCTAGCGCCGTTGATGGTCTTCTTGAGACGAATGGTCTTTAGCTTCTGCGTTCCCAGGTTCTTGATGACTGGCAGCAAGAATTCGATGCGGTCGTCTATGGTAAGCAGCCCCGCGTCTTCGAGGAAGTCGCGGAACTGCGCCATGTAGTCGGCGTGGATGCCGAAGATGCCGAGCGTCTCCAGCACTTGGATGTGCTTGGGTCGCTCGACAATCTCTGGTAGATTCGTCTTGCCGCTGCGCTTCAGGCTCCATGGAGTGCCGTAGCCCTTGAGCCGCACGCCACGCCCGAACAGCTGGATGATCTGCGCGCCTTCGCCTTTGCCCACGTTCATCAGGCCCATGGTCGAGACGCGCCAACTGCTCCAGCCTTCGGTGAACTTCTTTGAGCCGATTAGCAGGTGCACGGTTGACTGCGGCTGGTTGATCTCGTGAAACAGCGATCCCGAGAACTCGCGGTCACCCGTCGCCAGTGAGTTTCTCCGACACAGCTCCACCAGCTTGGCATCGTCACCGACGTTGATGACGCCGAACGGTTCATTTTCTGCGCCGAGCCGCAGGGCCACTTCCCCGGTTGCGCCCTTTAAGTTCTCAACGTAGAGCTGTCCGCCGCCCGGAGCGTTGAACAGGGTCGCGAGCGTCTCATCAAATACCTGTGCTGGCGTGAGTCCGCAGGTGTTCAGGTACTTGAAGCGTTCGGCGAACAGGTTGCGCCCCGTCGCGGCGACGAGGCCTTCGTTCAGGACGGTGTGGATGCGCGCGATGCTGCCCGAACGGTTGCCCACGTAACGGCTGAAGAACTGCAGGATCTCCACGATGTCCGAGGCATCGCGCGTGGCCAGCGTGGCCGTCACGCTGCCACCCACGAAGACCCAGAGCGGTTTTTCGAGGTTGAATGCTCGGAACGAAGCGCCTTGTTCGCGGTATAGCCTTTGCTGCTGATAAAAGGTCAGCAGCCCGGCAACCAGGTACAGCTCCAGGTGGTCGCGCTGGGTGCCCTCATCGAGATTCAGAATCTGGTAGTCCTTGCCGAAGCCGTCGCCGTAGAAGTAGCGGTACGAATAGTCGAACAGTGTGCTCTTGGCGTAGACCTCGGTGAGCTTGGGCTTGCCCTTGACCGCCTGCCCGAAGGTGGCGGAGTATTCAAACGAGAAACCCTTCTCGCAAAGCGCGTTGCGGTAGCGCATCCACGGGCCATCCTCGCCCCCGGTGGCGCCGCGGTGCCCTTCGTCCACCAGTACCAGGTTGTTGCCTTCGAAGGCGTCAATGGCGATGGTCTTGTCGCCCATGTCCTCGCGCAACTTGGTGATTTCTAGGATTTCAACTGCGCGCCCGCTGAACAGTCCGCGCCCGTCCTTGTTAAACAGCTCCGCATCGATGCCCGCCGTCAGGAATTCGCGCAGGTGCTGCTGGGAGAGGCCCTCGTTCGGTGTAAGCAGCAGCGTACGGTTCAGCTCGCGGCTGCGGCCGTGCTTCTCCAGCGCGTGCTGGTACTGGAGGATGTTGGCGTGCATCAGCAGCGTCTTGCCGCTGCCGGTAGCCATCCAGTAGGCAAGCTTGTTGATCTGCGGCCAGGCTTCAGCGGTCTCGTCGAAGGGAGTGACTTGATCGGGCTCTGGCTTGTCTGCGTTGTAGAGCGCCACCTGCGCATTCAGTGCTTTCAGTAACAACACCGGGTCGCGAAAGTAGCGGTCGAGGTAGATCTCGGTGAACAGCAGCGTGAGGTACTGGAAGTATTTCCAGACGATCGGCTCGTCGCCGTGCGTGATGCGCCGGTCGTTCAGCCGTTGCGTATGCTTGACAATGTTCTGGTCGTACTCGAGCAGCAGTTCCGTCGGCAGCTGCGTCAGGTTGAAGAGCTGCGCCGTGAGCGCGTGATGGAACCGGTGGACATTATTCTCGTCGAGCCCTTCGAGGGCCTCGTTGCGAAGCGGCTCTGCGAGGTCCTTGAAAGACCTCACATTGAAGAGGGAGAGCAGCCACTGGTTGAGGACAAGCTTGTGGCCGAACGGCACCTGCGGCTGGTTGGTCGCGCGAGCGCGCGGCGCTGCGGGTGCAGCAGGCACGGCGGCGGCAGCGTTTTTCCTGGGTCGTCCGCGCGGCATCACGCAGCCTCCATCTCGAACATCAGACGGTGGAAGTCCTCTTCGATGAGCCGCACCTTCCAGAGGTCGTCGGGGGTCTTGAGGTTCTCGAGGTTGTTGCCGCCATTGACCCAGATGACGTCGAATTCGCTGTCCTTGGCGGAGTAGCCCTGCTTGGTGAACCACTCGTCCAGAACGAGGTTGTCCTGCTCCGGCTCGCCGGTGAGCTTGCGCCAGATGATCAGCGCCTTGCGGTCGTCGGGCGTGGTGCCGGTGACGGTGCGGAACCAATACGGCCCGGCAGCATCCTGCTTGAGGCGGCCCCCGGATTTGGAGGAGAGGCGCAGGCGGTTCTCACTGTCGCGCTCGAACGCGGCGTTGAAGGACTGCGGCGCGGCGATGTGCTTCACGGTCAGGCCGATCAGCCAATTGAAGGTCTCCAG
>JAQBUE010000292.1 GCA_027624045.1 Acidobacteriota bacterium
CCAAAGCTACCAGCACCACAGACCCGCGCAATCAAAAAAGTTAACAAATTGAAACACTGACCCCTTTTCCCCCCTCTTTCGGATCGGCATACCGTCGTTTCGGGTCTTTTGTCCGACGGACCATCCACCGGCTTACTCCTTCGTTTCTAAGACGAACGGGAGCGCGGTTTGATTGCGCGACCTGAAAATCTTGGCGTCCTTGGCGGTTCAAGCGCCATCCGGACGAGACCGGCATATGGACGCATCGGACACGGCAGGAGAAAGAAGACGCTCACAGCGCCATCGCGAACAGGCGGCCTTCGTCGTGCCAGATGCGGACACGCACGCCCGCTGCTTCGTATTCGCCGGGACGGACGGACGCCAACCGGTTGCCGGTAGAGCGGGTCACATACAGCGTGCAGGGGTGTCCATCCGGTTCGAGCAGCCGGATTTGCGCCGCGGGCTCGCCTTGCACTGAACAGTAACGTCCGCCGACAAGCGTCAGCCGGTCGGGCAAAGGATGCGCCGCCGACGGGGCCAACGGGAAATAGAGCTTCGCCAACGCAAGCTGGATCGGCCCAAAGCGGTCGGCTTGGACTTCCGGCGCCTCGCCTTTGAGATGGTTATGCGCCACTTCCGCCGCAACGCGCGCGGTCATACGCACCGGCGCACGCCACCAGAAGCCCGCCCCGCCGATGAGCAGGACCAACGCCGCGGCGGCCGCGAGCCATTGGGGCCGCCGCCACCAGCTCGCGGGCCCGGCAACGGTATCCGACACGGCCAGAATGCGCGCCACCCGCTCGGCCGGCAGCCGCTGCGCCGCGTAATGCGCGCGCAGGTGGTTGTCAAGATCGCGTCTCTCGCTATTCGTGCTCATCCATGTCCGCCCGCCGTTTCCGAATTCCGGTCGCCCCATGCCGCCCGCAGCTTCTCCCGCGCCCGGTGGATCAGGCTCAGCACGGTGTTGCGCGGCGTCCCTGTCAAACGTCCGATCTCCTTCGCGGTATAGCCTTCCACCACGTTGAGATACAGCGCCTCGCGCTCCACCGGTCGCAAAACGGCCAGGATGGCGTCCATATCGGCCTGGTGCAAGCCTTCCGCCACGTCCACGGGCGGCGCAACCGGTTCCGGCGCATCCTCCAGCGGATCGAAGGCGACGATGTTCGCGCGTCGCCGCTGGTCGTAGAACGCGTGACGGATCGTAGTAAAGATCATGGAGCGATTCTTCACTCGGCCGTACCGTCGCGTCAGCTTGAGCCACGCCTGTTGCACCAGATCCTCCGCGTCTTCCCGGTTATGCGTCAACGAAAGCGCATAGCGGTAACCTGCCTGCACCCACGCTTCCGCGGAATTGTCGCTCGGTTCACTCATTGGTAAGACGCTCGGGAGCCCCGTTTGATTGCGCGGACGCCCGCCCTATAGAGCCGTGCTCGCCCCCATCGTCGCCACCCGCCCTTCGCCTCGTTGATGCCGTCGGCCCGGCCGTCGCGCCGTTGGCCCCCGAGACGGACGCACGGGCGGCATTCAGGGTCAGGTGTCGCGCAAGAATCCGGTCGTCAGTCATGTCCGTCGGCCCGCCTTCATGCGGATGCTCCGGCGCGGCATGCCAGCCGTAGGCGGCAAAGACGACGGCATCAAGGGTCCGGTGGGTGAGGTCAAGCCATGTTGGGCAGTCATCGTGAAGCCTCGTCGAAGTATGGGGTCTGTTGTCGCCCGGGTGTGCGCAGGCATGCCAAGCGTCACGCACGGCGATGAGGTCGTGCGTGGCGGTTCGTCGGGTAGCTGGCGGCCGGCCCCGCAACACTGGGCACGGGGAATGGCGCTCAGCCTCGGAGGGTCGCGGCGGAGCACACACTCGGCCGCCCTGTGACTTAGGCAAGAACGGTATCGGGATAAGGGCCAAGGAATCGTTCTCCGTTGAAGTGGACGACGTGGTCGGCATCCTCGGCGATCCAGACTTCTGTTTCCCAGGAAATTTGGCTCAGGAAGCGGCCCATGTCTGCACGGGTCTCGAACGCCGTGACGAAGACCAGGCCGGACCGGAATCCGGCGAACAGTTCCTTGAGTTCACGGCGGCGCTTGCCGTCGACGACTCCCGCGCTCGTAACCGCCTCCCCGATGACCAGCCATTCCCGCTTCGGATCGTGAACAACGACGTCGGGCATCTTGGCGGCGGAATCGATCTCGATTCCAAGCCGCGTGAAGTAGTCGGCCTCGTAGTGCTGGAACTTGTTTTCGGCGTCCCCGACATAGAGCACGGTGCCGCCCGGAACGTAACGCGGACAGAACTCTTCGATGAACGCCTTGATGAGCGGATTCTGACCGCCGGGCGATAGCGTGATCTTGCCGCCATCCGGCAGACGTACGGGAATCCGGGCGAGTTCCCGCGCCCGTTGAAGGTCGCGTTTGATCTCATCACGCGCGGCCAGGTAACGCATGAGTGCGGCATCCCATTGGGGCGTCTTGAACGTGCGGCACAGTCGCAAGGCTGTCTTTTCGATCTGATAGACCGTCTTGCCGCTATTGGTCGGGCGGCTCGGATTGTCGGGATTCTTAACCAGAAGACCTTCTTCGACGAAGTATTTCACTGCCTCGTCGCGGATGGTCTCGCGAGTGTTCGGCGCGTAGCGCAGGCGGTACTTCTCGGCCACGAAATCTATGGTCGGCGTGATACCCCGGAGCGGGTCGGCAGCGTCCTTCCAGTCGGTGCGGGAGCCAAGATCGAGCATGGCGAGCAGAACGTACCCGCCAACTTCGTTGCTCTGGCGTGGACCGAAGCCCATTGCGCGGAGTATCGTCATTGCGTCTTTCAGTTTCCGCGTCGTGCGGGGCTTTGTCTTGCCGGATGCTGGGCTCATGCTTTCAACTCCTCGGTGACGATTTGGTCAATCTGCTCCTGCTGCAAAGGTTCATCCCCGATCCGGCCCCCGATCCCGCCAAGCTGGGCAGCCGTGGGAAAGCGGACGTTCCGTAGATCAGTGGCGTTGACCTGGGTATGTCCGTTGAACTGGCGGAAATACAGGTCCAACGCGGACGAGTTCAGAAAGCCCCACAAGCCTTTCGCCGTGACCAGATCAAGCCCGCGTCCGTTGGCGTGGATATAGTTCACATGATTCTCGAAACCGACAGGGCCGGGCGCGACACGATCCGGCGCGTAGATGCAGGCCACAACCCGCCTTCGTTCTTCCTTCGACGTGAAACGCTTGGTCAGGACATACACGCCCGCAGGAACAAGCAGGCTTGCCGTGTCGCTATTGGTCTCGATCGCGTTTGGCTTCTTCGCCGGGAGCTTCGGCCATTTGACGAACAGCCCTTGAAAGTGGCATGGGTAGATCAGCGGGGCTGTGCTCTTGCTCGGTTCCTGGCGAATGTGTTCCCGCGCGCGGAAGTCTACCACCCGGCCCGTTGAAACCGTCAGGCCAAGCGTGGCGAGCGTCGCGTCCAGCCCGCAGACCTGCTCGCGGGCGGCAAGGTGCAGGTCCGAGGTCGGGATATGGATAAACGCTTCGGGGTCGTCTGGCGAAGCAACCTCATTGGCCGGCAAAACGCGCGTGCGAACCGCGTCGCCGTCCGCGCCGCCGCTTTGCGAAACACGGATCGTGCGCGGAACCTTCGTGTCCTTCACGGCGTGCAGAATGATGTTCTCCTGCAAGACCTTGTCGTGCTTGAACGCCGCACTCCGCGAATCGAAGACGTGAATATCTCGGAAGGACATCTGCCGTAGGAGGTTTTGGCGAAACGGCTTGAAGTAGGGACCGTTGCAGAAACTGCGCGGAGTAATGGCGACCAACTCGCCGCCCGGCTTCAGCAAGCCGATAATGAGATTCAGAAAGGCTGTGTAGAGGTTCGTTGTCTCGGCGTTCACGCTACGCAACTGCCGATAGGCGGCGGATGTCGTCGAGAGCTTCCCGTACGGCGGATTGACGATTGCGGCGTCAAAAGTCTGCGGTGTCACGGAGAAGAAGTCGTCTCGCAGCATTTCCGCGCCTTCCGCGAGGAAGTCGGCGTTCCGCACGGTCGCCGAAAACTCGACGCCTCTCGCCTCGCATGCGGCCCGGCACGCCTCGAAGGTCTTCTCGATCCCGGTAATGAGCGCTTGGTCCAGTTCGTAAGCCGTAACCTCGATGTGTGCGGGCGGGGTGTCGCGCATGAGTTGACGCCGCACAAAAGCGGCGGACAGAATCGCCATGCCCGCACCGGCGTCCAGGAGACGGATACGTCGGGCGCGGGACTGGAACATGCCCGCCATGAGGTCGGCCACATGCGGCGGCGTGAGAAATTGACCAAAATCTTTTTGGTGTTGAGCATCCGCAGCGGCGAAGTAACGCGCACGCAGCTTGTCCGGGACGGCAAGTAGGGCGAGGTCCGTCGGAGCGACGGGCGCGTCTTCTGCAAGATGTTGTGTGGCAGCCTTCATCATGGGTAGTTCCATCTGACGGCGAAGAATAGGCGACATGGGCGGCGAAAACAAGCGCGAATACTTGCAGTCCTGAAATTGGGGAGTGCAGGCAAACACTTTTCGAACCGAAGCCCCCACTTCCTTCCGGGCTTCGGGGCGAAAAGTGGATGG
>JAQBUE010000055.1 GCA_027624045.1 Acidobacteriota bacterium
CCGTCTTTCCGGTCCGCGCTCCAGGTAGGGGGGCTGCGGCTGTTGCTGCTTGACGCCAAAGACGGCCATACGATCTACAGCGAATACGATCTCCACGGGCAAACGATCGAAGACGCCTACTGCTGGTTCGAGCTAATTGTCGAGCGATTCAGCGGCGGGCCTCTTCCGAAAGAATTCGTTCGATCGCCGAACCCGATACCCGACCACCCTGTCGCGCACGGGCGGCCCTTCTCGTTCTCGCCCAAGGAGGCCTTTCACGAGATCGCGCGCTGGTGCGCCAACAGCGACCGCGTGCTGCGCAGAATCGTGGCCGATGCACCTAAAGCGTCGCCGGTCCGTTGCTGGCCACACCACTTCGACATCGCGACTCTGATTGAATTCGGTCCGGCGGAGGGTCACGATTCCGGCCGCTCGATGGGGGTCGGCATGACGCCCGGCGATTCCGCCTACCCGGAACCGTATCTCTACGTGACGCCTTGGCCTTATCCCAACGATCCGCCGCTGCCCGATCTGGAAGGCAAGGGCGAATGGCATACCGAAGGCTGGCTCGGCGCCGCTCTCACGGCACCGAACCTCGTCGCGGCGGGAAGCTCTGATGAGCAGGCCCGACGCGCCGACGACTTCCTCGCTTCAGCGCTCCAAGCCTGCCGCGGCTTGGTGGGCGTGTGATCCTAGCGCAGGAGTTCTCCATCGAAAGGATGGAATGCCCTTTGCTTCAAAACCGGACTGCTAGGCAGTAGCGGCGGTCGAGCCGGCTTTCGCCGGCCCATCGGCCTTGGGCTGCGAACGAGCTGATTCGGGCTGTTTGGCTGATTCGGGCTGTTTGGCGGACGGAGCGGTCTCCGACTTTTTCGCATCGGGTCTCACAATATCGATGCTGCCCCGGAACACGGCGCCTTCCTCGATTACGATCCCGGCGGTCACTACATCGCCTTCCAGCGAGCCGGTTTTGCGCAACTCGATTCGTTCCGGAGCTTGTACATTGCCCTTCAATCTGCCGGCAATGTAGATGGAGCGCGCGTTAACGTCCGCTTCCACGGCTGCATTCGGACCGATCGTCAAGCAGTTGTCCTTCAGTTCGATTGTGCCGCTACAGTCGCCGTCGATCTGAAGATCTTCGGATCCCGTGATTTGGCCGAGAAACTTGAGGCGTTTTCCCAGTCGCGACGAGGGCGCCTCTACTGGTCGTACGCTGGAAGTCGCCGAGTGCGGCGCCGCCCGGGGAACGCGATCTTCCCCGCCGCGCACGGCCGCGTCGGACATGGATTGAGATTGAGATTGAGCTGTTGAATCCTGATCGGATTCGCTGTTAGATCGACGTCCCCACATGGGTCGTGAGCCTCCTTGCTTGACATGAGTTCGGATTCGAAACGTCCGCAAGCAGAGACGGGGTACCGGGACGCGTCATTCTCTATTGCACGTGATGGTCCAGCGCTCGAATACGCGCCAGTGGGCAATTGCGGCAATCGTGCGTCTACCCAGGGGTGTCGAAATTACAGGGCCCGGTAAGTATTACCTGCTGATCGGGTTCAATGAATCCGCGTTGAGCGATCCGCGCCGAACCAGGCCTATCAGGAACGTTCCGATGATTTGCGCTGCGGCTCCATCGATTCCTGAAGCCGCGCCAGGGCCGTACGGTCGTATGATTCGATTTCAGGAAGTTCGCCCGCCGCTTGTCGAACCGCGTGCGCAACCGGGTGCGGTTTGAACGCCAGCCACAGCAGGGCAAGCCCAGCGACGAACGCAAGTCCGGCGCCCATAATCGGCGGAAGGATGTCGCCGATTCCGCGCAGGAATATAACCGTGGCGCCCACGATCAATAGCGGGCCGACAACCATGAAGAGAAAGCGGATAGCGGAATTCATGCCGGGTCTATGACGTCTCAAGATCACTTTAGCACTCCGGGCTTTCCCGATACTCTCAGGCGCGCGCCCGATAAGAACCTGCCGGATGTTACTAGGTTGGTTGTAGGGCCTATCATAGATAGGCTCACTAACTTATGACAAAGACAGCAGACGTGGTTATCGTTGGCGGCGGTGTGATGGGCACAGCCATCGCTCATGAACTCGCGCGGCGCGGCGCGGGCTCCATCGTGCTGATCGAGAAATCGGGTCTGGCGGCGGGGTCGTCGGGTAAGTCCGGCGCTAACATCCGCTGCCACTACTCGCGGCCGCTCACGACATCAATGGCCCTGTACGGCCTGCGCACGTTCGAGGCTTTCCCCGAACAAGTCGGCGGTCCAGCGGTATTCACGCGCGCCGGAATGATCGTGATCGCCCCGTCCGCCATGCGCGCTTCTTTGGCGGCAACGATCGAACTTCAGAAAAGTCTAGGAGTGGAGGTAAACTTTATCTCCGCCGACGAACTGCGAGACATCGACGAAGGTGCAAAACTCGGCGAGGGCGAGATCGCCGCCTTCGAGAGTGAGGCCGGCTATTGTGACGCCGTGCAAGTCGTTACGTCCTACGCCGCCGCCGCGCGCGCGGGCGGCGCGGAAATCCACGAGGGAGTTCGTGTAACGAGTATCCTGACCGAAGACAAGCGTGTCAGCGGCGTCGCCACCACGCAGGGGGATATTGCGACTCGCACGGTTGTGCTTGCCGCCGGACCTTGGAGCGCCGCCGTTGCGCGCGGCTTGGATGTTGCCCTTCCGGTGCGGTCGTGCCGTGTCGAGGTCGCTCTGCTGCGGACTCCGTGCGAGCCCATGCTGAATCGCCCACAGCCCCTGTATTGCGATTTCTCTCAGGAGATTTACCACCGTCCGTTGCCCGGCGGTCTGCTCCACATCGGTAACATTGATCCGCGGGAAGTGCGGGACGAGGTCGACCCTGACAATTACAACGAGATCGCCGGCGGCGCTTTTATTGATGAGATGCGAGAGAAGGTCGAGCGCCGCTATCCGCCCTACCGTCATGCAATCGGGCGCGGTGGCTATGCCGCCCTGTACTCCGTTACACCAGATTGGCATCCGATTCTCGACCGTTTGCCGGGCGTCGAGGGCGCTTTTTGCGCGGCCGGATTCAGCGGCCATGGGTTCAAGATGGCCCCTGCCGTCAGCAAGGTCATTACGGAGATGATTCTCGACGGCCAAGCGACGAGTTTTGACGTGAGCCCGCTTGACGCGAAACGCTTCGACGAAGGCCGCCTTTTCGTTCAAGGCGCATCAGCCCAAGTGATGGGATAGCTTCTTGCCGGTCGATTCCGGGCCTATGAAGGAATGCGGACCGCGGCTCTCCCGCGGCAGTTGCTCGGAAACCGGCCTTTCGCGGCTCGAAAACCGCTCTGAGATCAACTGTAACGAGAGGGCCGGCTCGCCAACCTCGTTCAGTGTCTTCTCGACTGACTTGTGGTTGTGATAGCGGGGTTCGCCATAGTCGCTGATATCACAGATCGAAAGCTGCTTCTGAATCTCTCGAATGCCGGATTCCAGCGTTGTCTCGCAGCGAAAGCCCAGCCGCCCGCGAATCTTATCGAACGATACACGGTAGTTGCGCAAGTCGTCATTCGTCTCCCGAACGACCGTCATATCGGGCACCAATCCGTGGAGCGCCCGGCCCACATCGCCCAGACGATGATTTAACTCCTCAGACCCGACATTAAAGATCTCGCCGCTCACTTCGGGGACACCAACATCGAGGATGAGGCAAAACGCCCGCGCGATGTCGCTCACGTGTACGAACGGGCGCCACTGCTCTTCGTTGAAAATTACGACCTTCTTCTCAAGCACCGCCCTCGCGGTAAGCAGATTGACCACCAAATCAAAGCGCGGGCGCGGCGACCACCCGAACGCTGTCCCTAATCGCAGAATGGTCGGATGAAACGTCGCGCTCCGTGAAGCAAGCAGAATCTTCTCCGAGTCAATCTTGGTGGCTGCGTAGAGCGACACGGGATTCAACTCCGATTGCTCGTCCACAATCGAATCGTTTGCTCCGTACACGCTACAAGTCGAGGCAAACACGAACCGTGAGACGCCGTAACCGCGACACACGTCCGCCACCAGAGCTGTTGCGGCATAGTTGGTCTGCAGGGTCGTCTCCTTATCCAGCGCGCACGCCGGATCGCCCACGATCGCGCCGAGATGCACGACGGCATCGATCCCCTTGACGGCGTGAATCACGGCGTCGACGTGCCGGAAGTCACCCCGCATCAGCTCGAAGCGCGGGTGGCTGAAAAGCTCGCTGATCGCGCCGTCGCCGAACAGCAATTGGTCAAGGACCCGAACTTCGTAACCCGCCCGCAGAAGCCTGCGGACCAGAACGCTGCCGATGTACCCGGCCCCACCGATCACCAGAACCTTCTCGACAGGTGCCCGGGGCACCGGCTGTTTCCGGTGGACGTCGAAGCGATGGGTGAAGTAAGTCTTCGCCGTACGAACGCCCAAGCTGCCCGCTGCATTCAGCGAGAAGCCCACGATCAGAATGAGCCCGAGAGCGAAACGTGTCCCATAGCCAAGCTGCCAACTAGCGACCGCCAACAAGCCGTAAGCCAGCACCACAGACTCCACGACGCCGATGATCTTTTCCCGGCCGGTGCGAGTGGGCTTCTTGCGATAGACGCCCGATACCGTCAGCAGTGCGATCGAAACCGCCCCCAGACAAGGCAGGGCCCACATGTAGAAACCCACATGAGCCGCCAAGAGCTCAGAGAAAGCGGCCCGCCCCGGCTGGCTCAAAGCCTGCAAGAGCCCGGCCAGCATTCCTACCGCTAACGCGATCAAGATGATGATGCTGTCGGCGAAAACTCGCATAAGGTGTCAACAGCAGCTCCTTAGGTCGGAGCCACACCTTGAGTCATCGGCCGGTTTCGATCGAACGCTTAGCCTGGATTGCTCACCACGTGACGGTCGAAGCGCGCCATGGGCCCGCCATTGCTTCGTTGCGCTTACTCGCCGTGCTCACCCGTACTGTTCAAGTACGCCTCCGCGCGCCAACCGGCACGCGCCTGGTACTGACGAGCTTCTCCCGCACTTCGCCTCGCCACGTGATGAGAAATGCAGGCTACGTCTCAAGCAGCCAGAATGGCGGCGAGATCGCTGGGCAGAATATTTCCGCCGCTCAAAATACAGACAACAGGCAGGCCGCCGGCAGCTACCTTGCCGCCGCGTAGCGCCGCCACTCCAACGGCGCCTCCGCCTTCGACGACAAGCTTCTGCTCTTCCGCCAAGAGTTTCACCGCGGCTCGAATCTCGTCCTCATCCACGGCGACCACTTCATCCACCAGTCGCCGCACCACCTCAAACGTGCGCTCCCCAGGCTGCGCAATCAGCAGCGCATCCGCCAACGTCGGCCCAGGAGTTACCGTCACTCGCTCACCGGCGTCGAGCGACTTGCGCATCGATCCGTTCGCGGCCGGTTGGACACCGATCACGCGGCAGCCGGGACGCTTGTGCTTTATGGCGGTGGCGATCCCTGAAATCAAACCGCCACCGCTGATCGGTACGACCGCGCAAAACTCGCCCTCGATCTGTTCCAGTAACTCCAGTCCGATCGTGCCATCGCCGCCCATCGTATGCACCGAGTCGTAGGGATGAATCAGCAGCCGCTGCTCTTCTTTTTCGATCCGATAGGTGGTATCCCAGCGGTCTTTGAACGTGTCCTCGCAAAGGACTACGGTGGCCCCCAGCGCCTCCGTCCTCTTCCTCTTGAACTCGGAAGCGCCTTTCATCATCACGACCTGAAGATCCACTCCCAGCCGCTTGGCCGCGTAGGCGGCGCCTTGCGCGAAATTCCCCGATGACGACGTCACTACGCCCTTCGCGCGAGCCTGCTCCAAGTTCGCCAGCATGCCGTTCATCGAAGGCCGCACTTTGAACGATCCCGTCGGTTGCAATAGTTCCAGCTTCAGCCAAACGGGCAGGCTTGCCGTATCGGAAAGCACCTCTGAGCGCACCGCCGGCGTAGGGAGGAAGTACTTCCGCAGGCGCTCTCGCGCCTTTTCAATCTCTTCAAAATCAGTCATAGGGATATCGCTCTACGAACGCACGCGGCTGAACAGGTAGGTCCCAGTCAATCCGAAAATCAGACTGGGCGACCAGGCCGCGATTGCCGGACTCAACTGGCTATGCCGCCCCAAGCCTTCAAAGAACGCATTCAGGGAGTAGTAAGCAACGGCCAAGCCGATGCACGTGACTACACCCACGAATGCTCCCCGATGCCCGGCCAGCATCGAGAATGGCACGGCCAGCAGGGCCATGATAAATGCGAACAGCGGAAACGCGAGTTTCTTGTGAAGCTGCACTTGGAACTTTACGGTGTCGAACCCCGCCTGCGTTAGATCCCCAATGTAAGCCTGCAACTCCCACCAGTTCATCTGCCGATGCTGTTTCTCTTCCTTGAAGAAGTGACTCGGACCTTCCTCGATATCCGGGAACGGCCGTGACTCAAACTTCTCGTAGCTCGTCTCATGGCCTGGATTGACACGCACCCAGCCGTTCTCGAACACCCAGGTATTCGCGCTCACGTCCCACTTCGCACGGTCTGCCTTGATGTGCCGTCGCAGTCTGAACGTATCCGCGTCGAGGTCATACACGTTCACGCCAGCCAATACGTCGTTCTCCGAGTCGAAGAAACCATGGAAAAAGATCCGGTTATTCTGACCAAATGTCCATTGCCGGTCGGGATTCAGGTAGGTTTGAACGGGACGCCCCTTGATCTCATTGCGGATCGCGTCCTGATGCCGGTTCGTTTCCGGAAGAAACTTTTCATCCATCGCGAACATGAGAGCGCTCAACAGCAGCGCCACGACGAAGATCGGCGCCGCCAGCCGATAAAGGCTGACCCCACATGCCTTGAAAGCCGTCAACTCATGGTGTTTCGCCATGACGAAGAAAGTAATGAGAGTCGCCACCAGCACCGCGAGCGGCGCCGTCTCATAGAACAAAAACGGTGTCAGGTAATAGATGTAAGGAATAAAGAGTCCGAGCTTATGGCGTTCCAGCATGTCTCCGAGAAGTTCGAAGAAACTAAACACGAACCAGATCAAAACAAAGCTCGCCAACATGATTGCGAAATAATAAAGGAAGCTGGAAAGCAGATAACGGTCAACGATCGGGAAGATGGGCTGGGACGAGGACGCGTCTTCATCTTTCGCCTGTTCGCGCCGCTCGTCTTCAGGGGACTCAGCCGGCACATCATTGACCGGGGCGACGCGCGAGCGAAAGCGCGCGGCCGAGCGGCGGACCGGCGAGAGAAGAAGCGCCGCCCAATCCCTGCGGTTCGGTGAGTCGAGGCGCAGCAACATCCAGAAGCCCGCGATGCCGAACAGAACGTTGCCGATCCACAACGCGGGCCCCACCGGCAGCACATCCGCGCTCGCTAGCGCCACGCCGCCCAGCCAAATCATCCAATACACGAACACCAGCACGAGCCCGAATACCACCCCAACCGAGCGGCTCGAGCGCTGCGAACTGATCGCGAGAGGGATTCCTATCATCGGGAAGATCAGGCAAGTCAAGGGAAAGGCGAGCCGCTTGTGAAACTCTATTCCTGCCGCGACGCGCTGATCATCGAGGGAAAGCGCCGTGAGCAGTTGGCCAGTCGTCATCTGCTCCAACGGCCCCGCTCCAGCCCGCGGCTGTTCGGAAGCGAACTCCAAAACCTGATCGATATTGTCGAAATCGATGGTTTGATAGTTGTCCGGGTTGTACGACTGCTCGTAGGTGCTTGCATGCGGCATGTTGAGCTGTACCCGGTTCTGATCGAGGATGGGAATCGCGGTGGCTTGCGCGGCTAACGTGATTCGTGGTCCGCTCACGGTTGCGTCGACGCCGCTGAACGAGCCTCGCTTCGCCGGATCCCTCGTGTCCGCGATGAATACGTGCCGCCACTGAACCGTATCCCCCGGCACAACATCGCCAACGTAGAGGACGTAATTGGGGAAGCTTTCGATAAACACTCGCGGCTGGACCTGCGCGGTTGCCTGAGAGATCTTGAGCTTCTGCTGCACGGCCTGCAGTTCGCGTTGCGCCCAAGGATTCCAGTAATGACTCGTGGCGCCACTGACCAGCGCGGCCAATACAGCCCAGACGGCAATGGGCCGCACCAGCCGGCGTCCTGGGATGCCCGCCGCGCGAATCGCTGTAATCTCGCCGTCCGTCGACATCCGCCCCAGGCCCACCAGTACACCGACAAGGACACCCACTGGGATAGTGAAGACGAGAGTCTGCGGAACCATCAACAAAAACAAATAGAGTGTCTGGCGTCCCGAGACGTTCGGTCCGATCAGTAACTCCATGACGCGGCTGATGTTCTGGAGGAACAGAACGAACGTGAAAAGCAGCGTCCCAATCAGGGTGCTGACGACGACCTCGCGAAATACGTAACGGAAAAGGATTCCCACAAGAAGGCGGAAGGACAAGCAGCCGCCAAGCCCAGATTGTACCGGATCAACCCTATGCCCGACTGTGAGTTATCGCTCCCTTGCCGCACCGCGCGTAGGACGGATTCGCTCCCGGCGCGCGATACACTGTGAATCGCGGCGCGGCCTCGGCCGTCAGCGGGCAACGAGCCTGTGAAACCACGTATTCGATGGATGCGGTTCTTGTGCCTCTGGGCGGCGCTCTTGCTTGCCCAGCCGGTTGTCGATCTCAGCGCCCAAACCGCGTACAAGGGCAAGATCGAAAACCTCCCGGTCGAAGTTGCCCCACAGCCCATCGCCTTCAGTCACAAGACCCACATCGCCTCGGGGATGAAATGCCTCGACTGCCACACGGGCGCGGCCGCGAAGGAGCGAGCCGGTCTGCCTGGCGCGGATCAGTGCCTACTGTGCCACAGCGCCATCAAGGCGGATAGCCCGGAAATCCAAAAACTGGCCGCCGTCAATGAACGAGGCGGGAAACTAGACTGGGTTCGCGTCTATCAGGTTCCCGACTTCGTGTTCTTCAGTCACGCCAATCACCTCAAGGCCGGCGAGCGGTGCACAGCCTGCCACGGCGACGTTGAGCAGCGCGACGTGCTTGCCAAGGAGGTCTCAACGAGCATGATTGAATGCATGAACTGCCACGTGAAACGAGAGGTGTCGCGAGAGTGCCATCTCTGCCACGACCTGGGGCAGTAGCCGCTTTGCCCAACTATGGCTTCTCAGGTGTCACACGCTTCGTACGCTTGCGCGGCGTCTTTAGCGCTGGCTTCTTCACTGGCGCCTTCTTTGCTCGTGGTTGCTTTGTCCGTGGTTGCTTTGTCCGTGGTTGCTTTGTCCGGGCCTTGTTTGCGCGCGCTTCCTGGGCCGCCCGCAAAGCTTCCGACAGTAATTTCGGGGGCCGGCCGCGCCGCCGCTTGCCGCTCCCAACCAGCTCAAGCATGCCGATGACCTGCTCAAGATGGGCCTTTTGCTTCCTAAGTTCCGCGATCGCCTCGTCAAGTACTTTTCTATCCATGGGGACCAGACTCCTCCGACCTGTAGTTAGATCGGGGTAGGCCCCGCAATTCTTTAGCTTCACGGCGCTTCGCGCGGACCAAAGCGGGTGGACATAGCCCTCGCCGAGACTGTCGAATAACAGTGACCCGCTATGCTGGAAAAGCGATGGCCGTTCGTCACGTCTGCCTGATTTGTCACAACGAAATTCATCATGCCGGTGCGTCGTGCTCGCACTGCAAGGCTCGTGTTTCGTCCGTCGTCGGCGCGACGCCACAGCTGCTCGTGATCATCTTCGCGGTGATGATTGCTTCTTTTGTGGGAACTGGTTTTCTCAACGGAGCGTTCCGCGCGGAGCGTTCGGCTCGCGCCCGTATCCACCTGCAAACGGCTCGCACTTTGTCCGACTATGGCCTGTACCGGCGCGCCGTCGCCGAATTTCGCGACTCTCTCACGTACGCCCCCAATGACATCGGGACGCGTTTAGGCTTGGCGCAGTCGCTCTATTATCTTGAACGGTTCTCCGAGGCCGAAAACCACCTGCTGAACCTCATCGAAGCGGCGCCGACGCTTGCTGACGCCAATCGTCTGTTGGCCCGCATCGCCGAGCGCGGCGAACGCTTGGATGACGCAATTCACTATTACCGGATGGCTGTTCATGGCGAGTGGCGCATCAGCCCCCAGCAGAACCGCATCCGGGCGCGCTTCGAACTCATCGCTCTTCTCGAGCAGCGCGGCGAGGACATGCAGGCCGCGGGCGAACTCGTCGACCTGCTGCGGGAATCTCCCGCCGACGCGCGTATCAGGAAGCGCATCGGACAGCATTTTCTGCGTGTGGGGTCGCCCACACACGCCCTGCAGGTATTCGAAGAACTCGTCGGGCGGGACGCCAATGACGGCGAAGCGTTCGCTGGAGTCGGCGAAGCCGAATTCGACCTTGAGCAATACTACTCGGCCCGCACGGCTTTCCAGCGAGCACTGCGGCTGCGACCTGATGACGCCGAGATCCAGCGACGTCTTGAACTGCTTGAGCAGATCCGCGCCCTTGATCCCACCTATCGCCCGTATGGCAATGCGCTCGCCGCCGTTGAGCGCTATCGCCGCGCCCGCGAGGTGCTAGGCCGCGTTGTCAAGGTCATCGAGCGCTGCGTCAACCCCTACGCCGGACCTGAGTTCGTCGGCCCTCCCAGGCCGGTGCCCGGCTCACTCCAGCCCTGGTTCGATCAGGCACGGGAGCAACTCGACAGCCGGCGCGCCGCCACCGACGACCGTATCGCGGCCGCCATCTCTCTGGCCGAAGAATTATGGGCGAGGCTGCAAGACGTGTGCGACTCGGCGGACCCGGCCGACGAACCGCTGACCCACGTCATGAGCAAGCTCGCTGCCTAGAAGACCTGTCTTGAAAGAGAAGCTCATCCAATTCGGCAAAAAAGCGTTCGGGCTCGCCAAGAACCTCTGGGATCTCAGCCGCCGCGGTCCGGTGATGAGCGAGACACAGCGCTTCTTACTGCTTTCGATCGTGATCGGGATCTTCGCGGGCCTCGTCGTCGTGTGCTTCCACATCTCGATCGAGTTTCTGTCGTGGAGCACGATTCATTCGCCCGGCAGCCACAGTTGGCTCTTGACCGTGCTCTGGCCGGCGCTGGGCGGAGGCGTGGCTTATCTGCTGGTCATGACCGTTTTCCCAGCAGCGCGGGGCAGCGGTGTTAACAACACGAAGGCGGCTCTTTATGTCTCGGACGGCTATGTGCCTTTCTACAGCGTGCCGGGAAAGTTTATTGCCAGCACAATCTCGATCGGGTCGGGCAACCCGATGGGACCGGAAGATCCGGCGCTGCAGATGGGCGCCGGCGTGGCGTCGCTGCTTGGGCGCCTGTTCCATCTCACGCGTGAGAACATGCGGCTCATCGCCCCGATCGGGGCCGCGGCCGGCATCGGGGCCGCGTTTAATGCTCCGATCACGGCTGTCCTGTTCGTTATGGAGGAAGTCGTCTCCTCGTGGAACGCGGGCGTGCTGGGATCGATCGTTCTTTCGGCCGTGTCGGCGGTTGTTGTCAGCCGCTGGTACCTCGGCGACGATCCGCTCTTCCGGGTGCCGCGGTTCGAACTGACACATCCGAGCGAGCTGATCGTCTACGCAGCGATCGGAGTCGTCGGCGGTGTGCTTTCCGCTTACTTCGCGCGCTGGGCCGGGCGCCTTCGCCGCCGCGCGATCGACCTGCCGATGCGTACGCGGTTTGCTCTTCCCATTTACGCCGGAATGATCGTAGGAGCCGTGGGTGTCTGGATGCCCGAGATTCTCGGCGCGGGTTACGGAGCCATCGACAGCGCGCTGCACGATCGCTTCCCGTGGCACATCCTGATCCTGCTTGGTCTACTGAAAATGATCACGGCCTCGATGTGCTTCAGCGTCGGCACTCCTGGGGGCATGTTCGCGCCGGCGCTGTTTATCGGCGCCATGCTCGGCGGGGGCCTCGGCGCGCTCGCGCAACTCTACTCGCCCTTCCCGACGAGTACCGCCGGCGCTTACGTCCTGGTCGGAATTGGGACGTTCTTCGCCGGCCTGTTCCGCGCCCCGATGACGTCTATCTTTATGGTCTTCGAAGTGAGCGCCAGCTACGTGATCATCCTGCCCGTGATGATTGCGAACACGATCTCGTATCTCATCTCACGGCGCCTGCAGCGCGAGTCGCTGTTCCACATCATCGGCCAACAGGACGGCTTGGATCTGCCGTCGGTCGAAGAGCAGCGGGAGGCCCCAATTCTCTGCGTCGAGGACGCCATGGCCAGCGGGTCATCATGGGTTCTGCAGCCTGACATGACCGTCGCCAAGGCGCTCGCGCAGATGGAGGGCGGCGGCATGCAGCAAGCTCTCGTGGCCCTTCGTCCCGGCGTTTGGGGTTGGGTGGAAAGGGGCAAACTTGAGACCAGGCTGGCCGAAGGCGCCGAGGGCGAACGGATCGATCAGTCGATCGGCGAGCCCGTCAGCGAACACCTCCATCCGGATCTCTCCCTCGACGCGGCGCTGCGCCTGCTCAGTTCCTGCCCGATCCTACCCGTCTCCAGCCGCGCCAATCCCAAGGAGCTTCTCGGCAGCCTGACGCTCGACGACGTGCATCAAGCCTACGGAATTGCAAAGAGGTAGTCTGGCCGGAGGCCCGTAGTAGCGTTGCTGCTCTACTTGGGCTGTTCCTGCTGGGGCTGTTCAGGCTGCTCTGGTTGTTGAACACCGCGCCGCGCGTCGGGTTCGGTATCGAGCTTGCTTTGCCCCGAGATCGTCTCGACAGTGACCCCGGCCGTTCCACCGCCGGTGATCCTGGATTGGCCGACGCCTACAGGCGTTGTCGGTGTGAGGGCGGTCATGACAGGGTCGCCCATTTTGGCCGCGTTTGTGATGTCGGGACCCGTGCTGAACATCGTCAGGGTCTTCTTGAACATGCCTTCCTTCGTGCGATGGTCGAGATTGTACTTCATCAACTCGTAACGCGCCGGGTCCGATTCGGGCACAGGACGGTTCATCGCCACCAGCTCTTGCCTGGCGCTATCCAGAAAGGCACTCAACGGATAGTCGCGAACCAGCTTGGACAGCGCATCGGCCCGCTGCTCGGCGTATTCATCGCCCATCTTGCCGTAAACATCGGCAAGCAGCCACAGCGCTTCGTCGCTCCCGCTGAAGAGCGGATAGTGGTCCGTGACGGCCTGTAGGCGATTCGAGCCGGCTCGGTAGCTGCCCTTGAACGAATAGAAGACGCCGACCTGGTACTCACCATCAGCCAGGACCTCTTGCACCTCGCGCAACATCTGCCGAGTTGCATCCCCGTGACGACTATTGGGATTTTGCGCCAGCATCTGGCGGCATTCCTGATCCGCCTTGCGCACATGGGTCTGCTCGCGGTCGGCGCTATGCATCTGGTCGTAGTGGATCTTGCAGATTTTCATCTGCGATTCAGACGCTTCTTCCATGCTGGGAAAGAATGTTTGGAAGTCCCTATACTCGGCTTCGGCCTGCGCCAATGCCGCCGATGTCCCCTCGCGGTACCAACTGTCGGCGATCGCCAGCTTCGCCTTCGCGATGTATTCGCTGTCGGGATAGGTGTTGATCAGCGTGTTGAGGGTGAGGCGGGTCAGCTCGTAGCGGCGCGTCTCGAGGTCATTGATGGCCTTGTCAAACAGGATCTTGTCGGGCTGTTGTGAGTTGGTCGCGATCGGGTTTTCATACGCTTTGCGGCCACAGCCGACCGACACGAGCAGCGCCACGGAGGCAGCGAGGGTTACGAAGATGTGTTTTCTCATTCTGTTTGTTTCGCCTGAAGTGAATTCTTAACGCCTGTTTTCTTCACGCCTGGAGCAGCCGGCCTTCAACTGCCTTCCGTCGCATCGTTTCCACGGCGGCGGCCGGATCGCCTGTACCGAAAATACTCGATCCCGCCACGATGATATCGCATCCGGCGTTCACAATCTCGCCGACATTGTTAGCTGAAACACCACCATCAATCTCGATCCGATAGCCGAGATGCCGATCCCGGCGGATCTGATCGAGTTCCCGAACCTTGTCGAGCGTGTAAGGGATGAATTTCTGTCCACCAAACCCGGGGTTGACGCTCATTACGAGAACGAAGTCGATCGAGGCCAAGACTGCCTCTAGCGTATTCACCGGCGTCGCGGGATTCAGAACGACTCCCGCCTTCGCGCCCTGCTCTCGAATCAATTGCAGCGTGCGGTCCAGGTGCGGGCAGGCTTCCTGGTGAACCGAAATCATGTCCGCGCCGGCGGCCGCGAATTCCGAGATGAATAGATCCGCGTTCTCGATCATCAGATGGCAATCGAGCAGCAGACGGGTGGCCTTTCTGAGCGAGCGCACGACCGGCGGGCCAATCGTGATATTCGGGACGAAATGGCCGTCCATCACGTCCACATGAATCATGGAAACGCCGGCCCGCTCGACGGCCTCAACATCTCGAGAAAGATGGGCGAAGTCAGCGGCTAAGATCGAGGGGGCGATTTCGGCCATGGGCGTGAATCGGGCGGGCGCAACGGGAACGCGTGAAGCAGCTAAACCCCAGTTTATCATGTGCTTGCGGATTGTTTTTCATCTAGAGCCAGCCGGTTCGAGTCTTCAAACCAGAGGCCGCGCTTCGAACGCAACCCCGTCTCCGCCAGATTCGTTGAGAGGTCTCCGCCAGATCCATTGAGAGCCTCGCGGGAAACACGGCGGAACGCGGCAAGACGAATTGGTCTAGAATCTGGACTTATGCGCTTCGTACTGGTTTCGCTGTTTCTGTTGTTCACTGTCTCCGCCTATGGTCAAGACAGCATCCGCGCCGGCCGCTTCACCGTTGAGCACCCGACGCTGCACAACCTCGGCTTCGAGTGGTCCATCACGGGCGACGCCAACCGCAACGCCTCCGTCGCGGTTGAGTTTCGCCGGGCCGGAGAAGGGAAGTGGCGTCCGGCGTTGCCGCTCGTGCGCGTCGGCGGTGAGCGTATTTTCCGGGCACGCGAGCATCTCGACTACACGGTCCCTGACGGTTTCGCGGGCAGCATCCTTAACGTCGAGCCGGGCACCGAGTACGAATGCCGCTTCGTGTTGGCCGACCCTGACGGCACCTCAGGCCAGACGACGCAAACCGTCCGCGTCACCACGCGCACTGAGCCGCAACCGTATTCCGGCGGACAAACGTTGCACGTCTACCCCCCTTATCACGAGGGCGAGAAGCTGGAGCCGAATTTCAGCAGCCTGCTGGAGGCCTACTACGGGGCCGGACTCGGCGACTGGAACGTCGTGTGGGAGCGCCCCGTGCAGCCCGGCGACACCATCCTCGTCCACGCCGGGCTGTACCGCAACGAGCGCCTCAACTATGTTGACCCGATGATGACGCCTTTCGACGGCACCAACTGGCTCACCGTCAAGGGTACGATCGAGAAGCCGATCACGATCAAGGCCGCCGGCGACGGTCAAGTCGTCTTCGATGGCGCGGGCAACCACCGCCTCTTCGACGTCAGCGCATCCGCTCACCACATCTTCGACGGGCTTACGTTTCGCAACACCGACGTCGCCATCTTCGCCGGCTTCAAGAACGTACTGGGGGCGGTCGGACTGACGGTCAAGAACTGCCGCTTCGAGGATATCGGGTTCGGTGTCTGGACCGAATATGCCGGATCGAGCGACTTCTACATCGCCGACAACATCTTCATCGGGCGCTTCGAACAGCGCGACCTGCTCGTCGGGTGGACCGGCCGATACTGGGCCGGTGTCGGCCCCTACGGCTCCCACGAAGTCCGCAGTTACTATGCCATGAAGGTCTACGGACCGGGCCACGTCATCGCGCACAATTCCGTCGCCTACTTTCACGACGGCATCGGCATCTCGACCTACGGCTCACCCCCGCAAGACCCCGAGCGGCGCGCCTCATCGATCGACATCTATAACAACGACATCCACATGTCGGGCGATGACTTTGTGGAGACCGATGGCGGCGTCCACAACATCCGCGTCTACAACAACCGCGGCGTCAACGCGGCTCACGGCGGCTACAGCTCGCAGCCTGTCTTCGGCGGCCCGGCTTATTTCATCCGCAATATTCTCTACCACGTTCCCAGCGGCGTGGCCTTCAAGTTCTCCGCCAAGGCTGCCGGGCTGTTCGCGTGGCACAACACCATCATCGGAGAGCAAGTCGCAGGGGACCCCTCGTCCAACATGCACTACCGCAACAACTTGTTTATGGGACGCGATACCCCTGAGCGCGGCGTCATGACCTGGGCAAACGCCGGCCAGGCTTATAGTTCTGACTACAACGGTTTCCGGCCCAATCAGGGAGTCGCCGGGCAGTATCGCTGGCTCGCTCCCCAAGCTGGCGCAACGATGTACGAACCACGTCCGGAAGACTGGCGGACCTTTTCGACGCTCGCCGACTTGCGCGCCGCGACTGGGCAGGAGCAGCACGGCCTTGAACTCGATTTCGATATCTTCGAGCAGATGAGCCCACCCGACCCCGCCAAGCGCCACGCCGTTTATTACGCCCAGGATTTGAACTTCCGCCTCAAGCCAGGGAGTAAAGCCGTTGATGCCGGGGTTGTGATCCCGACGGTGAATGAGGATTTCAGCGGGGATGCACCGGACTTGGGGGCGTTGGAAGTAGGGAAGCCTGAGCCGCACTACGGCCCGCGCTGGCTGAAGACGCAGCCGTTTTATCAGTGACGGATGCAGCCGTTCAGCCGGTCACAGCAATTTCTTGAACTGCTCTGGTGTGAGCCCGGCATCCCTCACGATTCCGCCCATCGTGACCCCATGCACAGGATTGTTCCGTGGGAGCGTGATGAAGCGAATTCCGTCAGACATTATGATGTGCTTGCCTTCGCGGACAACTGTGAACCCGACTTTTTCCAAGGCTCGCACGGCCCGGAGGTGACGTACACCGGGGATCTTAGGCGAGTCAGACTGCCACCTCGACTTCGCGGGTTTCAGCTCCGACGACCGACTCGCGGACTGCCGCCAGATACTCGCGGATAGCCACTTCGATGTTATCGAGAGCCTCGGGTTCCGTATTCCCCTGCGACCAGCAGCCGGGCAACCCCGGACAAGCGACGCTGAAGCCTTCGTCGGTCTGCTCCAACACGACCGTATATTTCATCTTGCGACCTCTGGCATCCAGTATAGACTTGCAATACCAAGCCCGGCCGGCGTGTCAAGCGGGTCACCGTTCGAAGCAACGTTTTGGGTGCGGCCTACGGTGCTGCTCGGACGGCGATCGTTGCGTCTTCGCGGCCGCGGATCTTGGTGCCGTCTGGACATTCGACCTCGATGACGATTGGCACCGCGTCCCCCGGCGTGACGGTCGGAGGAATAATGATGTTGATCTTTGGTTATCTTGCTCGAGGTGTTGGCGGCCAAACCCGTCACTGGCGTTTTGGGCTTGGAGGGTACTGGGCCGAGAAGGCTGAGGCTATACGTTAATGCGGCAGGCCGAAGGACATAATGTTCGATCCCACGGCTAGAGTGATGAACTGTTCTCCGCCGACGGAATAACTTATCGGGGAGGTCTTGATGATGGCGTTCAGCGGAACCCGCCACAGCGTCTTCCCGTCGCGCTCGTCGGCCGCGACGAAGTAGCCGCTCGGATCGCCGTAGAAAAGCAGCCCGCCCGCCGTACCCAGAAGGCCCGCTCCCCGTTTGCCGTCGATGGGACCAACCTGCGGGACTTCCCAAACGATCTGCCCGGTCTCGATATCGAGGGCGCGCACATATTTCATTCCGGGGTCCACCGGAGGAGGAGGCGTTTTCCAGCTTCCCGGCGAGAGCCTCACCGTGCATTTCTCCTGGGCCATGACGTAGTAAAGGCCCGTGGTGGGACTGAAGGCCGTGCCCTGCCAGTTGGTGGCGTTATCAGGACAGGTCACATCACTTGGCGGCTGCGGGATCGGACGGCCGTCGGCGTCGATTCCGCTCGCCCAGGTCATGCGGTGCATGAACGATGTCGAAAGAAGACGCTCGCCGTTGGTGCGGTCGAAGACATAGAAGAAACCATTCCGGTCGGCGTGTAGCAGAAGTTTTCGCGGCTGTCCTCGATACTCTGCATCGACGAGGACGTTAGGTACGGCGGCGTCCCAATCGTGAGTGTCGTGGGGCGTGAACTGGAAGTACCATTTCCGTTTGCCCGTGGCGGGCTCAAGGGCCAGCACGGAATCGGTAAACAGGTTGTCACCGAGGCGCTGGCTATCGTCGGAATTCGGCCAGGGATTGCCGGTAGCCCAGAAAAGAGTGTCGCTTGCCGGGTCGTAAGAACCGGTCAGCCAAGTGGAGCCGCCACCCAAGGTGATTGCGGTTCCTTCCCAGGTCTCAGAGCCCGGCTCGCCGGGGGCGGGCACGGTCCAGTGACGCCAGACACGCTCACCGCTGGTGGCTTTGTAGGCGGAAAGGAAGCCGCGGATTCCCCAGTCACCTCCGGCCACTCCGGCAATCACCATATCCTTTACGACGAGGGGGGCGACGGTTCCCCCGTATTTCTGCGGCTCGTCAAACATGACAACGTCCCAGACCAGGGATCCGGTGATCCGGTTGAGGGCAATCAGATGCGCGTTGTCGGTGACCATGAAGACGTTGTCGCCGAGGACGGCCACGCCACGATTGGTACCCAGGGAAGGATCCGAGACCAGCCCGGAAGTACGCGGGCGTGAGTAGTGCCAGATTTGCTGCCCGCTACGCGGATCGAGCGCAAAGACTTGATTCGGTCCGGTAACGTACATGATGCCGTCAACAACGATCGGCACGGTTTCCAGTCCGAAGTACCGCATGTTCCCGTGGTAATAGGGTGTGTCGGGCAGGAACTGTCTCCACAGGGGAATGGAAAAAGTCCATTGGAGCGTGAGTTTGCCGACGTTAGACGCGTTGATCTGATCCAACTGGCTGTAGCGGTTCCCGCTTAGGTTCCCGTTATACGTCGGCCAGTCGCCCGGTTTCGGGTTCATGATCGTCGAGAAATCGATGCCACCCGGGCCGGTTGATTGTGACACAGGCGAGCGCGGCGCGACTGTTGTGTCAGGCTTCACGCCGGTCAACCCGCTCAGGAAGGCGATGAGATTCTGGAGTTCATCAGCCGAGGCATTCAGGGCCGGCATCAGTGAGGATTTCTCCTCCGTGATGTGGGCAACTTGATCGAGGGAGAGGGGGTGAAGCCGGCCCTCGAGGTCTTGGACAACGATGTGGAAAGCGGTCCTACTGCGCGCGAATCCACGCAGCGTGCCTCCATCACTCAGTTGGAGCGTTACCAGCCCATAGCCGGTAGCGATTTGCCCGCCGGGATTTTCAAGCGACTCCCGAAGATCATTGACGGTCCCGTGGAGAGCCACATCTGACAAGTCGGGACCGATCGGCGCACCCTCGCCGGAGACCAGATGACAGGAGGCGCACTGTCCCTTGCCAAAGAAAAACGCTTTACCGGCCGCGCGGTCACCGGGAACATTCGCTTCGGCCGCCGATGCATTGAGCGACACAATCATCGCCGCCAGTGCCTCGACGGTAGGATCTGGCAGATCGAACGCCGGCATGCCAACCGCGGGGACGCCTTTGACGATGACGTCCTTCAAGTTCTGCATGGATCGCCGGCGCACCCTGGGACCCATAAGCCCAGGGCCTTGCTCTGAACCACGAGCATCGGCTCCATGGCAGCCGGCGCAGAGTTTGGCGTAGGTTTGCCTGACGTCTGGAGCGGATGGGGCCGGTGCAGGGTTTTGCGCCCATAGCACTGGGCCAACGAAGAGTGCCGCGATGAGGACGATTGTGGCTGACAGAGCGGATGTCCGGTGGCGGGAGGTGGGACGCTTTCGCCTCATGTGGCTGCGTAGTGCTGGGGGTGACGACAAGATGGCCTCGAGCCTATTCACTGTGAACTTAGCAATGGCGCCAGCCCGGGCGTAGAATACCCCAAGAGCGAAGTGATCCGTAGAAACCATTCCGTGATTAGATCACAGTGTTGGAGCGCGCGGGCCTGGATCAAATGAGATCCGTCGGAGGGTCTCGTACGGGCCGGACTTTCGGCGCAACGTTCGTCATGGGAAAATGTAGGGGCACCGCATGGGGTGTCGACGGTTCGGTTTGGCTAACTGCATGGTACGGGGAACGATACTGCGTCAATTCTTGATCTTTGGTCTGGCCTTATGGCCGGCTCTGGTTCCCGTGGCCGCCGAAGACTGGCCCGAGTGGCGCGGGACGGGGCGCTCTGGAGTTTGGCGAGAGACAGGCATTCTCGAGACGCTGCCGAAGCGGTTGGAGAGGCGCTGGACTACGCCAATCGCGGCGGGCTATGCGGGGCCGGCGGTGGCGGGCGGGCGGGTTTATGTCACGGATTTTCGCGGCACGGACGTAAACAGCGGTATCGAGCGCGCGCTGGCCCTCGATGAGAAAACGGGCGAGGTGCTCTGGACGCACGAATGGGCGGCCGACTACACGGGGATGGACTACGCGGTGGGTCCGCGGGCGACCCCGACGGTGGATGGCGAGCGCGTGTATGTGCTCGGTGCAGTTGGCGAGTTGCGGTGCCTCGATGCGAAGACTGGTGAGCTTGTCTGGCGGCGAAGTTACCGTGAGGACTTCAGCGCTGAACTGCCGACTTGGGGTTTCTCGGCTGCGCCGCTGGTTGACGGCGAGCGCTTGATTGTGGTGCCGGCTGGGCGTCCGGATGCGAAGGTGATGGCGCTCGATAAGGCGACCGGCAAGGAAATCTGGCGGGCGCTTGATGCGGTGGTTTCAGAGCCCGGCTACTCGCAGCCGATCTTGCTCGATGCCGGCGGGACACGGCAGTTGATCGTGTGGCATGCGGGGGCTGTGGCATCGCTCGATCCCTCGAATGGTGAGTTATTTTGGGAGCAACCCTTCAAGGTTCAGATGAACACACCGATAGCGACGCCCGCGTGGTCGGAGCCGCACTTGCTCGTGTCGGCGTTCTTCAGCGGCCCGCGACTCTATAGCCTTGCATTCGATCGGCCCGTTTCGAGCTTGCTCTGGAAGGGCGAGAGCGATAGCGCTGTCGATACGGATAAGCTACATAGTCTGATGGCGACGCCGGTGTTCGACGGGGACTACATTTACGGGCTCGACAGCGCCGGCGAACTGCGCTGTTTGCGGCGCGCGACAGGCGAGCGCATCTGGGAAAGCCAACAAGCAACGGTCGAGAAGCTACGGAATGTTTCCGCGTTCATTGTGCGGCATGAAGACCGCTACTTCATCTCGAATGACCGCGGCGAGCTGATCATCGCGAAGTTTTCGCCAGAAGGGTATGAGGAGTTGAGCCGGGTGGAGTTGATCAAACCCACGACGGACCGAGGCGCGAATCGCCGCGAACGGAAAGCTGTGAATTGGGTTCACCCGGCCTACGCGAATCGGCACATCTACATTCGCAATGACGAGGCGATCATCTCGGTTTCATTGGAAGCGAAGTAGGCGTTTACCAACCCGCTGCCTGCCCCCGGCTATACTGGAATCTCTTTGCCGCTGGGCGGAGAACCTCGAATGGAGCAACAGGAAGCCTACGATGAGAACCTAACAAAGGGGCTGGTCGTCGAGACCAGAAATGAAGCCGGTGTGTTGCATCAGCTTACGGGTGTGATCGCGCGCGCCGGCGGAAACATCACCTGGGTTGCGATTCTCGATAGCCAGAAACCCATCGAGACGGTGTTCTTCGAGATTGGCGGCGTCGAATCGCTCGACACCATCATCGAGCAGTTGATCGAACTTCCCGCCGTCGTCCGGGTGGCCGAGGAGCGCACGCTGAAGCGGGTGTTCGGGAAACGATTGATTATCATCGGCGGAGGAGCTCAGGTGGGTCAGGTTGCCGTGGGAGCCGTCTCGGAGGCTGACCGGCACAATCTGCGCGGTGAGCGGATCTCGGTCGACACGATTCCCCTGGTAGGGGAAAAACAGATTGCCGAGGCCGTCAGGGCCGTCGCCCGGCTGCCCCGTGCGCGGGCGCTCGTGCTGGCGGGTGCCCTGATGGGGGGCGAGATTGAAAAAGCTGTCAGAGAAGTGCGCGAAAAGGGCCTCATCGTGATCTGCCTGAACATGGCCGGCAGCGTTTCTGACGCGGCTGATCTTGTTGTGAGCGACCCGATCCAAGCGGGTGTCATGGCGGTTATGGCCATTGCCGACACGGCTTCCTTCGATGTCAGGCGCCTCACGAAGCGAGTTTTCTAGGCCCGCCGCCCGTCCCCCGGAGTGTCGCCTTGACGGCAGGCGGATTAATCCTTCCGCACTAAGGTTTTAGCGCTGTCCTTACGGCAATCCGCGATTTCCTAAGAGGATTGCAGCAGGCTATACCCGCTGATTGCCCAGTATTAGATCGGTCCTACTCCCCCGGATAATGGTCCTACGCCGTTCCTTCGGCGGGAGAGTAACCTATGGAAGCAACAGCCGTTCAGCGCGAGTACGAAGCAGCAAAGGACGTCGAAAACTTCATACCAAACGCGCCCAACTCGTTGGAAGAAGCAGGGCTATCGGAGAGCCACGTTGAGCAATTGGTTCTGAAGAACCTCTATTTCCGGGGTGAGGTCGTCGGGCGAGATGTCGCCAAGGCGCTTGGGCTGCGGTTCAGCGTCATCGAGCCGATCGTGGATTTCCTGCGGCGGGGCCGCCTCGTAGACATCAAGCGTTCCTCCGGCTACGGCACGGTCTCGTCGTCCTTGGTGCTGTCGGACGAAGGCAGAGTCCGGTCTAAGGAATACCTGGAATCGAACCAGCTACTTGGTCCGGCGCCGGTACCGCTGAACCAATACGTCAACGCCGTTCGCCAGCAACGCATTAAGACGGGCTGGGCGACGCAGCCGCGGCTCCGCGATGCGCTAAAGGACATGGTCATCTCCGACGACTATCTGTCGAAGGTTGGTCCGGCGATGAACTCGTTCCGGTCGATGCTGATCTACGGCAAGCCGGGGAACGGCAAGACCTATCTGGCCCAGCAGTTGGTACACCTGGAAGCTGACGCCATCTATATCCCCTATGTCGTCGAAGCTGAAGGACAGTTCATCAAAGTGTACGACTCGCTCTACCACACCAAAGTAGCCGAGGAACCGTCTGTCCGGCAGTTAACCGAGGAGCCCGCGTTCGACCAGCGCTGGGCCAAATGCAAACGGCCTTTCATGACAACAGGTGGCGAACTCACCCTCGACATGCTTGACCTGATGTACGTGCCGAGCGCCAAGATCTACGATGCGCCGTATCAGATGAAGGCGAACAATGGCATCTACCTGATCGACGACTTCGGACGCCAACAGATCACGCCCGCCGAACTGCTCAATCGCTGGATCTACCCGCTTGACGGCGCCGTCGACTACCTTCGTTTTCGGACAGGCACCAAGATCCAAGTACCCTTCGAATGCTTCCTGATCTTCTCGTCGAACTTGAATCCAAATGACTTGGGAGACGAGGCCTTCCTGCGGAGGCTTGAATACAAGCTCTTCATGCGGAATCCGCCGACGAACGAGTTTATCGAAATTTTTCGCAACTACTGCCGCGATATCAGTCTCGAGTGCAACGACGACCTGATCGAATACACGGTTCAGAAGCATTACTCCGACAGCGGACGCAAGTTTCGCCGTTGCCATCCGCGCGACGTCTTACGGATCGCCCTCGATCTGATGAACTTCAAGAATCTGCCTCATGCTCTTACCAAGGAACTCATCGACGAGGCCTACGAATTGAAGTTCGTCACCGAACACTACTCGGACGAATAGCCCGGCGTAGGTGCTTAGACCCCGCGGCGGCCCGTCCTGGAACGCTTGACGCCCAGCCCTCGCCGGGGTCTCGATTTGTACTCGTGCTTCTTCCTCGTTACTCGGCCTGCACGCTACAATAGCCGCGTCATGTCTACCCACAAACTAGTCCTCATCCGAACCGCCGTCATCGCTGCCGTGGTGGCGCTGTGCGCCTGCGCGCCGCAACAATCCTACGACTTGATGATTGAGAACGGCACCGTGATTGACGGCAGCGGTTCCGCCGGTAGCGAAACCGACGTGGCCATCGCGGACGGCAAGATTGCCGCCATTGGTGATCTGGCGAATGCTGCCGCCAAGCGGCGTATTGATGCAACCGGGCTCGTTGTCTCGCCCGGATTCATCGACATGCACAATCACTCCGACGACACGCTGCTCGACGAGCCAAACTGCGAAAGCATGATCCGCCAGGGGGTAACGACGATGGTGCTGGGCGAGGGCGGTTCCCAAGGCCCGCGCCATCCCGGCGGCAAGCCATGGACAACTCTCGGCGGATACTTCGATCACGTCGAGCAGAAGGGCGTGGCCGCCAACATCGCCTCCTACGTCGGTCAGACGCAGGTATGGACCTACGTCAAGGGAGACGAGATGAGGGCGGCTAGCGATGCCGAGATGGAAAAGATGAAACAGGAGATCGCCGCCGCCATGGAACAGGGCGCGATGGGCCTGTCGACTTCGTTGCTCATGCCGCCCTCGAGTCTCGTCACGACCGAGCAACTCGTCGAATTGGCGAAGGTTGCCGCCAAGTATGGCGGCGTCTATTCCAGCCATATCCGGGATGAAGGCGAGGGGGTCTTCGATTCAGTAGCCGAAGCGATCCAGGTCGGCCGCGGCGCGGGTGTTCGTGTTGACATCATCCATCTCAAGATCGCCGACAAGGCCCTCTGGGGACGCATGCCGGAGGTGGTCGGCATGATCGACAAAGCCCGCGACGAGGGACTCGATATTCGCGCCAACGTCTACCCATACACGGCCGGACAGAACAATCTTCGCGCCATCATCCCGCCCTGGGCGCACGACGGCGGCAACGAGAAGATGCTCGAACGCCTGCGTGCTCCCAAAACGCGAGCGCGCATGCGCAAAGACATACTCAGCGGCCTGCCCGGCTGGTACAACCATTACCTAGCCACAGGCGGAGGCTGGGAGGGCATGCTGCTCGTCTCGTTCTCGAATGAGAAGAACAAACAATTTGTCGGCAAGCGCATGAGCGAGTTGATCGCGGCGCGCGGCGGTGATCCGGTCGAAGTCCTTTTCGACGTGCTGCTGGAAGAGAACGGCGGCGTACCGACCGTATTCTTCCACCACTCCGAGGAAGACATGCAGTTGGCCCTCAAGCAGACCTACACATCGATCGGCTCGGATGGGTCGGCCATCAGTCCCGACGGCCCGAGTGGGAAGACGCATCCGCATCCACGCTGGTACGGCACCTTTCCGCGCGTGCTCGCCCGCTACGTGCGCGAGCTGAAAACACTGGAGCTGCCCCAGGCCGTCCACAAAATGACCGCGATGAACGCGGAGAAGATCAACCTTCTCGACCGGGGCCTGCTCAAGGAAGGCTACTGGGCCGACGTAACCGTTTTCGACCCTGAAACGGTCGCCGATAAAGCCACGTTTGAGAAGCCGCAGCAGTACCCGGAAGGCATTCCCTACGTGATCGTCAACGGCGAAGTCGTTCTCGACAACTACAAACACAGCGGCAGCCGCTCCGGCAGGGTTCTTCGCGGCCCCGGCCACAAAGCGAAAGCCGGTTCATCGCCGGTCAGCGATTGAACATACCACGCCTGAGCGGAATTCATCCCGGAGGTAGACACAGACCACGCTGTACGCCTCCCACGGATGAAGTCGGGGGCGGGGGGCTATCTTTTGCCCCCCTGGGGCCGCTGATTCGGCCTACGCCGGTACGGCTTTGGGACTGTTTACGAACGTCAACCAGCCGTAACGATCCGGTGTCTGGCAGGTCAGGATGGCTTCGAATTCCTTCTGAAGCTGGTGCGTGACCGGACCCCTGCCGCCATTTCCGACCGGAATCTTATCCACCGACCGAATCGGCGTGATCTCGGCGGCGGTTCCCGTGAAGAAAACTTCGTCCGCGATATACAGCAACTCTCGCGGCACGACCTGTTCGACAAACTGGATGCCGAGGTCGCGCCCCAGTTGGATCACCGAATCGCGCGTGATGCCAGGCAAGACCGAGTTGCCGAGCGGAGGCGTGTAAACCTTGCCGTCGCGCACAAGGAAGACATTCTCGCCGCTGCCTTCCGATACATAACCGGAGGCGTCGAGAGCGATGCCTTCGCTGTATCCGTTCAGCACTGCTTCCATCTTGATCAACTGCGAGTTCATGTAGTTCGCCGCGACCTTCGCCATGGCCGGCAGAGTGTTCGGGGCCAAACGAGTCCATGAAGAAACGCAAACGTCGACACCCTTCTCGATAGCCTCCGGGCCCAGGTACTTGCCCCACTCCCAGCAGGCGATGTAGGTCTCGATGGGGTTCTTGAGCGCGAGCACGCCCACCTCGCCGTATCCGCGGAAGGCAATCGGACGCAGGTAACACGCCGCCATGTTGTTGATACGCACCAATTCCCGCAGAGCATCGAGTAGATCTTCCTGCTCGAAAGCAAACTCATTCATGCGGTAGACCTTGCAGGAATCGAAGAACCGCCGGACGTGCTCGCGGGCGCGAAAAATCGCCGGGCCCTCGGGAGTGTCGTAGCAGCGAATTCCCTCGAAGACGCTCGTGCCGTAGTGGAGGGCATGGGTAAGCACGTGTACCCGCGCTTCGTCCCAGGGAATCATCGTTCCGTTATGCCAGATCTTGTCGGTTGCCTTAATCATGCCCTCTACCTTTTGCCGATGTATCCATTATGTTATGGCATCGAAGCGGAGAGTGGAAACCTCGCCGCCGAGCGGGGGCTGAGCAGGCAGCTAGAAACGTCCGCCGCGTCCAGCGCCGCGATGATGTGGTTTTCATCCGGATGCCGTCAACTGTCCCGTGCGGGATGATTGGTGTAGCGTCTAGCCCCTGGCGGGCAGTATGGCCGCGGGCAGGGGCGGCAGAAGGCCTACTGTCAGGGTAGCCCTGAACGCTCCGCGCGGAGAATCCCTGATGTATTACCGGGCAAATCCGTGTACACTGAACAGCACGAAACGCAAATGCACCGCTAATTGAAATCGCAATCACGAGAAAGGTACTGAGGGAGGATCGTTTCCAATGGTATTTCTGAAGTCGAAGAGTAGCGTCCTATTATTTGTCGTTGCGATGCTTATCGGCGGGGCGCGTCAGTCGATGGCGCAGGGTGACATTGTGACCATCCCGCCCAACCAGGGCGTGGATCTGTTTCAGATGAGTTTCTTCCCACCGGATCAGTCGCCGGATTTGAACACCGACACGTGCAGGGCGCTCGTTGATATCGAGCAGGTCGCGGAGTTCGCTTCGCGGGACCGCTGCTTCTTGAATATCATCACAAACGACGGGAAAGGGGCAGGCCCCACATGGCGCGTGCAAAACCTGCAGGCCAACGGGCATGAACTGCGAGTGATACCGATGAGCACTCCCGGCCGCAACTTGCTCGTCACCTATTTCCAGTGCCCGGGCTCGCCCGGCGTTTCCCTGCTCGGGCAGACAATCCAAACTTCCGTAACCTGCGGACCGACACCGCTGCTGGACCTACCGCCGGACCTGACCTTCAACCCCTTCGTTATGGGGTCTGACTCGATGGACATCTCAGGCGTCCAGACCGTGGGGCCACCGACAGGACTGGGCGATGCTCCCGCCATCCATGCACCGCCCCCTGGGGGCGAGACATCCAGTTTTGTGCAACCGGCCCCGGTCAATATCGATGCGGCAATCAATCAATGCGTGCCCATGTCGACCGCGAACAGTTTGCAGTGGCTCGAGAACCGCTACGGCATCAATATTCCGCACGATCACAAGATCGGCCAGGATGGCGACGACAGTCTCGTCGGAAAGCTAGATAAGGCTATGGAACGCGATGTCACATCGCGGAACAACGGCGGCGCGACGTTTTGGGCCAAATGGCTTCCCGGAAAGTTTTCGTATCTTAGCGAGAATAACAGCCTGTGGTGGAAGTCCCACATTGAAACAAGAGTCGATAAACTTGTTCTATGGCAATGGGACGG
>JAQBUE010000293.1 GCA_027624045.1 Acidobacteriota bacterium
TGACTGGCTTTTTCGTGATTGGTGATTTGCGTGGTGGTGATCGGTGGATCGGCCTTTCGGTGAGCCGGTTGTAGCAAGGGGTTTGTTCCGCGATGAGGGGTTGCTTGGCTTGAAGGGCTCCGCGTCCCCTTTTTGTCCCTTTTCCGCCCCTTCTCGCCCCTTGTTCGCCATTTTCTTTATTTCTCCGCGAGCCGGCACAAAACGGCCATCTTTCAAGGCGAATCTGATAGAGTGGTTCTTTTCACTAGTCCGTGAAACGCCGAGGATGTGCTCCCATACTTCATTCACGCCGCGCGAAGCGAAGCTACTTGTTCGATACTTCGACGGCGTGGATAATGTCGTAACGGCACGTCTCACGTCCGGCTTTAGCCCGCACGAGGATCACCTGACATCGCTGCTCTGCGAAATGCTGGATGATAACCTTTCCGCTCTCAGCACGCTTCCGTATGCGCTCCCAAAGCTGAAAGAAGACCTCGCAGCGGACAAGCGCCCTCTTCGGGCTTCCATTCAGATCGAAGCAAAAAAGTATCCGCCCCACATCGAACGCCGCTTGACCTCCTCGGACTTGGGCATCGTTATTGACTACCGCGACAATTTCAACTCGCAGAACTCCTTCCAAAAGGGTGCGATGTTCCAAGCCAAGAAGCTGTATGGAAACAAGCACCATCAGCGCTACTCGCTTACGGATTGCTTCGATGAGTTGGACCCGGAGCAGCTACGTCGGTTGGTGGATATGGCGAAGGATAACTCGCTGAACAAGGACCCGCTCTACCCGCAACACTCGAACGGCGATTTGTTTCACTACCTGTTCTACTGCCCTCGGGTGGAAGCTTATGATGAACTCTCGCAAGAGGAGGTCTGGCATCACGTGATTCCAGCAGGTCAGCGGCGGTTCCGTCACTGGCGTCATCATCCGAGGGAGTGGTTCGAGGAAGGCCCGCTATTCTTGGCTGAAGCCCAACACCTTCACGAATACGCCTCGGACCCGTCGCGTCACTTTCCGGGCTTGATTGTGAGCGACATCGACTGGATTCAACATGAGTACCTCGGTGATGGCGACAAGCCGAGCCCGTCGAAGAGAAAACCGAAGACAACATCGCGCGACGTATATCAGCGGCTGTGGAATCAGACAGACCCGCTGTCTTGGTTCCTGGTCTACGGCATGATGATGGGTCGGCGCGGTTCATCTGGTAGGCGTGCGCTCGCGCTGGTCATGGGCGACGAGGAAGCTGAGGCGCAGACCAATTTCTCGATCCTTCCACGCTACGTCATGACCGTGCGGGTTGAAGTCGGTACGCAGCGGGGGTAATCGGAGGTTCAATGGCATTCACAAAAGCCCTCTACTATCCACGCATCGAAGTCCCAAACGAGGGATGGCTGAAGACTGCGATGCTCTACTGGGCTGAAGTGAAAACCATCGTCCCAGCGTCAATGCCAGATCCTTACACCGGCGCAACATCCCGTGCTCTCTTTGATGCAGGTGTTCTCTCGCCGTTACACGTTCACCCTCACCTGGACAGTGTTGAACGATTGGCGGTGAAGGTTCTTGATTACCTCGGGTCCACGGAAGCCGATGGCGTGTTGGTGGAGGGAGGGCTGCGTCAATCAGATCTCATCCATCCTGAGAAGCTCCCTGAATTGCGTGAATTGGTGCACATGCATCCCGAGAAGTTTCCCCATGTGATAGAAGACCAGCTGGAGCGGTTGATCCACGGGCACGATGGGAAGTGGGTCCGCGTGGATCGCCCGTTTGCAAGATTCTACATGACGATGTTGGCGACGGAGTTAGCGGAAAGTCACGGCATAGCCCTATTGACAGACCTGCCCGCCAGTGATCGTCTCGCCGTTAGTGTTAGGCTTGATAGCAACCTTGGAATCCCGCACCTTCGTTTGGGAGATCCATACCGGCACCGCTATGGACGGCATTGGTACGAAGAGCATCGGGTGCCTGGTGCGCTCGCGCCAGCATTACTTGCGGATCTGATCCTTCAACGGATCGCCATTAGCCCGGAAACATCCGTTGATGACCTCCTTCGATTCCGCGAAGACCACAAAGATGAACTGGGGCGCTTCCGAACGAAGATGGCCGACCTCACGAAGTCGATTGAGGGTAGCGTGACCATGGATGCGCTGCAGCAGAAAGTTTCCGATATCTACTCGAACGAGGTCAAGCCGACCATTGATGAACTGAAGGACTGCCTGAGCGCATCACAGATTAAGTGGGCGCTCGAAAGCTTTCTGAAGACTTCGATGTTGTCGGTTCCTAGTGGAGGCGCTCTCGCTGCTCTGGGCCTGTCGATTCCACATGCCCTCCTCGCAGGTGCCGGGATCTCTCTCACGGTTTCAACAGTATTGTTCAACCTTCAGAAGCGAGAGGAAATGCGTAAGAACCCATACTCGTATTTACTGGCGGCAGAGTCACATTTCCAGGCGTAAGCCGTTCACGCAACCGCTACCTGAAAACGGTCCCCGTGCTCTCCGTGAGAGACGCACAGTAGCAGCCCGTCGCGGAACGCCCAGGGGCTCCCGTCTGCTCCAAGAGCCTTTGAGGGACAGAGCAAAAGCGCCGGGATAGACCGGCGGGAAGTTGGGGATGCAAGAGCCCCGCGGGGAAGGAGTGGCGAACCATCCTGACCTTGAGTCATGCGCCGGTGCTGGCGCTGGCGCGGGTGGAGCGTTGACTTCAGGCACGTGCGGGCTGGGTATGGAGCCTGAAATAACTCGTCCGGGGCGTTGACGATGTGGTTTGAAGCGGAAGGTGATATGGGTGAGGGCGTTGGTGCGAGTCCGCGTTTGGCGGTGCGCGGTTGAAGACCCTGGCGTCAAGACTGTTCCGTTTGTGCGATGGGGATTGAGGCGTTGTTGGGAGCAAGCGCGCTGCGGGCGAACTTATTTGGTCCTTTGCGGCGGGGGCGCGTGATTGTATCGCCCCGCTGGGGCTGAGTCTGTTGCGGGACTGGACCCACGGCTGAAGCCGTGGGCTTTCATGTAGCGGCCCCGCTGGGGCCGCCGGACTATTGCGTCAAGCAATTGATTTAGCTGGCCGATGGAAAGGCCGCGGACGTCAAAACCTAGGTCCTGGCTACGAACTTTGGGGCTTGGACCGGCATGAGTGCTGGTTGTTACTGTGGGGCCGTCGGCACGGGTGGCCTGGTTGCCTTGCTTGAGTGTTCCGTGGCCTAACCCGTCGCTTGCGCTCTGGGCTCGGAGGGCGCTGTTTGGCGGTTGCTGTGGCCTTCCGGCCCTGTAGCGCGACCTTGGTTTTGAGGTGTGAGTTGGAGCCGCGACATTTGTTGGCATTGTGGCGCTTTGGTCCATGGCTCAAGCCGGTTTTGGGTAAGGCCCCTGGAAGGGGCTGATTCATTTAGTGGGGGCGTGGTACCAGGCGTAAAACGCCTGGCCTAGTTGTAACCAAGGCCCGTGAACGGGCCTGTCGGACGGATGCCGAATTGCCAAGAAGAATCGCGAGTGGGTTTCCCGGCGTCGGAGTCGCGACCTGTTGTTGGAATTGTGGTGCTTTTGTTTTGCTCGTTGTTGTTGATTTAGCGGGTTGATGGAAAGGCCGCCGACGTCGAAACCTAGGTTTTGGCTACTAGCTTTGGGGCTTGGACCGGCATGAGCGCCGGTTGTTACTGTGGGGGCTTCGGCAGGTCTCACGAGAAATTCGCCAGCTTTGCCTTCTGATCAAACTCGCCACATCGATCCCGATCCGTGGTTTTTGATCGCTTCCTCGACATCGACAAGGCGGTGTTCCATGTCCTCGAGCTCGACGGCGCGGTAGGCGTAGTCGAGAGCCGTGCGAATGGCGCTGATACGGCTGGCGACAGGGCCTGTCTTGTTCTCGATGATTGTCTTGAGCTCTTCGGCGGCGCTCTTGGAGATCTCTTGAAGCCGAGCCGTCGTCTGCCCCATGGTTTCGCGGCGGACCGCGCTGTACTCCTCTCGAAAAATCTCGTCCGTGCGAAGCCAGCGATAGATCGTGCGGCGATCCACTCCGGCTCTTTCGGCGGCAGCGCAGAATGTGCGTGATTCGAGTAGGGCTTCGATGGATCGTTGCTGGTTGGTTGTCAACCGGTCGATCCCCTGGGGCTTCTCTTCTTCCCGGGCAATGATATCGTTCAGCCTCGGCATAGCTTGGGTCTCCTTGGAGCATTCGATACGGAAGATGTGTTTCCGCGCCGCTCCTGTTTGGTTCCCTTATAACCCGAGGGTGGCCGGCTAACCGCGGTGGAAGAACGCAAGTGGTTGATAAATCAGGGAAAAAAGGAGGGCGAGGGGTGTGACTGGAGTTTTGGTTCGTGGCTCAAGCCGGTTTTGGGTAAGGCTCCTGGAAGGGGCCTGATTCATTTAGTTGGGGCGCGGGACCAGGCGTAAAACGCCTTGCGTTTGGCAACTCCAGTTGGCCCACTTTGGCAGTTTAATTTGGCCCACCCTTTAAATCATTGAT
>JAQBUE010000294.1 GCA_027624045.1 Acidobacteriota bacterium
ACCTATCTGGCCGTCCCTGACCCCGGCGAGGCCACAGGTCCTGAACCGCCTCCCTTGCGGTCGGGGCTCTGTGGGCGTGGTTTGGCGGCTGCGGTGGCCTTCCGGAAGGTACATACGGAACGGAGAACGGGACAGCTTTAGGGTGCCGGGATCAACCGGCGCGAAGTTGGGGATGCGCCCTCCCACGGGAAAGGGGTAGCGAGCCGCGTTGATGTCGAGTCTGACAGGGGTGCTTTTGGGGGTGGTTCGCAACTTGGAAGAACGCCTTGGGGTGGGACCGGCATGAGTGCCGGTCGCTACTTGGGCGTGTCTTAGGGTTGCGTGGTGTAGCTGAAGCCGGTTTGGGTAAGGCCCCTGGAACGGGCCTGATTCATTTTGGCGGGGGCAGCATACCAGGCGTAAAACGCCTGGCCTCGTCGAAACCATGGCCCGTGAACGGGCCTAAGAGCGGTCGGATAAGGAAGATGGGGAGGAGAATTGGAAAGCCTGAAAGCGCGGTATCAAGCGGCGGAGAGCCTTGGGGTGCGGGTTCGGCTCTGTTTGGAGGTTGGTCAACGCAGGCTTACACCCGCGGCTCTGAGCTTGTTTGGTGGGCGTTTGTGGAGGTTGGTGGGGGCTGGCATAGACAGCAACGGCCGATAACCTATCTGGCCGTCCCTGACCCCGGCGAGGCCACAGGTCCTGAACCGCCTCCCTTGCGGTCGGGGCTCGGTGGGCGCGGTTTGGCGGTTGCAGTGGCCTTCCTGAAGGCACATACGGAACGAAAATGGGACAGCCCGAAGGCGCCGGGATCAACCGGCGGAGAGTGTTGGGGTGCGGGTTTGGCTGTGTTGGCGGTTGGTCAACGCAGGCTTACGCCCGCGGCTCTGAGTTTGTTTAGTGGGCGCTTGTGGAGGTTGGTGGGGACCGCTTCCTCTGGTCGCGGCTCGCCTAGAAGGTGGTTGCTTTTGCTGTGAAGGAAGGCGGGCGCGGCGGTGTTAGCGGGCTAGCGCGCCACAACTGACTCGGCGTAGAGCAAATCTCCTGTCAGCCCGTCGTGGTATTGAAACACTACTTGCGGATTTGGGAAAGCCACCCAACGGTCTTTGCCCTCTTCGTTGGGGTTGTTGAAAACCGCATTGATTTGCACTACGCAGAAAATCGGCTTACTACGCAGCTCTTGCGGAGTGTCATTCAGCATGTAAGTCGACCACCGGATCTCGGCCTGTTGTCCCTGTGAGTCATAGATGCCGGTCGGCGGACGGTTCCCTTCACTGCCCGCCGGGTGGTTCGCCGAATTATGCGGACCGGAGGCGAACTCCCATACATGGTCTGTGATTTGAATCGCGAAGCTGTTGTGCAGGTCGCCGGTCAGCACGAAGACCGGCTTGCCGAGCTTATCCCAGAACTCGATCAATTCCTGGCGCTCGGCCAGAAATACCGTCCAGGCATCGTCTTTGTTCTCGGTCGGGATGGGAGCGCCCGTACCGCCAACATGCGGAATCGTGAAGTTCACTGACGACACTACGAAGAGGAAATCCGCCTTGCTGGCGGCCATTCCGTCTTTCAACCATTGCTTCTGACTCGCGCCGAGCATCGACCGCTTCGGGTCGGCAGGCTGCGTGACATCGTGCATATCGCGGAACGTGCGCGTATCGAGAAAGAAGAGGTCAGCGTTACTGACGCTCATCTTGAAGTGCGACATCCGCCCGATTGAATACGACGCCTGGCCGTCGGCGCGTGCCGGCGGACGAATCTTGAGTCGATTCGAGTCGATGACTTCGACAATCTCGTAGACGGCGGAATTCGGATCGCCGCCATCCTCATCGGAAGGGCCCTGCATTTCGCCCGCATCCGGCGTGCCCCAATGAACGTGCAACGTCGCTGCCTCGGCGAGGTTCAACTCGGAAAAGTTTGCGGCCTTATCCGTAAGGATGTCGCTGCCTGCTTCTAGATCAGCGCGGCCGAAAACGATCTTCTGTTTATGCGGAATCGGATTGCTCCAACCCAGGTAGTCGTACCAAGCTTGCACGCCGATGTCGCGGAAGACGGCGCGGCGGTTGCGGCGTCCGACTTCGGCCGACCCGTAGACATCGTTGACAATTTCGTGGTCGTCAAAGGTAAAGAACGACGGGATGTTGCGGTGCCAGTCGGTCAGATTCGGACCTTCGTTGTAGTAATATTTGTAGTTCTCCCAGACGCCGACGATGGTCGGTGCGATCTGGACGATGCGCGGCTTACGGTCCTTAAGAATACCTACTTGCTGCAGCCAGCCGTCGGGAGGATAGTTGCGCTTCTCCTCATAGAGCCAGTCGCCGTTGAGGATGGCGAAATCGATGCGGCTCTTCTCCTCATCGCGCTGGAGGTCACGCAGCATTGTGGAGTACGTCGGCAAGGCACCGCCGAAATTGCTGCCGCTGCCGGTTCGCTGATTGTTGCCGCACGCGAATTCGAAGCGGAAGTTGAACAGGCCTTTCGGGTTGTGGTCGGCACTAGAAACGTCATCGGGCGCCGGCAGCGTATGGAAAGAGCCGCCAGGGCGAGTCTTCCCCGAATCCGGCAGGTGTAGTTCGTAGAAATACTTCGTGTTCGACGCCAGCCCGTTCAGGTGGACCCAAGCCGTGTTGTCGTGGTCGAAGGTCGTCTCGACAATATCCGAAAGGGAGTTGAACTGCCCCGGCGACATACCGTAACGAACCTGAAAGCGCTCCGGCACGAGCGTGCGCGCCCACACACCGACACCGTCCGATGAGAGGCGGCCCAACGTTGGCCCATGGGTAAAGCCTGACGCTCCCGAGTCTTCAGAGACGGGATCGGAAGGGGGTGCGCAGGCAAGAAGAGCCAGAGCGGCAAGGATTGCTAGTGCGGCTTTTCGCATAGTCGATTCCAGTCAGGGTCCTAAACCCTAAACAAAGGGCAGGGGGCCTGAACGAACCTATGCTACACGCCGCGGTGGGAGCACGCAAGACATGCCGGGACGTTCCCTCTATTGGCCCCGCTGGGGCCAAGGGCGCGACGTTTCAGAGATCGGACGTATCGACGACGTAGAGATTGATGCGGCCGCTTTCCTCGCTGGTGTAGAGCAGCTTAGTGCCGTCGTTGCTCCAGACAGGGCGGGGCTCATTCAGATACTTGCGAGCCGGCATCCAGAGGCCCCAGTTGCGGAACGGAAAGCGCTCATCGGGAGCGGCTTCCGGCTTCGCTCCTTGCGGAATGGTGACCAACTGCTGCATCTGATTGGTCTTGGTATTGATCAGGGCAAGACCGTTTCCATAGACGCCGCCGTAGGAATCGGTCACGATGAGATGCTGCTGAAGCGGATGATAAGAAGGATGCCCCGCCGCAACGTGCTCGGCGTCAAATAGCGGACGCTCTTGTTTGGTCTCGACATTGACTTCCCAAAGAGACTGCACGTTGGTTCGCGGCTCGCGGCGCACAAAGACGATTGCCTTGCCGTCGGGCCGCCACGATGGATGGTGCAGATCGTGGGTCAGGTAACTGAGCTGTTCGGTCTTAAAGTCGTAGATGAACATCTCGACGAGCCGGGGAAACGGTTCTTTGGTGCGATGCACGATGACGACCTTGTCGCCGCTGGGACTGAAGCGCGTGTTCTGCCACGCGGAAGCTCGGTTGCGGACAAGCTCTTTGTTGGGTGTGAGCGCGATCGCGCGCTCGAGGGTCACCAAGCGCCGATACTTGCGCGTCTCAACGTCGAACACGCCTTGCTCATCGGCGGTTCCGCAGGAGAGGGTCTTCAGATCCGGACTGGCGCGGGTGCAGGGCACGGGCGTATCGATGCACTCGGCCTTACCGCTGGCGACATCGACGCGCGCCATGCACTTGCGTCCCGGCGAGGTATCGCTGAAGTAGATGTACTTGCCCTGGGGACCCCAGAACTGATTGACGCCGACATGGTAGTGCCCCGGCAGGTTGCCGAGCAGCTTGCGGCGGCCCGTGCCATCGGCGTTCATTACCCAAAGCGCGCCCGGATAGCGCCCCAGAGCGGTCAGCTTCTCGACATCGTCATCAAACTGAAAGAAGGCGATGAGCTTCTCATCAGGCGACCAGGGCGAGACGAAGTAGTAGTGATGGGTTTCATGCCGCGGGCTCTGATACCACTGGATGGAGCGGCCCGTAACAGGGTCTTTCAGGGATTGGACGCTGAAGCCTTCTTGGCCGAAGGCCGCGCTGCCGGCCAGACTCAAAACGGCGACGGCAAGCAACATGCGCAGGAAGAACTTCATAGTCCCGACATGATAGCCTGCCGGACCGCGGATCGGGCCGGGCGGGCGGCGGCCAAGCCCATTAGCCCGAGGAATAGCACGGTGAGCGCTCCAGAAACGGCGTGTTGGGATCGAGCGTTGAGAGCCAGGCCATATCTTTCGCCTTCAGCCCTAACAGCCTGTGGCAGAATACCCTGTTTTCAGGCGGCGAGAAGCAGCGGGGTGGCCAGCGGCGCG
>JAQBUE010000056.1 GCA_027624045.1 Acidobacteriota bacterium
GCATCTCTCGCCCCAAGGGGATCGTTCTACTTTGCTCAGTAGGGGATCTTTTCACATTGCGCCGACAAGCAGAACGAAGACGTTGCACGCGGGCCGTGGATTGGAGTAGCCTGAACGTGCTGGGGTGGCCAAAACGGAAACCTGTGTTAGCAAGTCCGTGCTCGAAAAAAAACGCACTTCCCTTTCTGTGACGCTTTCTGTGCCGCTCCTGCTGGCGGCGCTGGCTGGGGCTGCGCCCGCGGCCACATTCGAATCTGATATCAAGCCTATCCTGGATGCCCGCTGCGTTGTTTGCCATGGCGCTAGCGAGCCGCAGGGCAGTCTCGATCTGCGATCTCTCGAATCTCTGCTGAAGGGCGGCAAGTCGGGTCCCGCGATTGTCCCGGGATCGGCTGGCGGCAGCATTCTGGTCGAGAAGCTGGTCACGAAATCCATGCCCCCGGTGGACCCAAAGCTCAGCGATGCCGAGATTGGGGCCATTCGCGGCTGGATCGACGCTGGGGCCCTGAGTGCCGAAAGCGAGTCCCCGGCGCTTGTGACGGAAAACGACGTCCTGCCGATCTTGCAAGTGCGCTGTCTGGTCTGCCACGGGAAACGTGAGCAGAAAGGCGGCCTCGATCTGCGAACGCGCGGCAGCCGCTTAAAGGGCGGTGTATCGGGCCCGGCGATGGTACTGGGAAAGCCCGAAGAAAGTCTATTGATCCAGAAAGTCGAATCCGGCGCGATGCCTCCGGTCAAGATGCAGTTTGACTATGCGGTACGCCCGCCGAGCGGCGCTGAACTGGGCAAGTTGAAGCAGTGGATCGCCGCCGGCGCGCCCGCAGCGCCAGCCGTGAGAATCGAGGTCGCTGAGATTTCAGCCGAGGACAAAAAGTTCTGGGCCTTCCAGCCCCCTGAGCGTCCGCCGCAACCGGCTGTGCAACACACGGACCGTGTGGGCAACCCAATCGACGCTTTCCTGCTCCAAAAGATGGAGGCACAGAATCTAAGTTTCGCGCCCGAGGCGGATCGTCTGACTTTGTTGCGCCGGGCCTATCTTGATCTGATCGGCATGCCGCCGACCCCCGCCGAGGCTCGCGAATACCTGGCCGATGCGAGATCCGACGCCTACGACCGCTTGATTGATCGGCTTCTCGAATCGCCACACTACGGCGAGCGCTGGGGGCGTTATTGGCTCGATCTGGCCGGTTACGCGGACACGGAAGGTTTTGGTGACGCCGATGAGCCTCGTGCCTTCGCTTGGCGCTACCGCGATTACGTGATCCGTGCATTGAATAACAACAAGCCCTACGATCTCTTCCTGACCGAGCAACTCGCCGGTGACGAGCTGTACGACTACAAGAAAGCCGAGCCGGTAACTCAAGAAGTGGTCGACCGATTGGCGGCCGGCGGTTTCCTACGAACCACGCCAGACCCTACGAATGGCGTGGGGCGGCGATTTCTTCACGATCGGCTGAACGTGATTTCGGATGAGATTGAGGTGCTCACATCGTCGGTCATGGGATTGACGATCGGCTGCGCCCGTTGCCACTACCACAAGTACGACCCTATTCCGCAACGTGATTACTACCGCTTCTCAGCCATTCTGCAGACGGCCTACGACCTGCACGACTGGCTGATGCCGTCACAGCGCGAGATCGAACTCGCCCCTGCCGACGAAATGAAGGTCTACCTGGCCCATAACGAGCCGCTCGAGGCGGAGATCAAAAACCTCGAAAGCCGTCTCGAAGAGCAGGCCGCGCCTTACCGCAAGAAACTGCTCGAAGAACGGCTTGCAGAACTGCCCGAAGGCATGCGGGCCGACATGCGTAGCGTCGCCGAAACGCCGGCCGGCCAGCGCACGGAAATTCAGAAATATCTGGCCGAGAAATTTAAGGCGACCCTCGATGTCTCTGTCGGTCAAATCATGGCCAAGATTCCCGAGTTCAAGCGAACGGCGGAACTAGTTCAGAAGGAGATCGGCGTGCGCAGGGGCAAGCTCATGCCGAAGCCGATCGTTCGCGTGCTGATGGATGCTGGTGGCGAACCTTCGGGGGCCTTTGTGTACCGGCGTGGCGACCCGATGCTGCCTGCCGAGCGGGTGGAACCGGGAGTCCCGGCCCTATTCGACGGAACGATTGAACCGTACCAGATTGCGCCTCCGCCTTCGGGGGTCGAATCGAGCGGCCGCCGGCTGGCGCTGGCCAGGTGGCTGACACAACCCGAGCATCCGCTGACGGCCCGTGTGTGGATCAACCAGATGTGGATGCGGCATTTTGGCCGCGGCATTGTCGAGAGCACAGGGAACTTCGGGCGGTCCGGCATCCCGCCGAGTCATCCCGAGCTACTCGATTGGCTGGCGACGGAGTTTGTGCGGCAAGGATGGAACATCAAGGCCATGCAGCGGCTGATGATGACATCGAGCGCCTATCGCCAATCGTCGGGCCACAGCGATGCCTCGCAGCAGGACCCGGAGAACGTTTTGCTGTCGCACTTCCCGCTGCGCCGCATGGACGCTGAAACCCTGTATGACTCGGTGCTGCGTGTGACGGGCAGGCTGGACGACGACCTGTTCGGTCCCCCTGTTCCGATCGAAATCAAGCCCGACCGGGAAGTGATCGCCGAGGGCAACAAAGACGGCTACCGCCGTGCGCTGTACGTTACCCAGAGCAGGCAGACGCCGCTAACGATGTTGGCTGCCTTCGATTTTCCGCAAATGACGCCCAATTGCACCGAGCGGCAGCATTCGACTGTCGCCACCCAGGCACTCGCGCTCATGAACAGCGAGGCCTCCTGGTCGCACGCCAAGCACATGGCCGGGCGCGTGATCGACATCGCGGGAGACGCCCCGCGGAGTCAAGTGGAAGAGGTCTACTGGCGTGCGCTCTCGCGACCGCCGAGCGCAGCTGAAATGACTGACGCCCTAGAAACCATTGAGGCGCTGGCCCGCCAGTGGCCGACGCGACTCGAAGAAGAATACACCGCTGCACCCACCGCCTGGACGGCACGCTGGCTCTCGCTGGCCAATCTGTGTCACGCCGTACTGAATTCGGCGGCCTTCAGCTATATCGATTGAGGGGAACCATGAAACCATCTTGCCCCACCGTCCCGAATTACCGGGCAACCCCGCCCACGCGCCGCGACTTCTTTTCACGTATGATCGATGGCCTCCACGGCACGGCTCTCGCGACGCTGCTGGCGGGCGACGTCTTTTCCGCGAACATTGCCCGCGCAGCCTCCGCCGATCCGGCCTCGCATGTTTACGACCTGACACCCAAGCCGCCGCACTTCAAGCCACGCGCCAAGTCGGTCATTTTTCTGTTCATGAACGGTGGGCCAAGTCAGGTCGATACTTTCGACCCCAAGCCCGCGCTCAACAAGTACTCTGGAAAGACGCCGACGATGGACTTAGCGACTGATCTGGCGTCCCCGGAAGCCAATGGCGGTATTCTTCCCTCGCCGTTCAAATTCGCGCAACACGGCAAGAGCGGATTGTGGGTGTCGGATCTGCTGCCCCACACCGCCGAATGCGTTGATGATATGGCGGTGATCCGCTCGATGTATGGTGAGCACTTCAACCACGTTCAGGCACTGTTTCTGATGCAGACTGGCCGCACCATCGCGACCAAACCTTGCCTGGGCTCGTGGGTTACGTATGGGCTCGGCACAGAGAACCAGAACCTGCCGGCTTTCGTCGTGCTTGACGACCCGAAGGGTTTCCCGGTGAACGGCATCGCCAACTGGCAGTCGTCGTTTCTACCGGCGCTCTATCAGGGGACGCGGGTTCACTCTGAGGGCGCGCCCGTGCTCAATTTGGAACCGCCGTCAGAGATTCCCACGCCCATCATGGAAGCTGAGCGGGCTCTGCTGAGCCGCATGGACGAGGCGCATCGGCGCGCGCATCCGCGGGAACCCGACCTCGACGGCCGTATCGCGAGCTACGAACTGGCCGCGCGTATGCAATTGACGGCCAGCCAAGTTCTCGATGTGTCGAAAGAGAGCGCGGCCACCAAGGAGCTTTACGGCCTTGATGACCCGGTTACGGAATCATACGGTAAACGTTGTCTAATGGCCCGGCGTCTGGTTGAAAGCGGGGTGCGCTTCGTCCAGATTTTGATGGAGAAAATTGTATGGGATTCGCACAGTGACATCGTCGGCGGGCACGGCCAGTGCTGCGCCCGAACTGACAAGCCGGTGGCGGGCCTGCTTAAGGACCTGAAGCAACGGGGACTTCTCGATGAGACGCTAGTGATCTGGGGCGGGGAGTTCGGCCGCATGCCTGTTGCCCAAATCGCGAACGGTGTGCCGCCCGGCCGCGACCACGGACCGAGCGGTTTCTCGATCTGGATGGCCGGCGGCGGCATCAAGGGTGGCACGGTCTACGGCGCGACGGATGAACTAGGCCACAAGGCGGTCGAAAACCGTGTCAGCGTACAGGACTTCCACGCCACGGTTCTGCACTCGCTTGGCCTTAACTTCCGTGATCTAACCTACGAACGCCACAGCCTCAAAGAGCGACTCACGGAGCAGTTCCCGGCGCGCGTGGTCGACGAAATCTTTAGCTGAGAGGGGACGTCACGGGCTGCCACCTGAATGCTGGTGACTCAGGGCGGCGCCCTACGCGGAGTCGGCAGGCGCGGCGCGGAGATTGTCAATCAACCGCGTCGTCCCCAACCAGATGGCCCCCGCTATGAGCACTTGCCCGGCGATTTCGTCGAGTGGCTGCAGCTGTTCGGGATCGACGACTTCAAAATACTCAGCACGAGCCAGCGGTTCGCTCTCGATCACGGCCAGCCCCTGCTTCATCACTTCTCCCGGGCAGGTTTCGCCGGCCCGCACCAAGTCCTCGGACTTCCGCAACGCCCGGTAGAGAACCGTAGCCGCCTGTCTTTGCTCCGCCGAGAGCCGTTGATTGCGCGAACTCAGCGCCAGCCCGTCCGGCTCGCGAACAGTTGGCACGCCGATGATCTCGCCCGGCATGTTGAGGTCTTCAACCATGCGCCGAATGATGGCCAACTGCTGGCAGTCTTTCTCGCCGAAGTACGTCCGATCAGGTTGGACGATGTTGAGTAGTTTCGCGACAACAGTCGCGACGCCCTCGAAGTGGCCGGGGCGGTGCGGCCCGCACAGGTGGTCCGTCAAACGGCTTACGTTGACCGACGTCAGCCCTTCGTTCGGGTACATCTCAGCGGCGGAAGGAACGAACGCCAAATTGACGCCACGCTGCTCGCAGAACGCGAGGTCGGCGGCGAGATCGCGCGGATACGCCTGATAGTCGTCCGCTTGATTGAACTGTGTGGGGTTCACGAAAATGCTGACAATGACGAATCCGCTGCCGCTCACAGCCTGCTCGATCAGGCGTCCGTGACCGCGATGCAGCGCCCCCATGGTGGGCACGAGCCCGATGATCTTACGTTCATGCCGAATGGGAAACAACCGGGCGCGCAGATCGGCGACCGTGTGGATCAGATCGGCCATCAGTCACGGCCGCTACGCCGGGTCGTGGCGCCGACGGTGTGTTCGTGGGCGGGGAAGCGGCCCTCACGTACGTCGCTGATGTACTGCTCGGTGGCGCTGACGATCTGCTCGCCGAGTTGCGCATATTGCTTTACGAACGACGGTACGAACTTGTCGAACATTCCGAAGGCATCGTAGCTGACCAGAACCTGCCCGTCGCAATAGGATCCGGCGCCGATGCCGATCGTAGGAATCGTCAACTCCCGCGTCACCGTGGCCGCGACTTCGGCCGGGATCGATTCGAGAACAAGCGCGAAGACACCGGCGGCTTCGAGTGTTTGCGCTTCGGCGATAAGCTCGTCGGCGTCTTCTGACGTACATGCTTGGGGCCGATATCCGCCCAGCCGTAGCACTGACTGCGGCGTCAGGCCGAGATGTCCCATCACGGGGATGCCCACATCGTTCAGCCGCGCGGCGACATCGAGCACCGCCCGCCCGCCTTCGATCTTCACCGCCCCCGCGCCGCCTTGCTGAATGAGTCGTCCGGCATTGCGGACAGCGTCGTCGACGCCCGTCTGGTAGGTCATGAAGGGCATGTCGGCCACGACGAGAGCGCGCTTGGTTCCGCGGCACACCGCGCGCGTGTGGTGAATCATGGCGTCGAGAGTGACGGGGATCGTTGAGTCGTGTCCTTCGACAACCATCCCGAGCGAGTCGCCGACCAGCAGCACATCAATGCCGGCGCGGTCGAGCAGGCCGGCCATGGTGGCGTCATAGGCGGTGAGCATCGTGATCCGCTCGCCGCGGCGCTTCTTCGCCTTAAGGTCAGGTGCGCGTACCGGCTTGATTCGTTCACCCATGTCACTCATCAGAATACCAGCCTGTTGAGCGACCCTCTGGGCGAATCCATCCGTAGGGGTGCGCTAAACGAACACCCTACCTGAGCCAATCCCTCTCGGCGGAAAACAGGGGCGATGAATAAGGTCTTCGGCGACTTCTTTGTCGTTGAGGCCGCCGAAGCAACTGAGCCCGGCGCGGCTCAGGAGAGTAAGCTCGACTACTTTATCTTTGACGTCCAGACCCACCATGTCGTCGTCGGCCGAGCTGCCTTCCCACTGAAACTGCGCAGCCTCGGCGGAGTATTCAACCCTGAACTGAATCGAAGGAAAGTGACAGCCGAGGACCTGTATCTCGAAAACTATGTCAAAGAGGTCTTTCTCGATAGCGAAACCGATGTCGCCTGCATCAGCGGAATTCCCTCCGAGACGGATGAAACGAATATGCTTCCCGCCGAGCAAATGGCGAAGACACGCAATTGGACAAACCATATCACCGGCTCGCATCGTATGGTCAGTCACGGGCTCTTCGCACCCGACTTAGGGACGAAGAACCAAGAGCGTATGCACCTGCAGGCGGAAAACCTGAAGGTCAGCGCCTGGAAAGGCTATACCGGTCTCGGCCTTGGTGACTCAGATGGTTGGTGGATCGACGATGAAACAATCGCCTATCCGGCGCTTGAGTTGTCACAAAAATTAGGTATCAAGAATATCTGCTTACACAAAGGATTGGCGCTCGGCATGTTCAACGAGGCGCGCTGTCACCCGAAAGACATTGCAAAGGCCTCAAAGGATTTCCCTGAGTTAAACTTCCTCGTCTATCACTCCGGGTTCAAGTCGCTGCAGAGCGCTTTGCGTGCGGCACGGGACGGCTTTCGGAAGGACCCGTACGTTCCCTGGGTGTCGGACTTGTGCCGCGACCGCAAAGCAAATCCACACATGGCGAATGTGTACATGGAGCTGGGGAGCACGTTCGGGATGATGGCCATCACTTACCCGAGCCTGTGCGCGCATGTGCTGGGGATGATCATTGATGCCTTCGGATCGGACCATGTTCTGTGGGGCACGGATTCCATCTGGTGGAGCTCGCCGCAATGGCAGATCGAGGCGTTGCGTAGACTCAAGATGCCGGAGCAGCTTATGGAACAGTTCGGCTACGAACCTCTGACGACGGAGGTGAAGAGGCAAATCTTTGGCCTGAATGCGGCGAAGCTCTACGGCGTAGATCCAGAGGCGAAACGGAACCCCATGCCCGGCGACTACATTGATGACTTGCGGAAGAATTACGAACAGGCGGGTACGCAGACGCCGAGCAACACGCAGTACGGTTGGGTGCGGTCGCCCTATCGAGGCTCATGAAGATAATGCGTTCCTACATTTCGATCTGCCTGATCGTGCCGTGGCTCGTTGCGGCGGCCTCGGGTGCTAAGCCCGCGGTCACGTTCAACGAAGACATCGCGCCGATCATTTTCAACAACTGTGTCTCATGCCATCGTGCCGGCGAGGGGGCTCCCTTTCCACTCACGAGTTATGAAGAAGTGAAGAAGCGCGGGCCGTTCGTCGCGGCGGTCACCGAGAGCCGCTTAATGCCCCCCTGGCATGCGGCGCGGACGGAGGTCGCATACCGCGACGAGCGCCGCCTGAGCGACGAGCAGATCGGGCGCATTCGGGAGTGGGTGCAACAATCGATGCCCGAGGGCGACCCGAAGGACTTGCCGCCGTTGCCGAAGTTTCCGGCGGAGTGGCGGTTGGGCAAGCCGGATCTGGTTCTACAAATGCCGGAGCCCTATCACGTGCCGGCCGACGGGCCCGATATCTACCGCAGTTTCGCCATCCCTGTCGACTTGCCCGAAGACAAGTGGATCAGCGCCATCGAATACAGGCCTCAGGCGCGAGGTTCTTCGCATCATTCGTTTTTCGTGATCGATACAACCGGGCAGGCGCTGGCGGCGCAGAAGGCGGAGAGCAGATCGGGTTTCGAGGGACTGGCAACGTTCTACCAGTTCCAGGATTGGGGATCGAAGGAGCTGTTTCAGTCCGGGTCGGCCGGGGGTGGCAATAGCTTCGGGGGCTGGGCGGTCGGCGGTTCTCCTCGTGTCCTCCCACAGGGGCTGGCCTACAAACTGCCGAAGAACTGCACATTCGTTATCCAGGCGCACTACCATCCGTCTGGGAAGCCCGAGATTGACCAGGCCCAGGTCGGCCTGTACTTCGCGGATAAGCCTCCCGAGAGGACACTGGTGGGGATGCTGATGCCGCGCGCCTTCGGGCGCTATGCGGGAATCAATATTCAGCCGGGAGACAGCGAATACACGCTTACCGATACCTTCACAACACCGGTCGATATCGAAGTCTTCAGCGTCGGAGCGCACGCCCATTATTTGGCCAAGGATCTAAAGATGACAGCGTTGTTGCCCGGCGGCGCTTCGAAGACGCTGCTCTGGATTGACCGCTGGGACTTCAATTGGCAAGACCGCTACGTGTTCCGGGATCCCGTTCTTCTGGCGGCCGGAACCAGGTTGGATGTGCGCATCACGTATGACAACTCGGCTGAAAATCCCGCCAACCCTCATGATCCGCCCCGAAGGGTGCGGTGGGGCGTGCGGTCAGAGGATGAAATGGGAGGAATGTCGGTCGCGGTGGCCGCGCGGCGCGAAGAGGACCTTCCGCTGCTACAGGAGGCAAGGGCGGCGGCCCAAAATGCGCTCCGGATCCGTACGCGTTCGTCCCTCGATAAGGGCACAGCGGCAGGAGGGCTTTTGGAGCGCTACGACAAAGACGGTGACGGGACGCTGAGCCCCGAGGAACGCAAGGCGTTATTCCGTGATCTGTTGGAGAAGCGCCGCCAGAAAACTGCCCAGCCCTCACCGAAAGACAATTGAGAGTTTCCGCATCGCCACGATGCCGGCCGATCAACATACCTTCTCGCGCCCTTGACTGCCTATGCCCTGCCTTCGTGCCTCGCGGTGTGGCGGACGAGGTTACGCTACGATCGGTACTCATGAAAGTTACCTCGTCGGCAGTGCTGCTCCATGACTCGGCCTTTGACGTTACGCTTGACCGGGCGGTCGGGCCGGCTGGGCGGGTGATTGAAAAGCACGTTCTCAAGCATCCCGGAGCTGTCGTAGTCTTGGCTCGGAACGCGGCTTCAGAGGTGCTGCTGATTCGGCAGTATCGGCTACCGCTGCGGAAAGTGATTTGGGAGTTGCCGGCCGGTAAGATAGACCGCAAAGAACCTCGCCTCAAGACCGCCAAGCGCGAACTGGCGGAGGAAACAGGCTACCAGGCGCGCCATTGGCGGAAGCTGTTAGAGTTTCATCCGGCGCCGGGTTTTTGTGACGAGCGCATGACGGCTTACACAGCCGCTGACTTGACGGCTGGAGAAGCCAAGCCCGAGCCTTATGAGGTGATCCGTCCGCGCTGGTTTGGGTGGGATGAGGTCTTGGAGATGATTCGCCGCGGACGAATCCACGATGCCAAGACAATTGCAACGGTATTGTTCGTCGAGCGGTTCGGGCAACCAGCATAGTCTCGTCCCACACGGTCCCCACTATGTCCGTAATTACTACGATTCGGCGGTACGCGCAGGCTCTTCAGTTTCAAAGCTCAGAGCAGATTGCGGGCCGCGTGCGATGGGTCGCGGCGCTTAGGTTGTACCGGCTGCTAGCTCGGATCGGCTTGGGCAGCCTGATCGAGTGGGCGTGCGACATGCGTGCGGGGGATGCCCGGGTTGACCCGGAGTTTGTGTATCCCGGCGCCCTCGGGGAAGAACACGGGGGCTGGCTGGGTGCAGGCCGCTTCTACTTCTTGAATGAAGCTGAGGAACTGGGGGACCCTGCCGAGTGGAATCCGGCGGCGAAGTCGCTTTTGTGGCGCTTCCATTTGAACTATTTCGACTGGGCTCCGCGCTTGGCGGGCGAAGCTGGTGGAGAGGAACTGGAGCGGCAGATCGCGGGCTGGATTCGGGCGAACCCTGCTGGACGGCAGCCTGCCTGGCATCCATATCCGACTTCGTTGCGCATCGTGAATTGGGCGCGATCCTTCACGCTGTTAGCAGGGTCGGCAGAGCGGGCCGGGTGGGCGGTATCGTTGCGGCGGCAGGCCGCTTTTCTCGAGTCGCACACGGAAGTTCATCTGGGCGGGAATCATCTGATCGAGAACGCCTTCGCATTGCTCGTTGCGGGGTTGTTCTTCCAGGGAGGAGCGGCGCGGCGATGGGAGCGGGATGGTCTGGCCTTGTTGACGGACGAGTTGGATAAACAGGTGCTCCCCGACGGCGGTCACATCGAGCGATCCCTCTCCTATCATGTCCGCGTCAACCTGGTTTGCCGCGAGGCCTTACGGCTGCTGGCGGCGAACGGGCGCGGGACGCCGCGGAAGCTTGCGGCGATTCATGAGAGAATGTCGGCTTTCACCGAGGCCCTCCTGCACACTGACGGGAACGTGCCGCTGTTTCATGATTCGCAGTTGATCGAGCCATCGACGTGGAAACGCCTTCAAGCCCCGAATCCGCCCGTGACGGCTTTGGTTTGAGGGCCTATCCGGATTCGGGCTACTACATCCTCGAACAGGATGCGGGACGCGGGCGGCTGATCGCCGATTTCGGCGCGCCGGGAGTGGGCGAGAATCCAGGCCATCAGCACGCCGGGATTTTTTCCTTCGAGGTGTCAACCCCGCACGGGCGCTTGATCGTAGACCGCGGAACGTCGACTTACGCCGAGGGGACTGAGCGCGATTCGCTTCGCGGCACGGCGGCTCACAACACCGTGCGGGTTGACGAGACCGACCAATTCGAGGTCTGGAAGTCGTTTCGAGTCGGCCGCCGAGCTGCCGTCCACGAGGTTACCTGGGGCGACACGGCGGCTGGCGACACAGCGGTTGGCGACACAGAGGGGCATTCCTATGTGTCTGGTTGGCACGACGGATATAGACATCTCGGCATCCGCCATCGTAGGACGATTCTCAATATCCGCGACGGCGGCTGGCTGATCGTAGATGACTTGCTGGGCCGGGGCCGGCGCTCCATCGAGAGCTACGTGCATCTCGATCCTCGCATCAGGCCGCGAATCGAGCTGTGCAAGCCGGGGAGCACCGTTGCCCTGCAGCCGGACGATTGGACGATCGGTTTGATCGAAATGCCGGAGGTGTTGATTCAGACCGATCTGCACTCGCGGCGGCTCGGGGAGCGGCTTTCCTCGGCATCGGTCGTGGGGCGGGCTTGGGCGGAATTGCCCCTACGATGGATCTACTGGATCGCGCCGTTCAAGGCGGAAACGATTGGTTGGGAACGGCCCCACAGTGCAAAACTGCGTCTGCTGAGTTCAAGTTGGCTATGTACCGTTGACCTAGCGGTGATAGATTCCTATTGAAAGCGCACTAGAAATCTAGTAGGTTAGAAGCAGTACACACACCGCCCCCGCGAAACCAAGCCGGTGTAAGAGACTCTCGTCCGGTGTTGACCGGAACAAGATCGAAAGGAAGGGATGTTTAGCCTCCTTTATCTCGCGGCTTTATCGTTTACGATCTGTTTTTTTTCTGACGCCGCTCGTGCGGAACCTGATGCACCGGGTCGGCGTTCTGGACCATCCCGACAAGGGCCGAAAACTTCACTCGCATCCAATTCCCACCATGGGAGGGGTTCCGATCGCGATCGCCATGATGGCGTCGTTGGGGTTGCTGGCGATTACCCCTCTGGCCGGATCGCGCCTGCTGCACGACGTGTTGCCCCAGATTGTGCCGTTGTTGCCGGCGGCGGCATTGATTTTCTTGATCGGAGTGCTGGATGACCTGTTTGATCTGAAACCGTGGCAGAAGATCGGCGGGCAGTTCGTGGCCGCCTCCTGGTTGTATGCCGTGGGATTTCGCATTAGCGCTATCGCGGGGTTCCCGTTCGCAGAGTCGCATTGGCTGATGTATCCGTTGACGGTCGGCTGGCTGCTCGCCTGCACCAACGCGTTTAACTTGATCGATGGGGTGGACGGGCTTGCATCGGGAGTCGGTTTCTTCGCGAGGATAACGATGCTGATTTCCGGGCTGCTGCACGGCAACATGGAACTGCTGATCTTGACGACGCCGCTGGCCGCCGCGCTGCTGGCGTTTCTGCGCTTCAACTTCAATCCCGCATCGATCTTTCTCGGTGACAGCGGGAGTTTGCTGATCGGTTTCCTGCTCGGCGCTTACAGCATCATCTGGTCGTATAAGTCCGCCACGATACTCGGGATGACGGCGCCGGTCTTGGCGCTGAGCTTCCCGATCGCCGAAGCGGGCATCTCGGTGGCAAGGCGGTTTGTCGCGGGGCGTCCGATCTTCGGCGCGGACAGGCGGCACATCCACCATCGGCTGCTCGACAAGGGATTGGGTCCCAAGCAGGTCGCCGTGGTGCTGTATGGGATCGCCGGATTGGGTGCGGCGTTTGGCCTGCTGATGTCGTATCCGGAAGCGCGCGACAAAAGCGTGATATTGATCCTGTTCTGCGCGGTGTCATGGATCGGTTTCCAGCATCTGGGCTACACGGAATTCGGATCGGCGCGGCGAATCATCTTGGGTGGAACGGTGCGAAAGCTCGTGGCGGCCGACGTCAAGCTGCGCGCATTCCGCCGGGACCTCTCCGAGGCGAAGACGCTCCAGGAGTGTTGGAAAAATACGGTTATTGCTCTCCGGGAGTTGGACTTCGACATCGTTCGGCTCACAGTCGACGGCGGTCACGAGCGTCAGCCGGTCTACTGGATGGAGGTGCTGCACGAAGAGCGCCTGCGGCTCCAGCCGGAGGATTGCTGGACGATCCGAATCCCCATTCCCATCCCCTTGTTCGATGAGGCGTATCTGGAGATCTCCCGCCATCTCGACCGCGGCGAGGGTTACCTTGTCGTGCATCCGATCGTGGAAGCGGTGCGGGAAGTTTTCCCCGGCCACATCGAGCACTACTTCCAAAGCGACGCCGGCGGTTTGGGCACAAGCCCGGCCGGCCGAACTGCGGAAGAAAAGATGGCGCGGGCCGCGGGTGCGGGAGTTTAGGCTTAGTAAATCGTTGCGGAACTTGGCCCTGCCCGCGGTCGCGCAACGATTCGTGCCAGCTCTGGACCACGCGGAGTTTGATTTCAGAGACTTCATCCCCCGCCTCAGCTTTTCTGGATTTTGGACGTAGCGGGGCTTTCGGTGCCATAGAACGGTTTACTGGGACTTTCATCGCGCCCAAGCTCGGTCAGTACAATGAAGGGAACGCTGATTTCTCGGTGATTGGACCGCTGGTCAGGGCCCCGACCTCAAGCCGGACGCGTGTCAACCGCCAAAAGAGTTTCGCAAGGATGCGGCCCGAGAGTTGTGCGGGGGCCGCCCGATCGTACCTGCCAACTCGGCCTGCTCAGGAGAGTTTTCATGAATACGAAAAGGATTCGATTGTCATTCCTCATCACGTCTGGCCGCGCGGCCGTGGCAGTAGTTCTCGTCGGCCTGGCCTCCGGCTCTTTGTGGGCCACGGATCAGGTGATTTTGAAAAACGGCGACCGCGTAACCGGCACCATCATCAAGAAAGACGGCGACACGCTAACCATGGACAGCGCGCACTTCGGCGCTATCACCATGCCATGGGCCGAAGTGGAATCCGTCACGACTGATACGCCGCTGCATGTCGTGCTTCCGGGCGACAAAGCAGTCCGCGCCACCCTGGCGACACAAGCGGAACAGATTCAGGTAAAGGGACCCGAGCAGTCACAAATGGTTGCACGCGATGACATCCTCGCCCTACGGAACGATGCGGAACAAAGCAAGTACGAAAAGCTGATCAACCCCGGGCTGCTGGACCTATGGACTGTCAACGGGAGCTTCGGTATCGCGGGCGCGAAGGGTAACGCCGAAACGCTGACTGTCACCACGCCGATCAACTTCGCACGGATTTCGAACACGACCACCACAACCGCATACTTCAACTCCATTCGTTCGACGGCGACCATCAACGGCGGGAGCGAGCGCACGGCGAACGCGATCCGCGGCGGATGGGCCCACAACCGGAACCTCGGCAGCAAGATGTTTCTCAACGGCTTTAACGATTATGAGTACGACGAGTTTCAATCGTTGGATTTACGCGTCGTATTCGGCGGCGGTTTGGGCTACCACCTGTGGCGCGGCAAGAAGGGCTCGATGGATGTGGTCGGCGGCGCGGCGTGGAACCGTGAGACGTTTGACCCGGCCCCCGATCCGACGTTCACGCGGAACTCCGCGGAGGCCTACTGGGGCAACAACCTAAGCTACGAACTCAACGCGCGCACGACCTTCACGCAAGGGTTCCGCATGTTCAACAACTTGTCGAACTCCGGCGAGTACCGTTTGAACTTCGACCTGGGCGCAGCGACAGAGCTCACCGATTGGCTGACGTGGAACGTTTCGCTGAGTGACCGCTTCCTGAGCAATCCTCTACCAGGCCGCCAATCGAATGATTTGTTGTACAGCACCGGCCTCGGGTTCTCGTTCGGGCGCTAGGAGAGTGCAAAGCGCTGATGGGGTGAACTGGGGCAAGCCTACCCAAATGAGAGAGGCGTTCGGTGGCAACTCGTTCGTACAGCACCGGTACGATTGCGTGACCGCACACTACCATCTTCAGCTGCGCGTCTTGAGTAGATTTCGGATCTTCGAAAGCCGTACCTCTTCTTTAGAGGGCTCAGGAGGAGCAGCTCAAAGGTGCCAAAGCGAGGAATGCTTTAGGGAACTTCTGAAACGATGTAACTAGGTCAAGTCCCTCGAGTCATCGGAATCTCGGAATCATCGTCCCGCGGCAACTTCGAAGACGATGATGTGCTGCGTCGGGACGAAGTCCATCGCTTCGACGAAGCGGAAACCCAAAGGCTCCAGTTCCGATCGCACCTCGGCCACCGTCATTTTGCGCACCGGCGGCAGCGGAATGCTGGGGTCCTCTTTGCGGTATTCGATGACGACAACGCGGCCGCCGGGTTTGAGTCCGCGCCGCACGTGCTCCATCATGGCTTCGGGCTGCTGGATTTCGTGATAGACGTCCACGAGCAGAACGAGGTCGGCGTAGTTGGGGGGGATGAGCGGATCGCCGGGTTTGCCGAGTACGAGTTGGACGTTGGAGACGTCCCGCTCTTCGAGATTACGGCGCAGGCGGTCGAGCATGCCCTGCTGCACATCGACGGCCATGACGCGGCCGTTGGGGCCGACTTGGCGCGCGAGCCGCCCTGTAAAGTAGCCGGTCCCGGCGCCCAGGTCGACTACCATGCTGCCTGCCTTGATATTGAGAGCTTCGATGACGCGGTCGGGTTGTTCTTCGGCTTCGCGCTCGGGGCGGTTCAGCCAGTCGGCCATCGCGATGGAGGTGACTGGCGCGATTTGCCGCTTCTTGATGAGCTTCCCGATCTGGAGCGGTTGGCGGCCGTCTTCGTCGCTGCCGGCCGCCGGTTCGCTAAGGACAGCGCTGACAGTTGCACAACCAGAAAGGATGCAACTCAGGGCCACTGAGGTGACAAGGCGGCCCTGAGCGCGAATACGCATGATGGCTTCCGACTAAGCTGTGACGGGCTGGGCCAGCAGGCCGGCGCGCGTCATCAGTTCCTTGAGATCGTCCACGTCCGCGGGGCTCATTTCGATTAGCGGAGTGCGAACGCGCCCGCCCTTAAGGCCGGCCAGCGTCATGCCCATCTTGATCATCGAGCACTTGTAGCCCTCGCGCCGGTTGCGAATCGCGTAGAGCGGGACGACAATCTCGTCGAGAATCGTCTTGACACGGTCCCAATTGCCGGCCGTGGCGAGGTCGTGGATCTCGAGCGTGATTTGCGGCATGAAGCAGGCCAGGCCCGACGTGTAGGTGTGGACGCCGTGATTCCAGTAGGTGGGGGCGAACGGCTCCGCCATCCCGTTGACCCAGTGGAAGCGGTCGCCGAAGTTCGCGCGCACGTTCAAGTAATGCGACATGCTGCCGTTCTCATCCTTCACCATGCAGATGTTCTCGGTGTCTTGCAAGCGTTCCAGTAGCGACAGCGAGAGGATACCGCTCCACTTCGTTTGGTACAAGAAAGCGGGGACTTCAGCGACCTCGGCGACGGCCTTGTAGTAGTCGGCGAGGCCGGGCTCATTCATATCGGGCGAATAGGGCGCCATGATGATGACGGCTTCCGCCCCGGCCTCACGCGCGGCGCGCGCCTGGGCCTGCGCGGTGCGGAGGGTCTGGCCAACTCCGAAAATCAGGCCCTTCTTGCGACCAACCATTTCACCCGCGATCGCGGAAAGTTCGCGGTACTCGTCGATCGTGAGGGACTGCATCTCTCCGTTGCTGCCACAGAAAGCTAGCGCGGCGAGGCGTGTGTCGAGCATGAATTTGACGTTTTCGCGGAAGGCCGCGGTGTCAAACTCGCCGGTATCTGAGAAAGGAGAAACGGGGAATCCGATAACCCCGGGGAAGCGCTTCAGAAGTGGATTTTCCATGTTTGGATCTTCGCAGTTTCACGGCGGTGCCGTCAACGTGCGTGGGACGCGCGACGGTGTGCAGTGGTTGCCGAGTTCGCCTCATCGGCTGACAATAGGCGACGGTTTCGAATCCTCGGAATGACAATGTGTCATGGATGCGTACGGCGCAGCCCGTCGCTCCTCGACGCCTTGCCGCGAGCCAATCTAGAATAGAGATCAATCGTGGAATTCAAGGAAACCTTGCGGCAGTGGGCGGCGGGCTGCTTACGAGCCGTAATCGTTGTGTGGTTCGCTGTTACGTCGGCGACTGCGCAGCCAACGCCGGTGTCCTACTCACAGGCCGACGCGCTGAAGTTCCTTGGTAGCTACTGCCAAGCTTGCCATCAGGGCGATTCGGCGGCGGCAAAGTTTCGTGTTGCGGATTTAGGAACCGTCGAGTCGTTCCGCACCCACCCCGATAGCTGGACGCGGCTGGCGGCGCGTGTCGCGAACAGCGAGATGCCGCCTAAGGGCGCTCCCGTCCCTGACCTGGATGCGCGCGAGCAGTTTCTCAACTGGGTGGAGTCGACTTGGAGGAGCCAGGCCTGTGCCGCCGACGTGAAGCCGGCGCCGCATCTGATCCGGCGGCTCAACCGGGATGAATACGCGGCGACGATTCGCGATCTGTTCGATCTGCAGCTTGACTTCCGCGAGGCTTTGCCGATCGACGGCCCAGGGGGAGAGGGTTTCGATAACGCGGCGGAAACGTTGTTTCTTTCCCCGCTGCACTCTGAGAAATACGTCGAGATCGCGAAGCATGTGGTGGACGCGGCATCGAAGGAGTTCAAATCGCGCGTGAAGATTTTCGTCGCCCGTCCGGGACCGGATACGACTGAGGAGCAGGCGGCCGGCAAGATTCTTGTGGAATTTCTGCCGAAGGCCTTCCGGCATCCGATCGATGAGGAAACCGTCCGCGACTACGTCGAGCTGTTCCGGTTCGCGCGCCGGCAAGACCAGGACTTCGAGCCGGCGATCTTCTTTGCGTTGCGCAGTGCGCTGGTCTCACCGCGTTTTCTGTTCCATGTAGAGCCGGCGGGAAACGATCCGGAGTTGCGGCAATACGCCTTGGCATCCAAGTTCTCGTACTTCCTGTGGGGCACGATGCCCGACGCGTTTCTGTTCGACATCGCGGCTGCCGGCAAGATGGACGATCCCAAGGTGTTGCGGGAGCTCGTGCCGCGCATGCTGCGCGATCCGCGCTCGCTCGAGTTTTCCACGCGCTTTGTGGAGCAATGGCTGCGAACGCGCGAACTGGAGGGGTCGCACCGTCCGGATCGCGAGCTTTTCCCGCAATACTCGAACGACGAAGAGTTGCACTCCGACATTCTTCTCCAGCCGGTGTTCTTCTTCCAGTACGTGCTTCGCGAGAACAAGTCGCTGCTCAGTTTCCTTGACTCCGATTACACGATACTGACCGGGGCGCTCGCCAAGCATTTCGCGATAGAGACGGAAGAGAAGACATCGAAGAACCCGGAGTGGATGAAGCTGCCCCAGGGATCGAATCGGGGCGGCTTGTTGAGCATGCCCGCCGTGCTGGCGGTTTCATCCCACCCTTACCGCACCAGCCCGGTTTTGCGGGGCGTTTGGATTCTTGATTCGATCCTCGGCGCGTCGCCTCCACCGCCTCCGCCGAACGTGCCGCCTCTCAAGGATCAGGAGACGGGGGAGACTCCGAAGTCGATGCGCGAGATGTTGACCCAACACCGCGTCAACCCCGCTTGCGCGAGTTGCCACGACCGCATCGATCCATTGGGATTTGCGCTCGACAACTACGATGTCATTGGACGCTGGCGCGACGAAGAGGCGGGCGGGCCCGTTGATGCTACCGGCGAGCTGACGGACGGCACGAAGATTGACGGCCCAGCGGGCCTGAAACAGGCGCTGATCGAGCGTAAAGAGCTGTTTATCCGCAACCTGACGAAGAGAATGTTGGGGTATGCTGTAGGTCGAGGGCTGACCCCGGCGGATGCCTGCGCGGTTGAAACGATTGTAGACCGTGTGGCGGTCGCGGGTTACCAGCCCTGGACTCTGATCTCGGAGATCGCTGTCAGCGCCCCTTTTCAGGAGCCGCTGGACCTCGCGGAGGACCCAAGATGAACTTGATCCGCAGCAGAGCAATTTCGCGCCGCACGCTGTTACGCGGAGTGGGCGCGGCGGTCGGGCTGCCTTGGCTCGAAGCGATGACCCCGGTGCTCGGGCGCGCGGCGGCGAGCCAGAAGAACCCGGTTCGAATGGCGGCACTCTATATGCCGAACGGGGCGTATCCGCTGAGCTGGACGCCGGAGTGCGCGGGGCGCGAATTCGAGTTGCCCCCCTCGCTCGAGCCGCTCGCGGATCTGCGCAAAGAGATTGTCGTTCTGAGCAACATGTGGAACGAGCAGTCGAAAGATGGCGACGGCCACTACGTCAAGGAAGCGGCCATCCTGACTTGTGCGCGGATTAAGAAGACGCAAGGAGCGGACATCCGCAATGGCGTTTCGGTGGACCAGGTGGCCGCCCAACGGGCCCGACGTTCAACGCCTTTGCCGTCGCTCGAACTTGGGATCACGCCGGTCGCCGTGGGCAACGACGCCGTCGTTGGTTACACACGAGTCTACGGCTCGCATATTTCTTGGAGCGGCCCGTCCACCCCGCTGGCGAGGGAACTCAATCCTCGCGCCGTATACGAACGTCTGTTCCGGGCCGCAAAGGGTTCCGGTGCCGACCAGGCCAAGCTTGACTCGTTCTTGCTCGACCGCGTGCTCGGTGACGCCAAGCAGTTGCGCGGCCGGGTAGGCAAGGAAGATCAAGCGCGTCTCGACGAATACTTGGCGGTCATGCGTTCACTTGAAGAGCGCCTTCAGCGCGCCGACGACCCGGGCCGGGATTCATGGGAGTTGCGGGCGCCGATTGAGCCCGAGGATTCGCCAACCGACCGCCCCTCAAGCCATGTAGACCATGTGCGGTTGATGCTGGACATGGTCGCTGTCGCGTTCCAGACTGACACCACGCGGATCAGCACGTTCATGTTCGGCAATGCCGTGAGCAACGTCAGCTTCCGCTTCCTTGATGACGTAAGCGCCGGCCATCATGACGTTTCGCATCACAACAATGAACAAGGCAAGCTGAGCGAGTACAAGATCATCAACCGCTGGCACGTCGAGCAGTATGCTTACCTGCTGCGCCGTCTCGCGGCCATGCGGGAGGGTGAATCGACAGTCCTCGATAATTCGATGATTCTGTTTGCTTCAGCGCTGAGCGACGGCAGCAAGCACGATCCTCACAAGCTGCCGATCCTGCTCGGCGGGCGTGGCGGCGGCCGCGTCGATACCGGACAGCACTTGGTTTACACCCATGACGCGCCGCTATCGAATCTCTACGTTTCGATGCTCGACGCATTCGGCACGCCGGTGGAACGCTTCGCCGACAGCACCGGGCCGTTGCGAGGATTGCTGCACACCTGATGAGGAACGTTGCCGTGCGCCGGCTCGTGATTCTCTTTTTTTCCGCTTTTCTGCCTGCAACGCTTGCCGGAGCCGATCTCTCGGGCACGTGGATGGGGCTGATCCCCGGTTCGGGCAGGCGGCCGGCTCAAGACATCGAGTTCCGCCTCGTGCAAAGCGGCAATAAACTCGGCGGCAAGCTGTACCGCGACGGGGAAAGTGCGGCGATCACTGACGGTGAGGTCGATCAGCGCGGGGAAGTGTGGTTCGTCGTCGAGGCTCGCGAGCAGGCCGGCAATCAGATCAATATTGTGGAGTACCGCTTTGAGGGCGTTGTTTGCGAGGGCGGCATTGAGCTGACGCGTGAACGCGCCGCTGCTCGCGATGCCGTGAGTGGGGTCGTCGTGCCCGTCCGTCGGCCCGACACAACGGACGAGGAAGACCGCAGGCGGCGGTTCGCTGGATTTCGACTCGATCGATTGTTCTGACCCGCCGCGGCCGTTCCCAAATTTGAAGAGTGAATAGCGTGTGCAGGATTGGCGTCATCGGGTCTACAGGAACGGGCAACGCATCGAGATTCCGCAAGCACCGCGCGTCCACCCATTAAGCTAGAGCGAGGGTCGAGGACTTAGGCGTCCCCGCTCTGCGCCGCCAGTGAAAATCTCCGCCACACTTGTCACGCTGAACGAAGAGAAGAACCTGCCACGCGCCCTCAAGTCGCTGCGTTGCTGCGATGAGGTGGTCGTGGTGGACTCAGGCTCACAGGACCGCACCCGAGAAATCGCGGAGGAGTTCGGAGCGAAGCTGCTCCACCGGGATTGGACCGGATATGCCGATCAGAAGAACTTCGCGGCGCGAGCAGCCTCGCATGATTGGATACTCTCTCTTGACGCGGACGAAGAATTAAGCGACGATCTGCTCCGCGAGATTATCGAAGTTCAGAAAAGCGAGCCCGACGTAGCCGGGTTTCGCTTCCCGAGACGGGCGCGCTATCTGGGCAAGTGGATTCATCATTCCGGCTGGTATCCCGACCGAAAAATCCGCTTGTATGACCGCCGGAAAGCAAGCTGGACCGGCGACTACGTTCACGAGTTTGTCGTGACAACCGGGCCTGTCACCGAGCTTCGCGGCGACCTGCTGCACTACACCTGCGATAGCTTCTCGCAGCATCTCGCCACTCTGGACCGCTATACCGATCTGGCGGCGAACGAGATGCTTGCGCGCGGGACGAAGGCGGGGCTTTGGCGATTGATTCTCGATCCGCCCTGGACGTTTTTCAAAACCTACCTGATCCAGCGTGGTTTCCTCGACGGGCGTCAGGGGTTGACCATCTCATACGCAGCAGCTCTTTACGTTTTCAGGAAATACGCCAAGGCGCGGATCATGGCAGCGCGGGCCATGGAAGCGGGCCGATGAAGATTCTGCACGTCGACACCGGACGCGGCCTGCGTGGCGGACAGCACCAGTTATTGATGCTGCTCCGCGGCCTCAAGGGGCGGGGTCACGAACAAATCCTATTGGCCCAGGACGAGGTCTTGCGGCAATGGCCGGGACACGAAGTCAGCGCGACAGCCTTGTGGCGAGCATCGCGGCAAGTCGACATCGTGCATGCCCATAGCGGCAGAGCGCACACGTTGGTAGCCCAGTTCTGCTGGGGGAAGCCAATCGTCGTTTCGCGCCGCGTCGCTTTCCCGCTCGGCCAAGGGTTACTGTCGCGCTGGAAGTACGGCCGAGCCTGCAAGCTGCTGGCGGTTTCCGAGTACGTGCGGCGCCAACTGCTCGCTGCGAGAATCCCGGATGAAAAGGTGTGCGTCGTCTATGACGGGGTTGAGAGCTCGGAACTCAGTGCCGCGCGCGTCACGGCAAGCGCTCCACTCGATAGGCCTTTGAAGGTGGTAACTCCTCGCATTGACGACATCCTCAAGCCAAGCGCCTTGGTTGGGAAAGCCTGTGAGCGAATCGGGGCGGAGTTCATTCTGTCCAAAGACTTGAAACGCGACGTTCCGCGAGGCGATATCTTCGCCTATCTATCGGAGAGCGAGGGTCTGGGTTCGGCGGTTTTGCTGGCGATGGCGCAACGCAAACCGGTTGTGGCGAGCCGCGTGGGAGGCTTGCCCGAACTCGTGATCGATGAACGCACTGGCTTGCTTGTCGACAACACAGCTGAATCAGTAGCGGCCGCTCTCGAGCGGTTTGCCGGGGACAGGGAACTGGCTCAAAGGTGCATAGATACAGCCTTTGAACGCGTTTCGAGCCAGTTCACCGGTGCTATAATGGTCGAACGCACTGAGGCGGTGTACCGATCCTTCGTGCGGGAGCCCTCCGCCGCCGAGTGACGATCCCCCTGATTCCCGCCCTAGTCTTTTTCTTCCTGTTGGGTTCGCTCGTCGGGAGTTTTCTCAACGTTTGTATTTTTCGTTGGCCGCGCGACGAGTCAGTCGTTGCGCCACGCTCTCATTGCCCCTCTTGCGAGAAAACGATTGCCTGGGGCGATCTGATCCCCCTACTGAGCTATGCCTTGCTGCGGGGGAAGTGCCGCTATTGCCGGGCGGTGATCTCGCCGCAATACCCCGTGGTCGAATTGCTGAACGGTTTGCTGTACGCCTACGTCTTCTGGCAGCACGGTCTCGATCCGGTCGGTCTCAAACTCGCCTTATTCGGCTCCATGATGTTGGTGCTGATCTTCGCGGATTGGAGCGAATACATTCTGCCGGATGAGATTACGATTGGCGGGATGGTGATCGGATGGCTGTTGAGTCCATTCCTCCACTTGGGCGGCGGCCCTTTGAAACTGGTGCTGCTGTTGTTCGACAAGCAGTATCCGCCGTGGGTCGTTTCGGTGCTGGAGTCGTTTGCCGCGTCGCTGTTGATCGCCGGATTTCTCTTTCTGTTGGGCGAAGGTTACTATCGGCTACGCCACGTGGAAGGTCTGGGGTTTGGCGACGTCAAGATGGTGGCCATGATCGGAGCCTTTTGGGGCTTCGGTACGACGCTGATGACCTTGATCCTCGGCTCGATCCTCGGCTCGCTGGTGGGCATTGTGGTTGTTCTGCTGACCCGCAAGGGATGGGACTATGCTCTGCCTTTTGGGTCGTATCTTGGCGCGACAGGCATCCTGGTCACGCTCTGGGGCGATGATATTCTGAACTGGTACTTGCAAGCTATCTCGTAGCTGCTTGCGGGCGGTGGATGGCCCGTAACCGTTCGTCCTTCCGCGCATTTACAGGTGCCCGCATCCTGTGTCGAAGCGTCGAGGTTTCTATTGAAAGGATCCGCCATGAAACTCAAAGAAATCGCTGAGCATCTCGGACGCCGATTCGTTGGCGACGGGGATACCGAGATCAGCGGTGTTGCCGGTCTCGACAATGCCGGGCCCGGCGAGTTGACGTTCTTGGCGAATCCGCGCTATAGGCAGCGACTGGGCTCGACCCGCGCCGCCGCGGTGATTATCGACAAGGAAGTGCCCGGCCTCGACGTTGCCCAGCTGATTTCCGACAACACCTATCTAGACTTCGCCCGCACCCTCGAACTGTTCTATCAGGCTCCCGTTCCGGCGGCCGAAATCCATCCAACGGCGGTCGTGGCCGAATCGGCGGTGATCGGCCCCAACGCGAGCATTGGGCCGTATGCCGTGATTTCCGGCGATGTCGTCGTCGGCAAGAATGCCGTGATTCATCCGCACGTGACGATCTATCGCGGTGCAAAGATCGGTGACGATTTCACCGCGCACTCCAATGCCGTGGTGAGGGAGTTTTGCGAGATCGGCGACCGCGTGATTCTGCAAAACGGAGCCATCATCGGGACGGACGGCTACGGTTTCGCGCAGCAGGACGACGGTTCGCACTACAAGATTGTTCAGGCCGGCAAGGTCGTTCTCGAAGATGATGTCGAGGTTCAGGCCGGCAGTTGCATCGACCGCGCCGCGATTGGGGAGACACGTATTCGCAAAGGTACGAAGATCGACAACCTCGTACAGATCGGACACGCTGTGACAGTGGGCGAGAACGGGATCATCTGTTCGCAGTCCGGCATTGCGGGCAGCACGACGTTGGGCGACAACTGTATCCTCGCCGGACAAGTCGGCGTCATCGGTCATCTGACGATCGGCGACAACGTTGTGATGACCGCCAAAACAGGCGTCGGCGTCGATATCCCCGATGGACAGAAGATTTCGGGCGCGCCGTCAATCGACAACCGCCGTTGGCTCCGTTGTACCGCCGTCTACAACCGCTTGCCGGAACTCAACAAGACAGTCTTGTCCCTCAAGAACCGAGTGGAAGCGCTCGAGGCCGGCGAGAAGGCGGCGGAGTAGGGGCCGAGTCAGCCCAACCTAGAGTAGGCGTTGGCTAGTTCGGGGGCCGCAAGGCTTCGTCGGCGCCGAGGCCCCGCTCGAGCCAACCCGGATACCAGCGGAACACGTTGCCTGTCAGGCTGCCGATAAAGATCAAACCGGCGGGTGTAACGTGAATCCAGTGGCCAGGGCTTTCCATGGCGCCGAGGATCTTGCCGCTGTGCTTGTCGATTTTCATGATGCGGCCCGCGAGCGTGTCGTAGGTGATGTTTTCGATATTGTCGCGGTGGGTGATGATCCACATCTGGTCGTCGGGCGTGACAAAAATGTTCTGGGTCGCTCCGAGATGGTTCCATTCCTTCAGGTACTTGCCATTGGCGTCGAAGATCTGAATGCGGTTGTTCTCACGGTCGCTTACGAAGACGAATCCGTGCGAGTCGACGGCGACGGAATGAACGGTGTCAAACTGGCTCGGCCCCTTGCCGGGGCTGCCCCACTGGGTGATGTATTTCCCTTGCGGCGTGTACTTGACGACTCGTGAATTGCCGTAGCCGTCGGCGACGTATAGCGACCCATCAGGACCGAAGGCGATATCGGCCGGACGATTGAAGCTGTATTCATCGAGCCCGGGCTTGCCCTGATTGCCGATCGTCTGAAGCCATTCACCTTCGCGCGTGAACTTCATGACGACGTGATGCCGAACATCGGTCATCCAAACGTTCTGCTCCTCGTCGATACGCAGGCCGTGTGGCGTGCCGAACATGCCGCGTCCGAATGACCGTACGTAGTTGCCCTTGGCGTCGAAGACAACGACGGGGTCGGCTTTGGGGCCGCGATGGAAGACGTAGACAAAGCCGTCTTTGTCTTCAGCGACAGCCGAGACGCGCCCGAACTTCCAGCCGGCGGGCATCGTGTCAGGCTCCTCGCCAAAGCGGATGTTGACGCGGTACTTCAGCAGGCCGCCCTCGTGCGGATACCAGGACTGTTGGGCGGGCAAGAGCGCGAGAAGTCCGCTGAGTAGGAACAATATTATCGTTCGTGTCATGAGTCAACTCACAGGTGTTCAGGCTGCGGTGCGATCAGGTTTATGCCAAACCACGAGCACCGACTTGCCCAAAGAATAGCGCAGAACCGGATCGATCCAACGGGACGCTCGCACGAGGTACGAATCCCAGAACAGGATGTTGTTGAGGGTCGGCCGGCTGCGCTTCAGAAAAACTCGGTTGGCCAGTGAGGCGCACATTCCGACAGAATCGAGATACAGCGCCTTTTCAATATCGAGGCCCGGCGGCCGCAGTTGCAGCAAGGAGTGGCGCGAATAGCGGCGAAAGTGACCGATCGCGCGGTCGAACTCAGAGAACAGGTAGTTATGGGCCGGCGCCAAGACGATCAAGTAACCGCCTGGCGCGACGCGCTCTGCCGCCACGCGCACTTCGGAACGGTCGTCCTCGATATGTTCGAGCACATCAATGTAGAGAACGGCGTCGAAGGCGCGCCCTGGCGCTAATTCCGCGAGCGTGCCCTGAATCATTTCGGACGCGGCCGGTAGCGGCTTCGCGGCGAATCGGGAACGCGTCTGATCCAGTAGCCCAGCGTCGGGTTCAAGAATCGTCCAGCTTTCCTCACCGCCGCTACAGAGAAGTTGACTTGTCGCGCCGATGCCGCCGCCGACTTCGAGCACGTTCCCGGCGAGATATTGACGGATGTGGGAACGGTAGTACTTCTTCCAGTTCACGGCGTGTTGGAAGACTTCCAACTCGCTCCCGATGTATTGGAAGTCAGTCATGCGGACGCCTGGCGCCGAGCTTTCATTGAGCCGCGGATGACGAGTCGGGCGCGGCATCAGAAATCCTTTCAACGCTCTCGATGAAGTATTGGTAGTCCCGAGCAGGCAGAAAGCTCGCGTTCACACGAGCTTGCAGAATGATGAAGACGAAGATAGCCGCCAAGAATCCGAGGTGGAGCAGCAAACCCATGATGATTACGGACAGAAGCGGCGTCCAAGCGGGGAGGGCCAACGCAACGCGATCGGATGAAAACACAATGGCAGTCACAACCGCGATCGCGCCAACCGAAACTGTCGTCGCGACGATGAGGCGTACCCCAATCAATTCGCCGTGGACGGACAAGGCGCTCAAGCCATGGATGACCAGTCCTACGAAGTTCATTCGCGAATGTCCCGCCAGACGCTGGGCACGGCGGGTTGGGATGGTTTCGTACGGGATACGGCTTTTGAATACCGCGGCGGCGTAGTGGTTCCATATCTCCGAAACCGCTATTAGACGAGTGAGCAGCCGCCCTGGAATCGCGCTGAAGTTCCCGACGCGGACGCGAATCCCTGTCAGTAGCAAATGAACAATCTGATAGAGGCGATAACACAGCTGGAAGAGGCCGCTCTCGGATCGGCGTGTGCGCTCCGCGAAGACGATGCGAGTTGACTGCTTGTCGAGCACGCACTTGATCAACCGCGGCACATCGGCTGGGGCGTCTTCCCCGTCCGCGTCCATTACAACAACGACGTCGCTTTGCTGATGCTTTTCCGCGTAGGCGAGCCCGACCGCAATAGCTCGTTGATGCCCCAGATTCCGGCGCAGGGTCAGCAGGCTGATGTTGCGGATCGAACGAAACGGACCGCTCAGCGCTTCCCTCGATCCCGGTTCGGTGGACGCGTCATCGACCACAAGCAGACGCGGCCGGTAGGGGCTCTTACCGAGTGTTTCGTCGAGTTGAGGGAGTAGCTTTCCGAGTGCTTCCCAATCGTCGAAAACGGGAATCAGAATAAGAACATCGATAGGCTTCCCGGCGATGTGCGCGGGCAGTGGGGTCGGGAAGGGCATGAAGAACGGAGTGGTTCGGGGTGCGGAGATGGTCCAGCCCCTCGCTCAACTATTGTAGAGAGCTTCTGTTCTTGTCGCTTGCGCCAGAGTTGTCCAATGCAAGATGATCCTGAAAGGAGGGAGTGTTTCCAATACAAGATGATCCTGAAGACGCAGCGGTCGGGGCAGGCG
>JAQBUE010000057.1 GCA_027624045.1 Acidobacteriota bacterium
GTCCCATTGCCATAGAACAAGTTTATCGACTCTTGTTTCAATGTGGGACTTCCACCACAGGCTGCTAAACCCGAGGAAGAAGATCAGCGAGCACCACAATGCCGCCGCAACCAGCACCACCACTTTCCGGCGCCACGGCGCTGCCGCCGCCGCGATGTAAAGCCCCACCGGGACGAACGTCAAACTCGTTATGAAGAAACGCGGGTCATACATTTGAACCAACTCAAACGTATCGATGTAGCTCGCATCCAGAAAGCGCCCAAATCCGATGTTTCGAATCCCCCACCCAAACAGCCCAAACCCCAGCGCTACAACCACCATTCCCAGGTGATACAGCCCTGTATTGTGGCAGCGCGGCCGGGCGGCCGAACTTTCCGCCGTACGTCCCCAGCGGCTCGCGGCCAGTGTCGCCCCGACTTGGAAAGCCGTTAGGGCAACGACAACCAGAGTCAGCGCCGGCGAGAGGCGATTCCGCAACATCCAATACGGCAGTACACTCGAGTGGATTCCGAGCGCCCACGGCAGAACCAATCCCAAATGGAACAGCCCGAACACATACAGGTAAACCATCGCGGGCGAAAGCGGATTCAACCGCAGCACCCCTAAACACAGCCCCAACGACAACAACAACATGCCCCCCGCCGCTAGTGCCGAGACACGGTCGTCATCCAGCGCGTTGACCGTCAGCAGCAGCAACAGACCCGCCAGCAAGGCGAACCAGAACGGAAAATGCAGAAACGTCGCCTCACGGCCGGCAAAGCGTCTCGGCTGAGAACTGACGTGAGCCCGAGAACTGACATGGGAAGGGTATGAAGGATACAGGGCCAACTCCGTCAGAAATCGGCATCCACGCGCTGCTGCTTTACCTTGACACTCGCCGCCGTCGCCGCCGAGCCGCCGGCATGCTCCGGGCCATCACTGTTATTCCAGGCCAAATTCGCCGATGGGAACCGCAAGACCGCCATGAACATCGCCGCACCCTCCCCGCCGCCCAGCTCTCAGCCGCCTGACTACCAGCCGCTCCAACTCCCGCCACCCAAACTCCCGCCCTGGATGGGCGTCAAGGGGTTCGTCGACATTCACTGCCACCTGCTTGCCGGCCTCGACGATGGCCCCACCAACATTGATGTCTCTCGTCAGATGGCGATCGCGGCCTATTCGGGCGGCATCATGGCCGCCATCGCCACGCCGCATTGCAGCTTCCGGTTTCCTTTCGACGCCGCCCAAGCTCGCCGCCAACTTAAATCGTTCGAAGCACATGCCCCCGAAGACTTCATGGCCTTCCTGGGATGCGAAGTCCAGCTGAGCGACGAGTCCATGCGGCTGTTTCGCAAAAAACCTTCCGACTACTCTCTCAACGGCAGCCGCTACGTGCTCGTCGAGATGATGCCGCGATGCGCCCCGCCAAGTCTCGATCATGCCTTGCAGCTTTTCAGAGATCAAGGCTTCATCCCGGTCCTGGCTCACCCCGAGCGCTATCCGGCTCTGTGGGAGCAGCGTGAGCGGCTGGCGCAATGGGTCCGCGATGGCTGCCTCTTGCAAATCACCGCCGACTCACTTTCAGGCCGTATGGGACGCCGCGCTCAGACCGCCGCGCAAGCGCTCCTGCAAGAAGGATTGGTACACTTCGTCGCCTCCGACGCCCACGACCCCGTCAAGCGCCCTCCGCTATTGATCGAGGGCTTCCGGCGCACCGCGAACCTCATCGGCGCCGCCCACGCCGCCCGCCTCTTCACCTACAACGGCCTGTCCGTACTCCGCAACGAGCCCCTCGACTAACCGGATCCACTCCGCGCCGGTCAGCCATTCCAGTCCAAAGCGCGCGAACGCAATCCCGTCGTAACTTCTATCGGCGCCCCGTTCGTAATGCGCGGCGTTCAGTGTGCCGAAGACCTTGCCAATAGCGGTTACGGTCTATCTCCGGGTATATACTGAGCCCTGCCGGTCGAAATCGAATCCACTCTCTCGGAGGTTCACTTGCTTTGCGTGCTGGCAGAGAACTGGAGGTATGAATGGCGGCCATACAGAAATATCTGGTGCGTTTGACGGCCACGGTGGCCATCGCGGTTCTCTTCGCAGCGGGCGCGGCCGTCCTGCTCGCCCAGAATGAGCCGACCGGGGCCGAACAAGTCCGCGAGATCACGATGACGGCGAAGAAATACGAGTTTTCGCCAAGGGAAATTCGAGTCCATCCCGGCGAGACCATCCGGTTAGTCATCACCGCCCTCGACCGTAAGCACGGATTCAAATTAGAGGCTTTCGGGATCGAGCGCGAGCTGCCAAAGGGCGAAGCAGTAACGATAGAATTCAAGGCTGATCAGGCCGGCGCCTTTCCATTCAAATGCTCCAAGTTCTGCGGATTTGGGCACGGCAAGATGAAGGGCGAATTGATCGTCGAATAGCGGCCGAAACGCTGGAGCCTCGATCCACGCAAGCCCCGAACAACCCCTACCGGAAACCATTCTCCATACAGAAACGCTCTCACCACCGCCACGGCCTTCCCGGCGGTGACAATCGAGAAGGACGGTCCTATGAAAATCGAGCGCGTTGAAGTTCGTGTCGTGGCGCCAAGCGTTCAGCGTTTTACGTGGTCGCACGATCTTCAAGAGCAGTACATGACCAACACAATCGTGCGGATCACGACCGATGACGGCGTTGAGGGCGTCGGCGGCGTATCAAATTACACGTCCTACGATTACGATCGCTACACTTGCGAAACGCTGCGGCACATGATCCCCGCCCTGCTCGGCAAAGACCCGCTGTCGCACGAAACGTTGTGGCGCGGTCTGTGGTCGCGAGTCTTTCCGCTCCCACCGCAAGCCCTCGCTGCGATCGACATCGCTTTGTGGGATTTGATGGGCAAAGTGGCCGGATTGCCCATCTATCAGCTCTTGGGCGGCGCGACGGACCGCATTCCGTCCTACGCCAGCACGCCGCTGTTAGCCGATATCCCGTCGTATCTCCGCTTTGTGGAAGAAATGATTGCGCTCGGCTTCCGCGCCGTGAAGTTTCATTGCTGGTGTTTGCCCGAGAACGACATCGCGTTGGCCCGCGCCGTGCGCAAGGAGTTCCCCGCCGGCATTACTTTCATGCTGGACGTCGAAAACAACTACGACCTGCAGAGCGCCTTGCGCGTAGGCCACGAGTTGGCTGACCTGGGATTCACCTGGTTCGAGGCGCCGCTGATGGACTACGATCTGCCTGGTTACCGCGCGCTGACCAGCCGCGTCGGCGTGCCCATCCTTCCGTCGGGGAACTGGATTCAGGACCTGCCCGCGTTCCAGCACGCTCTCGAGACCAGGTGTTGGTCAGCGGCGCGGACCGACCTCACCGTCTGCGGCGGATTCACGCCGGCCCGAAAGTATCTCTCCCTGACCGAAGCCGCCGGCTTGCGCTGCGAGATCATGTGCTGGGGCAACACCCTCATCTCAGCCGCCAACCTGCACTTGGCGCTTGGCACCGGGCTATGCACCTACTACGAACAACCCGTCCCCTGGGAACCCTATGAGTACGGCATGCACGACGTCATCCGCACCCAGCCCGACGGACACGTCGTCGCCCCCTCCGGCCCCGGCCTCGGCGTACAAATCGACTGGCCCGCCATGGAAGCAGCAACGATTCATCGCCTCGATACCCACTCGCGCTCGTAGAACAGAAGAACCCTCAGGAAACCGCTTTCGAAGGCCACCGCTGCCGCCACACAGCGCCCTCTGAGCCCAGAACGCCAGTGACGGGCTTGGCCGCCAAAATCTCAACCAAGGCAACCAAACCCGCCGCACCGTCGGCCCCCCGGAATCAAACTCACCGGATACCCAACACAACCATCGATAACCCGCCTGTCCGTATCGACACTTCTCTTACGACAGCGCTTCGGCCAGATCCGCGTTTACGCGGCTTGGCGCCGGTAAGGGCAGTCGTTGAACGGCTGGTATCGCCGCTCGCCTCGCGTCAACACCAGAGGCCAAGAGGGTGAGGGCTCTTGACCTCGAACTTCCCAGTTCAGCTACGATGATCCCGTGGCCAGCGACACGAGCGCAGGTATTACCCTCCGGTTTAACACGGACGGCAACACGGGGCTGCCAAACAATGATTGACTGGGGACCGCTGACAATACTGGCCCTGGTGATGCTGGCGATAGTCCTGCCGTTATTGATTTTCGGTTGGAGATACGTCAGATTGCCCCGACTGCTGCTAGCAGTTGTCGTTACGGCCATTTTTCAGTTCGTAGTCTTGTTTGCTTGCAGCGGATTCGGCTGGGGGTGGCCAGACCCGTCACGGAGCGCCCTGCTACTGGGAAGAATATCTATTGGCGTGAGCATGGGCCTTTCCGGCTCGCTCTTCGCGTGGATTCTGTCTCGACGGTTCAGTTTCAAGATCTCTACGGTTCTAATTCTGGGTATCGTCGCCACGATGATTCCCGATGCCGTCAGGTCCGTCGACATTCAGTTTCCCCTCGCAGGGTTGGCACTATTTTCAGGTCTGTGCTTCTGGTTTCGGAGAAAAGAAAGTCCAAGGGTCAACCAGTCCAGATAACCACGAACTCATTCCCGCGCATCAAATACCGCGCAGCCCGCCCAAACGGAAAGCTGCGGAAGTTGTGAATACATTGGAAAGTCGAGGACATCCATGATAGGTATCTGTCAAGGATGTCCCCCAACGTTCCGTCCGATTTTCCCTCAGCCGTCGTCCTCAAGATCTTCAAGGGCATCCGCCGCGTAGACGTCGTCGAGAATACCGCCCGGCGTCACAGGCTCTCCCCCATACTCGACGAGCTGAAAACCGTCCCAAAGTGATTCGGCCTGCTGCAGGGCTCCGTGCAACGTTGCGCCGCTAACCTCGCTCGCTTCGTCCTCCTCATACCAACGAAAAACGCCATCAGTGTCGAGAAAGAGTTGCAGCAGCCGCTCGCCCAGCACCTCGTCGTCTTCTTCGGCGTCCGGGCGAAGTATCTCGGCCTCGGCGATCGGTTCGGGATCGGCATGGTTGTAGCTCATATGTCGTCAGTCCGTTTCAAACTTAGGAGCGGCGTAGGAACGCCGTGCGCGGTCGTCATCCGTTCCTCGCCGCGCTCTCTCTTCCCAGAGACTCTACCGTCACATCAATGGCGCGAACAACCGTGTCGGCCCATCCGAAAACGCAGAACAACCCCGCCCCCAAGGGTCAGTCCGCGTCGCCTACATCGACAATCGCCTTGACCAAGCCCGCTCCCCCAGGCAAGTCCTTAAAACGCTCCGGCACTTCCTCCAACTCGAGCCGATGCGTAATCCAGGGGGTCGTATCAATCTCGCCTTCTTCAATCAACCCGATAATGCGGGGGAATTCATGGCAGCTATTGCGGCTCGCAAGAACGGTAATCTCGTTGCGGTGCAGGTTCGGGTCGTCAAACGAAATCCGCCCCTGTACCAGCCCCACCAACACTAACCGCCCGCCCGGCGCGATGTAATCAAACGCTGCTTCCATCGCCGCGGCGTTTCCGGTGGCATCGAACACAACATCCGAGGCCTCGCCGTCAAACTCCGCGATCGCGTCCACCCCTAAACCGCGAACGAACTCTCGCCGCGAATCATTCAACTCCAACACCCGCACCCGCGCGCCCGTCAGTTGCGCGAACTGCATCACAGCCAACCCAATCGGCCCGGCGCCGACAATCAAAACCGTCTCCCCAACCTCGGCCCCGCTTCGGGATATAGCTTGCGCGCCGATCCCCAGCGTCTCGACCAACGCGAGCTGATCGAGAGAAAGCTGTTCCGATCGGTGAAGCAACTCAACGGGGACGCTCAGCAAAGACCGCATGCCACCGTCAACATGCACGCCAAGCACCTCCAACGCGGCACAGCAGTTGGGCCGCTTCAACTCGCAGGCGCGACACCTTCCACAACTCATGTAAGGCTCGACCGCGCAGCGATCACCCGCCCGCAAACCTCGTTCATTCGGCGGCGCCTCAACAACCTCAACCCCCAGCTCATGCCCCAGCACCCGCGGATACGTAAAGAAAGGCTGCCGCCCCGCAAACGCGTGCAGATCCGTGCCGCATACGCCGATCCTGCGAACTCGCACCAGCGCGTTCGCATCAGACGCCACGGGGCGCACCGCTGTGCGCTCGGCGAACTCGCCCGGTTTATTGAGTACGATTTCCTTCATAGCTAAAAGCGCCAGAAACTGTAGAGAACGATCGGAAGCAACCTGCCCTGGTCCGGCCCACATCCCGGATGATGCAACTCAGCGCATAGACGACTTGATCGTCTCAAGGGCTTGTTGGGCCGCTTTGCCCAGAGCCTCATCCCCGTCTCGAACCACCTGCTCCAAGTACTCTACCGCTTCAGCCAGCCTTCCTAAAGCCGCCAACGTCAGCCCCAAGTTGTTCCTCGCCGTTACGACGCCGGGATCAACAGCGAGTGCCTGCTCAAACTCAGCCGCCGCTTCGGCATAGCGGCCTTTCTGGAAGAACAACGTGCCGAGATTCAGATGCGCGTCGGCGAACAGCGGGTTCACCCGCATAGCTTCACGAAATGCCTGTTCAGCCTCGTCATATTTTCTCAGATCGACGTAAACAAGGCCCAGGTTGTTGTAGGCATCCGCTGTTGGCGCCTCGAACTTGGCATCCAGTTCGATCACTTTCTTGAGATGATCAATCGCCTCCGCGGTCTGACCCATATCCGCCAACGCGTTCCCAAAATTGTTGTGCGCTTGAACAAACAAAGGGTCGAGCTCCAATACCTTTTCGAAGTTGGACTTCGCCTCCGGCAGGCGTCCGAGTTTTACCAGCGCCTGGGCCAGTTCAAACCAAGGCTCGGGAGCACGCACATCAGCGTGTTGCAGCGCTTCCGTCAATCTCTTGACACCGGCTTCGCGGTTCGCCGATTCCAGCACCTCGGCAGTGCCGAGATAGACCTCGCGCAACTCGGGACTCAGCTCCGCGGGCAAGTAAAGCGCCGCCGCCGCCTCGAAATCCTGCCCCCCATCCGGCTCTTCCTCCATCGGCGCCAGTAGGTCGCGATCAGGTCTGTCCCTCTGAATCAGGTGGTCAGTCATCACGATGCGGACGACGTCTTTCGTACGGCGCTGGGGCATATGGCAGGCGATGCAATCCTGCTGCTCGAAGTGGCTCTCGCCGTTGTGGCAACCAATGCAGGCTTCGCGATAATGCTCGACGCTTTGATCAGCCGCGAGCGATTTATGGGGGTCGTGGCAAGTGGTGCAAGTGAGGGCCCCCTCACTCGCGAGAAAGCAAGCCGACTTCCGCAGGCGGTAGGCCGCGCTCACAATTTCGAAATCGTCCTCGTGGCCCGTACCCTCCGCATAGTCAAAGTGGACCGCGTAGTCACCCAGTGGCTCACCGGGCCGGTAAGAGTAAAACTTGCGGCCAAAACGCCGACTCGACTTGGGGCTGCGGAACGGCGTGCCAAGATGGCACTGCATGCATACATCCAACTGCCGTTCGTTGCTGAGGCGCGCTGGGTTGACGATGGTGGCTCGCACTTTCTCGATCGACTCGGGCCGCGCGGCCTCTTGCACGTGAGCCTCGCCGGGTCCATGGCAGCGCTGACAGTCAATACCCATCGGAAGCAGGTCGGGGAAACGGGGATCATGGTCCCACCCGGGCCGGTTTGTCTTGAGCTCTTCGAGAGGATACCCGTTGTGGCAAAACATGCAACGGTTCGTGATCGCCCGCGTGAAGCCGGCGTGATCGGGCTTGTCGTACCCTGGCGACATGGCCCACTGTTTTTCCCGCGAGTACCAGCCCACCGGCAGCTCGATCATTCGTCCGTCCGGCGAGCGATGAATGTAGGTCAGCGCCCGCTTGCCCGACCCCATCACATGGGTCACCTGCCTTTCGAGCGAATGGACTTCGCGGCCGCGCGAATCCTTCTGATACCGCCGCATGAAGAACTTGCCGCCGCGCTCGGTCATTTCGTAGTAGCGCCGCGAAGGCTCGTGATAGTAAGTGTTGTTCTTCGTCCAATCCGCGATCGTTCCGGCGGCATCAGGCAAGGAGAAAGCCCGGCCCATCGTCGTCTTCTCATACTCGTCGTAGATGCTGGTGTGGCACGATCGGCAGGTGGCCGCATCAACGTAGCCGGCCGCGCTGTCGTCGGCGGCCAAGCTGACGACGGAGAGCAGAAACAAGATCCCGAGCCGGCCGCCCCGCATCATTTCTTTAGCAACTCCGCCAACGCATCACTCAGCACTTGCGCCGCCAAGTCATACCCCTCGCGCGTGCAATGGATGTTGTCGACGAACAGGCCGGGGTCACCGGTCAAACGAAACGTGGGGACTAAGTCGACGACCGTTACCTTCTGCTCGCGGCCGACAAGCCGAATGATCTGCTGTCGATCGACGTCAGGCGCGCCCGTTGTCTGCCGCTGCGTGGGCCAGACCTGAAACACCGCCGTGCTTCCCTTCTCGCGGCACCAAGCGGCGATCAAGCGCAACTGCTCGGCAAACTCCTCGTCGTTCAGACGCTGGCGGTTCCCCGGCGTAGCCCGCCGCCAAAGACGAGTTAAGCGCAGGCTGTTGAATTCACCGCTGCGTTCGGCGGCCAGCAACTCCACATGTTCGGCATCACTCAAGTGATCCCAGATGCTCCGTCCGTTCGCCCAGAACGTGACGACCACGATGTCGGGGACAATGTCCGCCGGCTCTGCAAACTGCTCCAGCAGCAAACGCCCCTGGAAGACGGAATACCCCGGCACTCCGGCATTGACGGCATGGATTTCTACCGCTGATTCGGCGGCAAGCTTCGCCCTCGTCCGCGCCGGAAAAGTTTCGTCATCGTTAACCGGGATGCCAAAAGTGCACGAATCTCCGAGGAAAAGTACGGTCTTACCCGGCCCCCCCTTGCCCAACCCCCTCTTGTCCAACGCTGCATCTCCCGGGACGACGCGGCGGCCTTCCGCGTTCGTCGACACACGGAACGGGAACTCAATCTCCGGCAGCTTCTCGGAAGCCTGCACCTTCCGAAGGTTCTTCTTGAGGCGCCAGAAAAGCTTGTCATCGGGCTCAAAGAATTGCTCGGTTCCGGGAAAGACATCAAGGTTCGTTACCAGAAAATCCCAGCGTGCGTTCTCGGCCCCCGCGGGCGAGGCGGGAATCAGCGCCGCCTGCAACAAGCCCAGGCACCACACACACAGCGCAAGAGATCTTAGATACCGCCGGTATCTGCCCAAACTGTTCGCGGCGTCCCCCCCTGTCATGGTGAATCCTGGAGCTGTTGCATGGCCGCTTCCGCCGCCGCTCGAATACGGGCGTCGCCGTTGTCGAAAGCAAGCTGGTAGTGGCGGCGGGCACGCTCCGTCTCTCCCAAGTAGGCCAGCAAGGATGCCAAATTGATGTGCGCCGTCGCGTACGCAGGATCCAACGCCACCGCCTTCTCAAGTGCCTGCACACCCTCGTCAAAGCGCCCCATGTCGCCAAGAGTCGCCCCAATGCCGGCATGAATCTTCGCCGATTGAGGATCAGCCGCAAGCGCCGCCTGGTACTGTTCCAGCGCCTGCTCTGGCTGGCCGCTACGCGCCAGCGCGTCACCCAGGTTCGTGTGGATCGTCGAGAACGACGCGTCACGGCTATACGCGCCGCCGGGAATCAGCGGAGAGCGCGACGCCGATTCCACAACGGCATCCGCGCCATCCCGCAACCCGAGCGCCTGCTTATACTTTTCAATCGCGCCGGCGTAGTCACCCGTTTCCGCCAACACGCCGCCCCAATTACTGAAGACCTTCGATGACTCCGGCATCAGTTCGGCCGCCTTGCCGTACTCCGTGATCGCCTCGGTGTGGCGGCCCTGTCGCCATAGCGCGTTCCCGAAGTTGTAGTGGGCATCACCGACATCGGGCACCGCCGCGGCCAGAGATTCCATAGCCGTCAAGTCACGGTCAGGGGCATTCATCTCGAATGTTGCGAGCACAATAACGATCGCGGTTAGATAGGCGGCCTGAATCATCCCGCTGCGCCTTGAGCGCATCTGCCGGACAGCGCTCTGGACGTGGGCTTTCGCCGCCGCCAGCCTCGTGCGGCCCGGCTCTTCCGCCAAGCCGATCTCAAGCGCCTCCCTCGTTTCCGGTTCGCGCATCTTCCAGATGAATCCGTCGTAGTAGTAATGCAGCGCGTTCGACGTAAAGATCAGCGCAATCAGCGTACGCCCCAGCATGTCGCTGCTGATATAGCCTGGCAGCAGATTGATACTCCCATACCCGAAGATCAACGCCGTGTACAGGATCGCCAATCCCCAGTGCGGCCGGAACAGAAACTTCACAAACGACGTCACCGCCGCATGCCTGTCCACCCGGTTGCGGTTGAACACCCAAACAATCCCGTAATACTGGATGCAATGAAACGCTGACCAAACCGTGAACCCAACCAGAAAATCGTCGATCACGACATACAGGTAGTACGTCGCTCCCAGAAAGATTCCCATCAAAATCAGCTTCTTGAAGCTCACCGGACGCCCCAAGCGCCACAGGTTCATGTGGTATCCCACGTACGCCAGGGTCAGCGCTCCCGTCACCGCCCACAGGGTCATGCGAATGCCGCTGACGACCCCCGGCTCGATCAACGGAAGGCCGCTCTGATAGGCGCGGCTCAGCATATTGTGGCTGTAGTGCGGGCTCGCCGCGATCAAAGTGATGTACCACGAGATCGCAAACCCCCAGTCAAGCCACGAAGTCAACTTGCCGACCGCCCCGGCCTTCGAATCGTAAATCCGCATGAAGCCGTAGTGCTGCATCAGGACATGCCAGATGTCCCATGCCGCGACGAACAGCAGCAGCCCATGCAGGTCGCGGCTGTTGAACCACATCGCCGTTCCAAACAGGATGGGCGGCGCCAGCAGGAACCGCCACCGGAAGCGCTGGAACAATTCCTGGTCGCCGTAGGACCGCAGAAACGTTGGGAAGTGATGACCGAAAGTGAAGAACGCAAGCGATAGGATCGCAATCTGCTCGGAACTCATCACGCCGCGCAGCGGGAGGAACGCCGCGATCACAACCAGCGGTGCGCCAATGAAGAGAAAGCTGTCCCAGAACGGAGAGATAATCCAGCCCGACGGCACCTTAACGGGAACTCCCGCCACGGCCGGAGAGGGCTGCTGAAGCCGTGCCTGGGCGGTCTTGGTTACCTTCTTACGAGCCATCCGAATGACACCCTCTCGGCCCACAAGTTTCGCCACCCCTTTGCGCCTGGCCTAGGCCTACATTGTACCCAGGTAGCACCCTCTTTCGAAGTACGCCTAACCCCGATTGACTGACACGCCGTCTCACGCAAGAATGGTGTGGGGCCACTCGGGAACAACCACGACTAGTCAGACGTATTCCCTTCCGACAGACCACCGCCGTTCCCACGGTCCCGAGCCCGCCATGAAGACGACCTACCTGCTCGCCATCGCACTAGCGCTAGCCGCCGCCGGCTGCCAGGCGGTCAGCAGCCTCACGGACGAGTGCAAGTTCCGCGCGCCCCGCTCAGTCACGCTCGACGCGGCGCGTATACGCTCCATCAAGGTACACACCTGGTCGGGTCAACTTACGATTCAAGGCCGGGATGATATCACCGAGGTGCGCGTAACCGGCGAAGCCTGCTCTTTCAAGGAAGACCTTCTCGAAGGCATCAACCTACGAGCCGAGCCGAGCGGAAGCGAAATCGAGATCAGCGCCATCGCGCCGCAAGGCCGGCCTTGGAGTGAAGTCGGAACGCTCGACCTGAAGATCGAAGCCCCCGCGTCGCTGCGATTTGACGTCACCGACGGGTCCGGCTCTCTCGATATCGCTAATGTCTCAGGACTCCTGATCGATGACGGCTCCGGCTCGCTCGAAATCATCCATATCGCCGGCGACGTCGAAGTCAAAGACGGCGCGGGCAGCCTGAAGGTCGAAGAGGTTCGGGGACACGTCAACATCAAGGATGGCGGCGGCAGTATCTCGGTGAGCGATATCGGCGGCAACGTCACAATCAGTGACGGCCGGGGCAGTATCTCCGTAAAGAATATCGCTGGCGACTTCACCGTCAGCAGTGACAGCCGCGGTTCGATCAGCCACTCGGGCGTAGCAGGCCGCGTATCAATTCCGGGGAACCGTTAGCCCGCACTTCACCCTACCGGAAGCTCGTATTTCGTATGAGGTCAGGCGTTCGTATACGCGGTCGCGGCAAGCCCCTTTGATACCCCGAGGGTCTCATCCTCCGGGTGATTATCGGCTGCTAACTAAGCACGGCGCGGCAGTTACTGACGAGGCGATAGTGAGTTCCCCGTAGGCTACGTCTGAGCGACGCGGGCGAGAGAAACGCTCTCATCGGCGAGGAGCGATCCTTGCGAGCCAAGGTGGTCCGCAAACGCCCGCATCGCGGGACTGAAAGGCTCCCCCGCTTCGAGCTTGCACAGAATCTCTTCAAACTTTCCGGCGTCCGCATCCAACTCTTCGCTCAGAGCGGGTTCGATCTCAGGGGTCGGCAACAGAACTCCTGGGCGATCACGTTTGAGTGCTTCCCGTGCTCGCCGCATGCGCTCCTCTCGGCCACCGAAATCGGTCGGCTCCGCCCATCGATCCGCTTCGGAATCGAAGCTCTGGAGCGCGGTCCACATCGCCAAGTAGGCGGACGAGAGGTTACCCAAAGTGGCGTTGTATGACACTGTTGTCTCACTCATCGGATGAAAACCACTTTCTCCTTATATCCTACACCCAACGCGAAGCCCTACAGATGTGCACCCATGTGGGCGCGACTGAGTCGACGCGTGGCGCTCCAGACTTCGTTGCACGCAATGAATTCATCAGGCTCCGCACCAATGTCGGCCGCTACGATGCCGGAAAGCCTGAAGACAATGGGGGCAAAGGCGCTCACCGAGTCGGGCGTCTTGATCCCATGGAGTGTCTCGGCTAGTGTTTGTTCGCTGATTCTGCCCTCCCGAAACCACTTTTGCGCCCAGGCCCTGAGCGCTCGCCTGATGGTTTCCGCCTTCGTCAAATCCAACGCTTGCCGGCCGCCTCTGGAAAGACGATCCAGTTTCGCAAAGATCTCAAGAGGGTTTGCGGCGACGGTGTTCTGGGCTGGATTCAATTCGGTGGCAAAGTAGAGTTGGATGCGGCCATTATTAATCTTATCGGCAATCTGAAGGCTGAGGGCGGCTTGGGTTGAGTAGCCAGCTTTGACGGTGGTTGAGATTTCGTTTCGCATGCTTTGAGGTCGTGTTCCAAGTAAGAACTCAACGGAAATTCGTATAGCGCCCGGCGCTCGCATACTCGGTCGCGGCGGGCCCCTCGGTATCCAAAACGATCTCGCCCTTTAAGAAGCGTGCTCCCTGACAATTTCCGTAATGCGGTTGGTAATAATCGTCTCTTCACCCGCTTGCAACAGGTAGGGGAACAGACCGAGCCCTTTCCACGGCGGGTTGAAGCTCCGCATGTCGGAAGCCTCAATCGAAGGACTCCCTTCCCGCAGCTTCCGCACCATGTCTTTCAAGGAAAGGCCCAGCTTCTCTTCATCCCACTGCACCGACAGCCGCGGTGAATGACTGAAGTCGTTGTTCGGGATGAACTCGGTGTAAACGGTCGGCAGACCTTGCAGGCCCTCCGCGATCCGGTTCAGCTTCGCATACCATTCACGGCGCTCGGCGTCATGGTCCTTGCGCATGTAAAGTTCCAGAGCCGTCACTAAACCAATGATCTCTTCCTTGCCGACCTTGGCGATGCGCGGCAAATAGTTGGCCGGGGCCGCATTCGCGTACGCTTTATCGATCCACTCTTTCTTGCCCATCAGGATGCCGCTGCATTGCGGTCCCCGCAGGTTCTTGCCGCCGCTAAAGGCGACCATATCGACGCCCATCTTCACGAACCTACTAAGGTTCTCGACCGGCGGAACTTCCGCCGCCGCATCAAGGATGACCGGTAGATTGTGCTTGTGCGCAATCTCGACATATTCTTCAAGCCCCACCTTGTGGCCCAACACGTGATGGCTCCGAACAAACGCCATCGCCGCCGTTTTCTCATTCACGGCCTTTGCAATGTCCGCGGCCGTTTCCACATCAACGAGTTTTGCCCCGACCATGCGAAAAGCGTGATCGTACGAAGTGTGATGGATCTTCTGAATGATGATCTCGTCCTTCATGCCCGTCACGTCGGGAAGCCGCCGCATCTTCTCGCGGTCATCGCCGGCCGTGACAGCGCAGGCCGAAAGGCACAGCGCGCAGGAAGCGCCCGCGGTGACGAACGCCGCTTCGGCGCCGGTCAGTTCGGCGATACGCTTGCCCGCCTTTTCCTGTAGCTCGTGGATCAGAACAAAATTACTCGACGCCTCATCCATCGCCGCTCTCACTTGCGGCGACATCAGCGTGCCGCTAAACGTCGTGATCGTTCCGACGGCATTGATGAACGTACGCACGCCCAACCGCTCGTAAACGCTCGCCGACTCAAAGATCCGTGGAGCACTCGCCGCCGCCGCCGCGCTCGATGCAGCCGCCGGCAGCACCACACCCGCCTGCACAAAGTTGCGCCGCGATAGCCGATCCTTACGCTTCATATCGTTGTCCTCGTTCTCGCAATCCTAGACCAGAATCTAAGCCTTCTTCGCCGCCGCCAGCAGAACTTCCCGCAGCCGCATACCGACAATCCGTTCTTCACCTGGAAACAGATTGTAGGACGCCAGTTCCAATCCGTTGTCCGACGTATTCAGATCGACGCGCGGCTCGCCCTCTTGCAGCGCTTCGGAGCACTCGGAATACGTCAGGCCGACTTTCCGCTGGTCCCACTTCACGCGCAAATAGGGGACGGGGTGCCCGCCAGGACCCGGGATATAAACCTCGCTCTGAATCGACGGCACATCGCCCACCATCTTCGCGATTCGTTCCATGAAACCGCGCCACTGCTTTTGATCGGCGTCATGGTCGCGCTGGTGGTAGATCTCGACGGCCTTGAGCAGGCCCATGATCTCTTCCTTGCCGACCTTCATCGCGCGCCCGATCGTATCGCTAAACGGGTTGTTGTTCTTGTGCGCCGCGTCGATCAGGTCTTTACGGCCGAGCAAGATCCCCGACGCCTGCGGACCGCGCAGCCCTTTGCCGCCGCTGAAGCCGACCAGGTCAAACCCTTCTCCGACGATCGCGGAAAGGTTCGTCGCCGGAGGCAGCTCGGCCGCCGCGTCGTTGAACACGGGAACGTTGTGGCGCTTGCCGGCCGCTATGAAATGATTGCGGTTGATCTTGCCTCTGGACTCGAAGATATGCACGAACAAGAGCATGGCGGTCTTCTCGTTGATCGCCTTCTCAAGCTCTTCCGGCGTTTCTACTTCGATGATCTTCGTGCCGATCGAGCGCGCCGCGTGATCGAAGCCCATACGGTGGCTCTTCACCATGATGACTTCGTTCTTCATCCCCGTGGTGTCGGGAATGCGCTGAATCTTTTCAGGGTCGCCTTGTGTCACACAGGCAGCCGTCGCCAGGGCAATCGAACTCGTCGCGCCACAAGTCACCATGGCGGCCTCAACACCGGCGATTTTTGCGATGCGCTCGCCAACGGCAAGCTGCAAATCGATCAGCGGCACAAAGTAACGGGACGCCTCAGCCATCGCGTCGCGAACCTCCGGCGATATCACCGAACCCGTCAGCGTCGTGTACGTCCCGCCGGCATTGATCAGCGGGCGTACGCCGAGCGCCCGGTAGCTCTCACCGTGACGGTCGGCCAGATAAGCGGCATAGAGATTGCTCGGGCGAAGTACACCGACGGTCGAAGCGAGTCCCGCCGCCAGCAAGAACCGCCGACGGTCCCAAGAACTGCGAAAGCTATTCATATTAGATTCCTCGTAGCAAAATCGGGGGCGACGCGGGGTGCCAAGCGCCAGCGGTATTGTAACATCGGCCAGGCGGGTATCCGCGTAGGCAGCAGGCTGGGTAGTGGGGTCTTAGCGTGGCGATGGTTCACCATCCCGCCACGAATCCGATCCAGGTGGTGCGCCAGGATTGCAGCCCATGTAGTCAAGTACGACCGCTAACACAAGGACTCCCCGGCCTTCACCCAATCGATGGAACAGGAATGACAGGTCATTTTCGCTCTTGCCTTTCGTGGCCGTCTGAGCGAAAATGGCAGTGGATCTGAACAATCCTGTCCTTTGGCTCCGGCCTTGGGATAAGCCCTGCGGGTAGTTAGCGCTACCTTTGGAGCTGAACAAACTGTGCGGAGGGCGGGAGATTCGAACTCCAATCCTGGGCGAGGATCTGCTGTTTTTTAAGACCGCTCCCGCAACCATGCGGACGCCCTCCACAGACAAGGCCAGTTGCCTGATTCGGCTGGCCTTTTGTTTTCAACACCATACATCCATATTATGTAATATTACATGTTGACTGCCAAATGGTAAAATGCAATATTGCATATTTCTTCTGTTTGGTGTAAGATGATCCCGTGGACGTTCAAGGACTACTGGACCGAGGATGGCCGCAACCTGATCTGGGAGTGGTATGAGGCTCAAGATGAAGAGGTGCAGGCTGCCTTTGACGGTACCCTGTTGAGACTCCGGGCAGTTGACGATTGGCTTGATCAAAGAGTGAAGGAATTCGATCTACTCAAGAGGCATCACGCAGGGCTGGGAGAGCTTAGATTCTCCGTAATGGCGAGACATCCTGCCACCGGGAAGTCATTCAAGCGACGGTTTCGGCCAGTTGGTGTATGGCGTCAAGAGGAGAGAGACTTCATCATCTTGCTCGGCTGTGAGAAGACAGGCGGAAACTGCCATAGCTCTTTCGATTTGGCTTTGCAGTACAAGGCGCTATTCGAACAAGGGAGGGGGACTATCCGTGAACACGTTTAACTCCATCTGGAGGAAGTTGCGCCGGAGCAAGCGCTACCGAGAAGAGTTCGTCGCCGACCATGTCAAGCGGGCCGTACCCTATCAAGCGCGTGCCCTCATGAAGGCGAATAAGCTAAACCAGCAAGAACTAGCGAAGCGCTCGAAGCTTTCGCAGGGCGTGATCTCTCGGGCCGTAGACCCCTCCTACGGAAACCTGACTCTGAGCACGATCATTCGGCTGGCGGCTGGCTTCGACCTCGCATACGTAGGGCGGTTCGTACCGTTCAGCGAGTTGGCGCGGTGGTATGCCGACCTTCCAGATGAGAGTTGGAAAATCCCCAGCTTTGAGGAGGAGGATGCTGAGATTGCCACTGACGCACAGCCATGCGCAGCCGTAGCACCACCCGTGACACCAATTATTTCTGCCACCGTCAGAATGGATGCTACCTACGGAAGCGATGCAACCAGACTTAAGAAATCAGTAGGTCGGGAGAACGATAATTTCTCGGTTGTCATGAGCGAGGCATACGGACCGTCTCAGGGAAATGAGGTGCGAGCATGAGTGAGCCACGGGAACAGGATGACGCTACTGAGCCAATCGAGCAGACCAAGACTCTAGAGCTTCCAGAGTTATTGGGGCTCGTAGACTACCAGTGCAGCAACTACGTAAGGCTGTCATCAAACAGTGCTGACGTAAGGCTCGCCTTTGGCGACATCGGGCCAACCGGCAATCTGGTACCGAGGTCCGGATTCGCGCTATCCCCCATCGTCGCGAAAGCGCTACACAAAGCACTGGGTCGTCAACTCGAACAGGTCGAGGAGAAATCCGGCCCAATCCCGGATGGCCCTCTGGAGATCAAAGTTGTAGTCCCCGTTGCCAAACCAGACTCCGGCGCCTGACCTGATGTAAAAGCGGTGCCGAATCTCCCATCTTCACGCTAAGACCCCACTACCTCGCGGCGTTCCTACCCAGCGACGCCGCAGTACTGCATGGCCGCCAGCGCATACACCTTCGCGCAGTGCGTCAACTGCGCAACCGATACCCGCTCGTGGTCAGAGTGCGCCGTCTGGTGCGCCGGGCCATAGTAGACCGTCTTCACGCCGCCGTCGTTGGCGTAGAGATTGGCGTCGCCGACAAGCCCCATCCCAATGATCTCAGGACGCTTGCCCGAAACTGTCTCCCCTGAATCCAGCAGGGCCTGCACAATCCCATGCTCGGCGGCCGTCTCGAAGGGCTCGCGCTCGCCTTCCAGGAAGTAGCTCCAGTGCATGCCCGACTGCTGCGAATAGCGGTCACAGATCTCCTGGAACTCAGCCCGGATGTCGCTCAGTGTCGTCCCTGGAGTCCAACGGCGCGTGCCGCTGATCTTGAACTCGGCCGGCAGCCGGTTCATGTAATCGCCGCCCTGCACAATCCCAACGTTATAAAGCTGCCGTCCGCACAGCGGATGAGCCGGCTGCTTCTTGAATGCCTCTTCACGTTCCTGAAACTCGACCAACAGCTTGCCGACCCAGTAAGCCGGGTTTGTCTCGTAGGGAATCTTGATCGTGTGGATCGGCCCACGGTCGTCTTTGATCTCGATGTTAAAAATCGTGGACCCGAGGCTGGCCGCCCAGATCGCGCAGGGCCCTTCAACAATGATCACCGCGTCAGCCGGGACTTTCCCTGACCGCAAGTGCTCAATCAGCCGCTTGGGGCCTTCCTTCTTGCCTTCCGGCGCTTCATGTCCGATCACGCCCGTCAGCCAAACGTCGCCGGCCAGCTTGACCCCGGCTTTTTTCAAAGCGGAGGCCGCATGAACCATGGCCACCAGACCACCCTTCATGTCTTCGGTGCCGCGACCGATGATCCAGTCGCCGTCACGCCCCGGCGGCGTGCTAATGCCGATCGGAATCGTGTCGGTGTGGCCGTTGAAAGCCAGCGTCGGCCCGCCTCCCACTCCCGCGATACGCGTATAAACGTTCGGACGGCCGGGCTCGACCGGGTCCATCTCAACCTCAAAACCCTCACGCTTCAGCAGCGCGGCGAGAAAATCGCTACCTGGACCTTCCGTGCAGGTTTCGCTTTTGACTTCGACAAACGCCAGAGTGTCGCGAGCGATGGCTTCAGAATCGATGTGTGCAAGAACTTGATCGGTAGTCATGGGATGTAGTGTTTATCAATGCTACTAGATCGGAGCACGACTCGGCAGGTCGGCTACAAATGAGTCAAAGCTTTCAGCGCAGCCTTCGCATAGTCCGCCGCGTGCGTCAGCGTCAGCGGCCGAAGCTCGCTGCGCCCTTCTTCAACAATGGCGCAAACATGATCCAAGTTGCGAACGAAGTTTGCAAGTCGTTCCGGCACGATAAGTTCCGTTGTATGGAAGTAAGTATTGAGAAATACCCTTCCACCCATCGACCCCTCTTGCAGTGTTTGGCGAACCGCATCGCTGAACCAGCCGGGATCTTGGGTCAGCATCACGCCCTGCCTGCCGGCACTCTCCCAATCGATCGGCCCGCCGTTTTTAAGGGCCCGCCCGCCGCGAACAGCAAACCGCGCCAAGTGTGCCGCCAGACTAAGCCGCCGCGCAACAGTCGGCAATTCGAGAATATCGAGAACCGGTTCTCCCGCTGAAGCGGGCCGCCGATAGTCGCTTACCGAAGGCTGATAGGGCGTTCGTGGTGTGGATCGCCAATCGTGATGCCACTCACCGAATTGAAGGCTGCCGGGCGTCGCCGAGGCGTCCAGCAAGATCCCGTTGTCCGATAGAAACTTCATCAGGCCGTTCGAGTGGTAGATCCAGCCGGTCCTGACCGCCTGAATCGGCGCGCACGTTCGCAAGTCCTGCAGGCACTCACCAAGCAATGCCAGATCATCATCCTCACCGAGATACGGGCGCCAACGCTCCTCCGGCTCGCTCCAGCGGAACAGATGCGGATGCCAGCCGATCTCCGAGCCCGACCCGCATTCCTCGTCCCAAAGACGCTGCCAGCGGCGATAGCAGAAACCAGGGTCGCCGTAGATTTCCGCGATCTGGCGGTCGGACCGCAGCAGCCAAGTGATAGGAGGCTGACCGTGGTCCGCGACGAACCTGCTTGTGGCCAAGGCGGCTCGTAGCGCCCCGATCCCATCCGTAACCCCGCTCCACAAAGCATCGAGCTGATCAGGAGGCCGCCGGAACGGCAGGTCTACATCGGGGTCCGTGTCGCAGGCAATCGAAAGAAAGATTTCAGAACCCGGCATTGAGATTCAGCAGTTCCTCTCACCGCCCCGTCTTGCGGAGGCGCGAGAAGTGCAACGGTTCAAGTCCCATCGGTCCCAGCAGCCGGCCCGCGAAGCGTTCCGCGAATCGAACAATTCCAGTCGGGAAACGGCCTGACTTCCAGAGCCGTTCGAATGAGCCCAGGCCGCGGTTCATCACCACGCGCAATCCCGCGTCGCGGCAGAGCCGTTCAAAGTGCGCCGGATGCGTCCCGAAAAGCATGCCCGAGTAGCATTCATGTTCTCTGCGAAAAGCGGCCGCGCCGCGCCGCAGCACGCGCAGCAGGTTTCTTTTGTTTGAATACTCGACCAGGATCTCCGCCCCCGCACGGGTGACTCTCGCCAGTTCGGCCAGGAAGGCGCCCGGATCTTCCATGTGATGAAAGGCCCGGATCGACAGGCCGCCACTAAAAGTCTCGGGCCGAAACGGCAGATGGTAAGCATCAGCGACGACGTAGTGAATGTTGCCTTTGTCGTTACTGCTCTTCGCCGTCTGAAGCAGGTTCATCGCATAGTCAACGAGCACGATGCGGCGATCTTCACGGGCGTATAACGGCAGCAGCCGGCCATGGCCGGCCCCAACGTCGAAGAACCAGCCCGGCTCCTTGGGCGCCAGTTCGGCAACGACCCCCGCTTCCATATCGTGAAGCAGCGCCTTGCGGTCGCCCTTCCAGAAATCGCGGTAATCTTCATTGCGGTAATCGCGCAGACGCCGCGCCGCATGTTGCGATTCGCCGATCGTCTCGCCTTCGGCTGTTTCGTTGAGCATTAGTGTTCGTATCGGGCGCGCCAGCCAAGCCTTGGCGCCTGCAACCAGGTCACCGCGCCCGATAAGCGCGGAGGTTCTTCACCTGAAACCGCTCGCCGTTTGAGAAGGTGCCGCGCCACCTCACATATCGTACCTCGGCTGGGTTGAATGAATCCGTCTGCGTGCCTCGCCACGGGCCGTGCGTCCGGTCAGCCAACGTAAACCAGTCCCGGCCGTCAAGCGAGCCCTCCACGGTGTAGTGGGCATAGGGGGCTGGGCCGCGGTGCCAGTCGCGGTCACTGAAGTCGATGAATGCGGGCAGGTCGTAGCGCAGCGCCGAGATCCGAACCGGTTCATCCCATGACAGCAGCGGCGGGCCGGATGACGACGCAGCCGCAACCTCATCAGACCCATTCAGCTTGCGGGCGGTCTCAAGGAAATAGCGAATCGAGCGCCGATAGATCTCGTGGTAGCGCGTGTTGGCGGGATCGCCCAGGATGTTAGGAAAGTTCTCACCCGTCAGCATCGCGAGCCGCAGATTCTTGTGGACTGCCAGTCCCACCCGGTGGATCGAGGTCGCGTCGAAGGCATCGATGCCAAACTCACGGCCTTCCGGAGCCGATTTGGCCGAGCGGATCAGCACATCCCAAGCGTTCGGTTCGTAGGGAATATCGACTTCCCCGCCCCACTGTCCCGGCACTTCGTCTCCCAGCTTCAGACCCATGCCTTTGAGGATCGGATGCGTATCGCTCGCGATAACGGCCGGACTGCCGGGGATCCAATAGCCGACCGTATTGTGAAACGGATTGAGATAGTCGACCGCATCGCCGGGATCGGGATTGACGATCGGCGCGTCCGGCGCGGCGTCACTCGGCAACAGGTTGGGCACCCGAAAATCACTTGGCTGGTTGCTCAGGTGAACCCACAGGTGGCCGCGCTGCCACAGATACCGGGGCTGTTCCAGACTCGGCAGGTACTCAACCAGCACCGCGAACGAGTCGCCGCCATGCACGAACACCGCTCCGCCCCGGCCCATGTATTCCGCAAACCGCCGGTGGCTTTCAACGGCCGTGAACTCACAGTGGTTGCCAATGATGACCAGCTTGTAGTCATCCAACGAAACCCTCCCGAGCGAGACGTCGTGCTGCGTCGCGTAGTCAACCGAGAAGCCTTCGGCACCGGCCTGCTCATCGAGAAAGCGGTAGTGCTCGATGTCGTTGTAGCGGCCGTACAGGCTGTAGTAAAAATGATTGAGCCTCCGCCGGCGGCTGCTCATCACGGTCGGCGAATACCCTACGCTGCCGTCGTATCCCGTGCGCCAGCCATGATAGTCGTGGCTGCCGTTCGTCGAGTAGGCGTACCACATATCCGTCGGAGATACGAAAAGCACATCACCGCCCGCTTGCGGCGAACGCACGAAAACGTTGGTGAGTTTCTCGTCGAGATTGACCTCCGCCGGATCGACCGCCCCTCCGGCCTCCACAAGGATCAAGCGATACAGGCTCGACCGCCAGTCGCCCACCTCAACCATCAAGTGCGTCACCGGCAGCTCATACTCGAACGCAACGCGTGCCGTTTCTTTGCGGGCCAGCTCGTCGATGATGACGAGTTCCATCCGCCTGCCGGCATCATCGGGGCCAGGGACGATGTTGACGCTTTGTCGCTCACCCGGCGCCCAACTCATGTCAACCGCGCTGAAGATGGGAAACAGATTCGGCGGCAAGCCCGCATCGGTCTTGCTCCGCAATTGATACCACTCAGCCCACCAGAAACGCTCATCCTTGGGGCGGTACGCGAAAAACGTAATCCCCATGTCGGGATGGCCCGTGGTCGTCATCAACTGCAACGTCGACGCGCGGCTGAAGCGCGAATGTCCCCGCCGCGCGTGGCGCGAGGGTTCGGCGCCGTCAAGCTGCGTTCCCATGACAACGTTCGCGTCCCGATGGTAGAACAGGCTCCCCCAGTTCGTGAACAGATTGTCGGGCACTTCGTGATTCGGCAGATACAGCGGCAAGCCCTGCAGAGCCCCCGCGTCGAGCGACATCGACTCGTTGTAGCCTTGCTGGAAGGTGAACGATACCTTCACCTGCTCGCCGCGTAATGGCGCGCCCGCGGCGTGACGGATCGTATAAATATCGACGCTCCCCTGGCGCTGCTCGACAAGTTGCAGCGTCATCGGGATGCCGTCCACCGCCAGCGGCACGACGTTGCCCTCTTTCGGTCCGGCGGCCCGCACGCGCTCGTTTGCAACGAGCAAACCAAAGCTCGGCGCATCGCCGCTCAGCATCGGCTGCTCGCCGGCCGAGGCCGTACCGAGAAGTTCCTGCAAGAAGTTCTTCGGCGCTTGCGCCAAAACCGCCGGACCTGACAGCAGTGAAACGCAAACAAGAGCGAGACAAGTAGCGTGCTTCATCAATGCAATTCCTGAACGAAACATCTTATGCGATGCGGTACTTATCCACCGCCTCATCATCAAAGTGCACGCCCAACCCCGGCTTCGTCGGGACTTCGTAGCGACCGTTCTTCATTTCGAAGGGCTCAATCATCAGGTCGTCTTGAGTGACATGCGTGATGCTGATGGCGTACTCAACGCCCGGGAAAGCCGCCGTTTGATGAGCCTGAAATACTTGCGCAACCCCTGTGATGATACTGTGCTCAACCCACAGCGGCACGCCGGTCACTTCCGCCATCAGCGCCCTCTGAACCATCGTCTTGCCAATCGGCCCGCCGACGACCAGCGCTCCCAGCAACCCCTCCCGGATAAACGGCATCGGATCATCCGGGATGTGCTCGGCAACCGCAATCGGCATGCCGTCCTTCAGTTGCCTGTAGTGCTCGACACTGGCGCGATGGCACGGCGACTCGATCGCGAAGTATTGCGGAAAGCGGCTGAGGCGTTCAGCGAACTCGATCGCCCTCCCCACCGAGTACAACGTCCAGTTCGCATCCGCCCAGATGCGGAAGCCGGGCGGTACGGCCGACGTGATCGCCTCAGCCTGCTCGATGGCATCTTCAAAGGGCCGCGCTTTCACCTTGTGGACGCGGTAACCCAACTCGTATCCCAGCTTCGCCTCCGAAGCCATCACGTCGGGCGGCAAGCACTGGCTCCACCAGGTTTGAACGATGCGCTTACGCGGCTTCGGCGCGAACAGCCGCGAAACTGGCAGGCCCGATGCTTGTCCCACCAAATCGTAAACAGCCATCAGGATGCCGCCCAGGCTGTCGTCCAGCAGAAACTCCCAGGGCGAATGTCCAACGAGCTTCTTACAGATCGCCTCCGCGCGCGGCACGCTGCCCAGCGAGTCCTCGACGTTCAGCAACGCGTCGCCCACCCCCACCAAGCCCTCATCCGTGTATAGCTTGACGAGCGTCGAATCGTAGTAGTCGCGAAAGATGCCCTGCTTGCGATAGGCCTCCGCGAAGACATCACGAATGCGCTCGTGCATCGGCACACGCACCGGCACAATCTCGTAACGCGTAATCCGCTGCGTCGTCCCGGATGCCGGCGTCGCCGCGTTCGCCTCGCGCAGAGCCGCGCCAACCGATCCCAGTCCACTGAGCGATGCCAGCGTTCGCAACGAGTCCCGGCGTGTGATCCTGCGCATGGTCTAAGAGCATGACGGGTCGCCGCCGCCCTGTCAACGCCGCGCTGTCAACGCACTGCTGTCAACGCGGAATCCGGTTCCGCTGCGACAGCAGCCGCTGTATCCCTTCCTAGGCTAAAGCTAGCCTAGCTTCCAAGGCGCTCTATATTCATAGTGGAGATAGCGGTTCGCCGCCTCGCTATTCGTGAACCGCTCCGTCATGCGGTCCCAAACCAAGTGTTCCCGCGTCTTGTAAGCAATGTTGGCCACAAGCGCCGTCGTCGTCGACCGATGCGCTGTCTCCACATCACAGTTCGGAGTCTCACGGCTCTTGATGCAATCAAGAAAATTCCGGATGTGAAACCGCGCATCCGCCCGCCCTTCCACTTGCTTGGGTTCCATCGCAAGCTCGTAGGAATCGTTGAATTTCTCGCGAAGTTCGCGCCCTCCGGGCAACGGATTTCCGCCCGGCGCGGGCAGCGCGGCTTGGCGCTCGGGGATCACTTCCCAGCCGTCGCCGTATGCGTAAACCGTCCCTTTGGTCCCCCGCCATTCGGCCAGGAACGGCTTAGTGGCGTTCACCGGCGCCGCGTTGCAACCGAAATCCGAGAACGTCACCAAGGTAGCTCCGGGAAACTGCCACAACACTTCCATCGTGTCCACCGTCTGCCGGTTGTCTTCGACGGCGTACTTCCCGCCAATCGCGGTCACCGATAGCGGCGCGTCCTGGCCAAGCCCCCACAGGATCAAGTCCAGAAAATGGACGCCGTTGTCCGTAAGCTGTCCGCCGGAGTATTCGTTAAACCAGCGGAACTTGTAGCTAAACCGGTTCTCGTTGTATTTCACGGCCGGCGCCGGTCCCAGGTAGAGGTCCCAATCGATCCCCGCCGGCGGATCAGCGTCGGGCGTGGAGCCGATGCCGTGCGGATACTCATTGCCGACCCGCGCCGCCCGCGCAACCGTCACATGTCCGATTGCGCCAGAGCGCACAAAGTCCGCTGCTTCCTTGCAATACGGAGCCGAGCGCCTGTGGATGCCAACCTGCACAACGCGCTTCGTGCGCTTCGCCGTCTCCACCATCCGCCGGCCCTCATAAATGGTCAGCGACAGCGGCTTCTCTACATACACGTCCTTACCCGCGTTACAGGCGTCAATCATCATCAGCGCGTGCCAGTGGTCCGGCGCGGCAATGACGACGGCATCAATGTCAGGCTTGGCGATCAGGTCGCGGTAGTCGCCGAACAGCGCGGGCGAATTTCCGGCGACCTCGGCCGCGTTCTCCATGTAGTCGCGGCGCAGGTCGCAGATCGCCACGATTTGCTGATCGGCGTATTCCTTCGTGGCGCGGACAAGCGATGTCCCGCGGTTGCCCACTCCGATGAACCCCAAACGTACGCGGTCGTTCGCTCCGGCAATGCGCTGATACGAAAGGGCCGTCAAGGCAGCGGTCTTCGTGAACGTACGTCGGCTAGTCATGCGTCTAGTTTCTCGCAAAGCCACCCAGCCCCGCAAAGCCCAGTAGTGACCGCACTCATACCGGTCCTAGCCCTTGGCTAGAGGCGGCCCGAGGGCAAGCAAAATGTAGGGGCATGGCATGCCGTGCCCGCAGCGCCGGCGAGGCGATATACCTAGCCCGCTATAGCCTCTCAACTCTTCCGCGAAAACTCCTCCAACGCGCCAATCAATCGCTCGATCTCCTCCGCCGTGTTGTAGTGAACCAGCCCGATCCGCACCATCCCGCCTGTGTCCTCGACGCCCAGACGCTCAGTGACATTCAGCGCATAGTAGTTCCCATCCCATGCGAAGATGCCGCGCCGTCCCAAGAACGTCGCCAGCTCGCGCGGCGTGGCCCCCTCCATGCGGATCGACACCGTCGGCGTCCGCCGCTCGAACTGCCCGCCATCCCTCATGCCGTAGAACGTCAGCCCGGGAATCTCCAGCAAAGCCGGGACCAACTTTTCTGAAAGCTCCCGCTCATACGATTGCGTCGCGTTCATCGCGGCCACAAGCGCTTCACGGCGCGACTCGGCTCGGCCGGCGGAGTGCCGCCGCCCTACCTCCGCCAGGTAGTCAATCGCGGCAATCACACCCGCCAGTCCTTCGTGATTCTGCGTCCCGGTCTCCCAGCGATCGGGGATCCCATCCGGCGACGGCCGAACTTTGTAGGGCCGAAGGTTTTCCAGGTGCTCGGCCTTGCCATACAGCAGCCCGACGTGCGGACCAAAAAACTTATAGGCCGAACAGGCAAGAAAATCACAATCCATCTCGCGGACGTCGATCGAGCCGTGCGGCGCGTAGTGAACCGCGTCCACAAAACACCATGCCCCCGCATCGTGCGCGGCACGCGTGATCGCGGCCACATCGTTGATCGTCCCGACGGCATTCGATGCGTAGCCGACCGCGACAAGCCTGGTTCGCTCGTTCAGCAAACTCAGCAAATGTTCCATGTTGAGGGTGCAATTCTCAACATGAATGTCGGCCGTACGAACGACCACGCCTCGCTCTTCAAGCGCTCGCCAGGGGGCGACATTCGCGTCGTGATCGAGTTGCGTCACGATGATCTCGTCGCCTTGCTTCAACTCACGGCCGATCGAGCGGCTCATGGCAAACGTCAGCGTCGTCATGTTTTGACCGAACACAACTTCACGCGCATCGCAGCCCAGCAGGTCTGCCGCGGCGGCGTGCGCCTCGCCAAGCATCTGCTCGGTTCGTTCGCCGGTCAGAAAAGCACCATGGGTGTTCGCGTTCGACGTCGTTAGGTAATCGGAGATGGCGTCGATCACCCGTTGCGGCGTCTGTGTTCCGCCCGGCCCGTCAAAGTAGGCGGCGGGCTTACCCGCAACTTCCAGAGCCAGCGATGGGAACTGAGATCGAATCCAGGGCAGATCAAGGTGTGGCATAGGCGGAAATACATCCCCGAAACCAGCGCCGCGACAAGCCGCGACTTCACTCGGGGAAGACCGCCTATTCTATCAGCGTCGTTCGCGGAGAAAAAAACGAGGGCCCGCACGCCCCGCAGCGCAACGCCGGGCCCTCGCGGGAGTAGGCTAGCAGCCTGTGGTGGAAGTCCCACATTGAAACAAGAGTCGATAAACTTGTTCTATGGCAATG
>JAQBUE010000058.1 GCA_027624045.1 Acidobacteriota bacterium
CGCGTACGGGTCGAGCAAGCCCGGGACGGTGCGCTGCGGGTGATGTGCGCGGACCACGAGATTCGGTTCGCGGAGATCGCCAAGCCCTGGCCGAACGAGAAAGCTGCTGCTGTCGGGACTCAACAGCGCGTCACCGCGGGACGCACTCCGGCAGCGGACCACCCTTGGCGGCGCTATCCGGCTGTGGAAAAACGGGTGGCGGAAAAAGCGGCGCTGACGCGGGACGGGCTGTGGAAATGACGGCCGGATGGAAAGCGAGGAAAACCCTCTTGCCGGAGCGAGAACACACGAGAGTCCTTGCCAGGGTTTCCCACTCTTTCCACCGTCCTTGGAAATCGCTACGCGATTCCCACATTCCCACAGCCACGAATCCGAGACTCTCTTGACGAACAAGGGGACATTTCTACTGGGCTAACAAGGGGGACATTTCTATTGGGCCTTGACAGAATTGACGACGGTACTTCCCCAAAAACTATCCCCTGTTGCATAATCGGAGTGGGATGCGGACGTTCCGAGCAATCGCAATAGGGCTGGCGCTTTTCGCGGCCCCCTGCGTTGGGGCCACACCCGACTTCCAGCAGGATCTGCTTCCGATCTTCTCGCGGCGTTGTCTTGGCTGCCACGGTGAAGAAATGCGGATGGGCAATCTCGATCTGCGTACGCCGGCCGCGATCCGCAAAGGCGGGTCGAAGGGCCCGGCGATCGCGGCAGGCTCGGCGAAAGACAGTCTTCTCTACCAGCGAATCATCGACAAGTCGATGCCGCTCGGCGAAGAAAAAGTCAGCACGCAAGAAGCCGCGCTCATCAAGCAGTGGATTGAGGCTGCTCCCCGTGTCGCGGAGCAGGACGAAGCCGTCGTCGATGCGGAAGCGCAAGCTCAGACCCCGGAGATTTCGCACTGGGCCTTCCTGACTCCGAAGCGCCCGCCTGTTCCCGATGTAGGGCGACACGACCGAGTGCGCACGCCTGTCGACGCCTATATCCAGTCGCAACTCGAGCAGAGCGGTATTGAACCCGCCCCTCCGGCTGAGCGGGGCACCCTGCTTCGGCGAGCTTATCTCGTTCTCACGGGACTGCCGCCCACTCCTGAGCAGACAGCGACCTTTCTCGCCGAGCAGTCGCCGGACGCCTACGACCGTCTCATCGACGAGCTGCTCGCACGGCCGCAGTTCGGTGAGCGTTGGGCCCGCCACTGGCTTGATGTCGTGCGATACGCCGAGTCGAATGGGTATGAACGCGATGGCGCGAAACCTCATGCTTGGCGTTACCGAGACTACGTCATCGAGGCTTTTCAAAAGGACAAACCGTTCGATCGTTTCCTCACCGAGCAGTTGGCCGGCGATGAAATCGAGGACTCGGATGCCGAGTCTCAGATCGCAACGACGTTCCTGCGTCTGGGCACGTGGGACGACGAACCAGCCGATCCCATGGTCGACCGCTACGACCAACTCGACGACGTTCTCGGCGTGTCGGCGGCGACTTTCCTCGGTGTCACGATCCGTTGCGCGCGTTGCCACGACCACAAGTTCGAGCCGTTCTCGCAGAAGGATTACTACCGGTTGCTGTCCGTGTTCGAACCCCTCAAGCGCCCTCAGAACGACCGAACAGACCTCGATCGTCTCGTGGGTACCGAGGCGGAACTAGCCGCCTACCGGACCGCGATGGAGAAAGCGGATCAGGCCGTCAACCGCCTCCGTGGGGAGGTCAACAAGACGCGTCAGGCGGTTCTCGATCGCTTGTTTAAGAAAGCAGCCGATCCGTCGGAAGATCTCAGTTTTCTGAATCACGCAGAGACTGTTCTCGCCTACCGCAAAGATTCCCAAAAGCGTTCGGACCGTGAGAAAGAACTCGTAGCAGCGTTCGAGAAAAATCTTGATGCCGCGGTCTTCCGCGAGGCAACGGAAGAGGAGGCCGCTGGTCTCAAGCACGGGACGAGCGAGACCGCCGCCATCGAGGCTTCGCGGCCGGCCGAACCGCCGAGGGCTTACATCTGGTACGAAGACGGTTCTATTCCGCCTGTCACGCGGCTGCTTGAACGGGGTGACACGACGCGGCCGGCCGATGTCGTCTACCCGGCAGCGCCAACCGTGCTCGGGCGTATCTCGCTCGATCCTGACAAGCGCCCGAGCAGCTCCACCGGCCGCCGCCTCGCGCTGGCTCGTTGGATGACTGACGCGCGGAACCCGCTTGTCTCGCGGGTAATCGTCAACCGCATTTGGCAATGGTATTTCGGAGAGGGGCTAGTCGCTTCCGAGAATGATTTTGGCGTTGCGGGCGAGCGCCCCAGCAACCCCGAATTGCTCGACTACCTGGCGACCGAATTGGTGCGGTCCGGCTGGAGCCTGAAACACGTCCATCGGCTCATCGCAAAGTCCGCCGCGTTTCAGCGATCCACCGAGTGGAACGAAGCCGCCGCCGCGAAAGACGTCGACAACCGGCTGCTATGGCGCTGGAAGCCCCGCCGCCTCGAGGCTGAAGTCGTTCGCGACTCGATGCTCGCCGTCAGCGGAGGTCTGAACCCGAAAAGGGGCGGCGCAAGCATCTTTCCTCCCTTGCCCCAGTCGGTTCTCGACGGGCAGTCGCGCCCCGGGCTTGGTTGGGAAACTTCCGACGCGGCCGAATCAGCGCGCCGCAGCATCTACGTTTTCGTCAAGCGCAGCCTGGCGGTTCCGGAGCTCGAGATGCTCGATGCGCCCGACAATACGTCAAGCTGCGAGCAGCGGCGTGTCTCGATCACCGGCCCGCAGGCGTTGACGTTTCTCAACGGCGACTTCACGAACCAGCAAGCCCGGCTGCTGGCCCAACGGCTGCAACGTGAAGCCGGTGACGATCCTCAGGGGCAGATTCGCCTGGCGTTCCAACTTGCCCTCGGCAGGCCTCCGGCGGACGATCAAGTCGAAGAAGCGTTGCGCTTTCTCACGAAGCAGGCAGCCCAGGTCAAATCGGATTCAGACGGCCCCGTAGGTGAGCGCGACGCAACGCTCAAAGCTCTGGAGGCGTTCTGCCTCGTGCTGCTCAACATGAATGAGTTCTTCTATCTGAGTTAAACTAGTCGCGGCGGACCATGGCACAACGGACTTCAGCACGAGGGCAGCAGAAAGCGAACGGGGCAGGCCCGGCCTGTGGAGAAACACGCCGGGAATTTCTGTGGCAGGCGGGCGGCGGATTCGCTGGAACAGCGCTCACCTATCTGCTGGCGCAAGACGGCTTTTTCGGTGCGACGGCGCAGGCGGCAAGCCGCTCGGTCCAAGCCGGCGAAGCATCGTCGCCGCTGGCGCCGAAGCTGCCTCATTTCGCCGCGAAGGCAAAACGCTGCATATTCCTCTTCATGTATGGCGGCGTAAGTCAGGTCGATACTTTCGATCCGAAGCCTGAACTCGTGAACCGCAACGGCGAGCCGATGCCGAACCTTGATGCCGACCCGCTGCTGAAGATGCGCCAAAGCCGGCTCGGCGGCCTGCTGGGCTCGACACGCACGTTCACCAAACACGGCCAGTCCGGCATTGAGGTCTCCGACCTGTTTCCGAAGGTCGGCGGGCAAATCGATGACATCGCGGTGATACGCGGAACGTACGCTGACAGTTTTGCTCACGGCTCCGGCCTGCTACAAATGAACACCGGCTTTGTGCGGCAGGGCTACCCGAGCGTTGGCTCTTGGGTGACCTACGGACTCGGCACGGAGAATCAGGATCTGCCGGCCTACGTCGTGCTGCTCGATCACCGCGGCGGCCCGATCTCCGGTGCACCGAACTGGGCGTCGGGATTCATGCCGGCCACCTATCAAGGCACGCAGTTTCGTCCCAGCGGCGATCCGATTCTCTACCTCGATCCGCCCGAAGGGGTTTCCCGGGAACAGCAGCGCGAGCAGATCGATCTGCTGTCGAAGTTCAGCGATTTACCGGGCGGTGCCGCCGGTCCGGAAAACGACGAACTCAACGCCCGCATCGCGAGCTATGAACTTGCATTCCGGATGCAGCAATCCGCGCCGGAAGCTGTTGATCTTTCGCGCGAAAGCGAGGCGACGAAGAAGCTTTACGGTCTCGACCAGGAAGTCACCGAGAAGTTCGGCCGTAAGTGCCTGATCGCCCGCCGGCTCATCGAGCGTGACGTGCGTTTCGTGCAAGTCTATTCCGGTGGCGGACACGGTGACGATAACTGGGACGCCCACGGCGACGTCAACAAGAACCACGAACTCCACTGTGCCGAAACTGACCAGCCGATCGCCGGCTTGCTTGCCGATCTGAAGAGTCGCGGCCTTTTGGAGGACACCCTCGTCGTGTGGGCCGGGGAGTTTGGGCGAACGCCCACCAGCCAGAACACGAATGGCCGCGACCACAGCCCGCGCGGTTTCTCTACCTGGATCGCCGGCGGCGGCGTAAAAGGTGGTCAGGTCGTCGGGGCCACGGATGACTTCGGATACAAGGCCGTTGAGAACCCCGTGCACGTCCATGACCTGCATGCCACGATTCTGCATTTGATGGGCCTCGACCATACCCTGCTCACCTACTTTCACGGCGGCCGCAACATGCGCCTCACCGATGTTCATGGCCGCGTCGTGCCTGAATTGCTTGCTTGAAACGGCGCTCCCACTCGTTGTGGGCGGAGGACCTGAGTGCGAATCCCCTCTGATCGAGATGAGCTGAAGACTGGCCGCCGGGCCTTCTTGAAGACCGCCGGTGCATTCATCGCTACGCTCCCCGTCAGCGCACAGCCGAAGCCCCCGCCTCGTTTTGGCCTCCAGATATACAGTCTCCGGTACGAGGCCAGCAAGGACCTGCCGGCCACGCTGGCCCTGATTCGGAAGATGGGATTTGAGGAGGTGGAGGTGTCCGGGTTGTACGAGCGAAGCGCCGCTGACTATCGCCGCTTGCTCGACGACAACGGCCTCAAGGCCTTCTCGATGATGGCGAGTTACGGGCAACTCGACAAAGACGTTGCCTCCGCGGCCGACGATGCGGGGCGGCTGGGCACTCCCTACGTCGTGTGCTCCACGCTGCCGCAAAAGCGATACATGACGGACGAGGAAGCGCGCTCGGGCGCTGAGTTTCTCAACACGCGGGGTGAAGCTCTCGCCAAGTCAGATCTACGCCTTTGCTATCACACACACGGTACGGAGTTTGCGAAGTCACCGGACGGCACTATTTTCGACACGTTGATGAAGCGTACCGATCCCCGCTTTGCGAATTTCGAGATGGACATCTACTGGATCGTCTATGCGCACCAGGACCCCGCTAAGCTGCTTCGTCGCTACCCTGGCCGCTTCCCGCTGATGCACGTCAAAGACATCCGAACCAACACGCGACTGGGCGGGCTGCCCCGCGATGTGCTGGAGGAAGAGAGTGTGCCGCTCGGCACTGGAATCGTCGATATCCCCACCGCTCTGCGAGCCGCCCGGGAGACCGGAACGCTCCACTACTTCATTGAAGACGAAGCTGTTGATGCTACCCGCCAGATTCCAATCAGCCTGCGTTATCTCGCGAACATGAGTTGGTAACCGGGCCGCTGCCTGCGGAACCTTCGCTTGACAGCCCTTTACGAAGCGACGTGCCGGAGATTTCTTTTACTCCCAGCCGCCCGCGCCTCGGACTGTCCCCGACGTTTTGGTGGCTCTTTAGTCCACCGTCAGAGCCACTTTGCCCGCCACGCGCCGCGCGGCAATGTCAGCGAGCGCGAGCGGCGCTTCGGCCAGCGGATAGGTTTTTGAGACAACGGGGCGAATCTTGCCCTGTTCGTACAGTTCGTTCAGGCGGCCCTGCGTCTGGCGCAGATAGCCGTGATCCTCTTCGACCTGGCGTCCCCAGAAAACCCCGACGACGGACATGTTCTTGAGCAGCACCCGGTTGCAAGCGATCTCTGGGATGACTCCGCTCGAAAACCCAACGACCAGCAGCCGCCCGCCGGCCGCGATACATTTCGTTGACAGCTCGAAGACCTCGCCGCCGACCGGGTCATAGATGACGTCGGCGCCGCGCCCTGCTGTCAGTTCCTTGACTTGATCGACCCAGCCTTCGGCCCTGTAGTCGAGGACGTGATCGGCCCCCTGTTGGCGGCAAAACTCGCGCTTGGCAGCACTGCCGGCCGTTGCAATCACGTGAGCGCCCATCAACTTGCCGAGCTGAATAGCAGCCACGCCCACCCCGCTCGCGCCCGCATGAACCAGCAGCCACTCCTTCGGCTGAAGCCGGCCCCGCTCATTCAGCCCAAAATAGGACGTCTGGTAGACGATCATGAAACCCGCCGCTGTCGCGAAATCCATATTCGCCGGGATGGGCGATGCGCACCAGGCCCGCGCGATCGAATACTCCGAATAGCCGCCGCTGAAGGCGTTGGCCAGCACGCGGTCGCCGACAGCAAACTCCGTGACGCCCGGCCCCAGCGCCTCGACAACGCCCGCTGTTTCACCGCCCGGTGTGAACGGGAACTCCGGCTTGGCCTGATACTTGCCCTGAATGAACAGCAAATCGAAGAAGTTGACGCCTACCGCGTGGTTGCGAACCAGAATCTGCCCTTTGCCGGGCTTGGGAACCGGCACGTCGGCGAAATCCATTTCCGCCGGCTCACAGTACTCATTAACCTGCCAAGCTTTCATGTGACCCCACTCCGACCGAACCTAAGAAACCGTGGACCTTAGAACCGCGACTCATTAGCGTGGCATAGGCGGCCCGCGCCGCGCAGCCCGCCATGTCGCGTTCAGCACCACCGCGGAGGCATGTTCGACTACTTTCAGACCTATTGTGGTGTTGGCTCCGGCTGTTGAATCATCGGAACAAAGGCGACCGGCAGCACGGAACGTCGGCGTATCTTCCCGTCACGGCTCTTATCGAGAACGATGATCTCCTGGGTTCCATACCTTGGCCCTACAGGCGCCACCAGCCTTCCGCCCGGCTTGAGTTGCTCGACCAACGTGTCGGGCAGTTGCTCGGGCGCGGCCGTGAGGATAATGCGGTCGAAAGGAGCTTCCTCGGGCCAGCCCAGATAGCCGTTGCCGATACGGACGTGAACGTTCGTGTAGCCCTGCTCGGTGAGTGTCCGCCGCGCCTGTACCCCAAGTTCCTCGACGATTTCGATGGTGTAAACCTGGCCCGCCAGTTCCGCCAACACCGCCGCCTGATAACCGGACCCGGTTCCGATCTCCAGCACTTTGTGGCTTGGCTGCAGATCGAGCTGCTCGGTCATGAAAGCGACTACGTAAGGCTGTGAAATCGTCTGGCCGTAGCCGATCGGCAGCGGCTGGTCACGGTAGGCGTTGTCGCGGATCGCTTCGGGTACGAAGAGATGGCGCGGCACTTTCCGCATCGCTCGCAGAACGATGGGAGATCGAATGTCGCGCTCTTCGAGTTGCCGGATGACCATGGCGTTGCGCTCAGATTCGTAGCGATCCACGGGCGCCGAGACGGCAGCCGTTAAGAACAGAATCAGCAGCGCGGCCGGCCAAGCGGCGTGCCATCGCGAATCAACCATCGCTGACTATATGATCGCATGGCGGCACAGGAAGGTCGCTCCGGCTTGTCAACTTCTTGCGGTCTTGAAACCGATGCAGGCTAGGGCAGATGGACTGCGCGGGATTCAGCGGGGGAGCTTTCGTTATTGTTTTGGTCGATGGCGGTGAGCTGATAGCGGTACGTCACTCCCTTTTCGACTGTCTTGTCGTTGAAACTGAGAGTGGGAATGAGGGAGGGGTCGAGGACGACCGGTTCGGTATTGCCGGCGATGCGGCGAAGGCGGTAACCGGCCAGGTCGGGTTCGGGACCGGGCTGCCAGGAAAGTGCGATCGAGTCGAGTCCCTCGACGACGCGGAGCCCGGCCGGGGCGGAGGGAGGGAAGGTATCGCGCGCTGTGATCTGAGTGGGTTCGGAGGTATGTCCTGCAACCTGATAGCTAGGGCTGCCGGTCAGGCTTTGGACGCGATAGATGTAGGTTTGATCCCAAGTGAACTGAGAATCACGGAAGCTCGTTTCGGTGGTTGTCGCTATGGGCTCGAACTTGTCGCCGCTTTCAGCGCGGCGATAGAGGCGGTAGGAACGGGCGCCGGGAACGGCGGGCCATGTGAGTTCGATGTCGTCGGCGGTGACGGTGAGTTGGGGCGCCGAGGGGGCCGCGGGCAGCGGTAGGACCTCGATCACGATGAGGTTCGAGAACCCGGCGGAGCGGCCGCGGCGGCTCTCGGCGCGAACACCCAACGCGAAGGCCTTACCAAGAAAGGGTTCGGCATCAAGGGTTACCTGCACGGGGTCCCCTGGACCCAGATTCTCCAGGCCGGCGCCCTCAATGTCGCGCAACCAGTTGCTTTGGATCTCGAAATCGCTCGGGGGCGGCTGGCCGGGGGAGGTCGCCATGAAGTAGACGCCGAAGCGCTCGAGGTCGGTGAGAGGCATGCCCTCGGTGGTGGTTTCGGGCCACGTCCATTCGAGGATGATGCCTTGTTCGGTTTGGTGGGCGCTGAGGTCTTCGCTGCGCCCGGGGATATTGAGGAGCGGCGGCAGGGGTTCGCCGACCGAGCCGCAGGACAACAGGAAGAGGAGTGCTAGGGCCGCGGAAAAGAAGGGGAGAGTCGGCTTCGCGCCGCTTGCGGTCACGCAAAGCGGGAAAGCCTTGTGGGCGGTGCTTGGTACGGTCCTCATCTTTCCGATGTATCACCCCGCCGGGGCTTGGCTGTTCCGGACTCGACGCCTATGGCTGAAGCCATGGGCTATGATCTTTGGCCCCTCCGGCTCGGCCCGGCCGCCGCCTTGCGTGAACCCGTCCGAACCGACCTGCTTGCTTGATGCGAGTGCGCCATGCCGGACTCCGGCGTCGGTATCGGAGGGAATATGCAGGGGGGCGGCAACTAGAGGATATAACGGCTCAGATCCTGATCGCGCGCGATGTCGGCGAGCCGTTTCTTAACGTATGCAGGGTCGATGGTGACAGTCTTCTTCTTGAGATCGGGCCCTTCGAAGGAGATCTCTTCCAAGACGCGCTCCATGATGGTGTGGAGACGGCGGGCACCGATGTTTTCGGTGTCCTCGTTAACCTGGGTCGCGACGGCGGCGATTTCCGAGATGGCCTCGTCGGTGAACTTGAGATGGATGCCTTCGGTATCCATAAGGGCGATGTACTGCTTGATAAGCGCGTTCTTGGGCTCGGTGAGGATGCGGAAGAAATCCCCTGTGGTGAGCGGTTTCATCTCGACACGGATGGGGAATCGACCCTGAAGTTCAGGGATGAGGTCGCTGGGCTTGGCAACGTGGAACGCGCCGGCCGCGATGAAAAGGATGTGGTCGGTGCGGACCATGCCGTATCGTGTGCTGACCGTGGTGCCTTCGACGATGGGCAGGATGTCGCGCTGTACACCTTCACGGCTAACATCGGGGCCGCGGCCACCCTCGCGTCCGGCGATCTTATCCATTTCGTCGAGGAACACGATGCCGGATTGCTCGACACGCTCGACGGCTTGGCGTGTGACATGATCCATGTCAATGAGCTTTTGCTCTTCTTCGGAGATGAGGTAGTCGAGGCCTTCGGCAACCCGCATTTTGCGGCGGCGGTTCTTTCCGCCGAACAGGCCGGGCAGCATATCGCGAAGGTTAATATCCATCTCCTCGACGCCGGTGTTGGTGACGATTTCGACAGGCATGTTGCGTTCGCGAACCTCGATGTCGACCATGCGGTCATCGAGCTTGCCTTCCCGCAACTGGCCGCGGAGTTTCTCGCGGGTCTTCTCGACACTGCTGCTCTCCTCGCCCTCCTGTTGCGGCGGCATGAGGATGTCGAGCATGCGTTCTTCGGCGTTGGATTCGGCGCGCTCGGCGACTTGATCGAGCTTTTCTTCGCGCAGCATGTCGATGGCGACTTCGACAAGATCGCGAATCATGGAATCGACATCGCGGCCGACGTAGCCGACTTCGGTGAACTTGGTGGCCTCGATCTTGATGAAGGGGGAATTGGCAAGTTTCGCCAAACGACGAGCGACCTCGGTCTTACCGACGCCGGTGGGTCCCATCATCAGGATGTTCTTCGGCATCACCTCCTCGGCCATCTCGGGGTCGAGTTTCTGGCGGCGGATGCGGTTGCGCAGAGCGATAGCGACGGCCTTCTTCGCTGCGGCTTGCCCGATGACGTGCTTGTCGAGTTCCTGGACAATCTCGCGCGGCGTCAACTCGTCGAGAGCCACCGATTCTTTCGACGACTGTCCGGGAAGGTAAATGACCATGAAAAGGGACTACTCCAGTTCTTCGAATGACACCGTGTCATTCGTATAGATGCAGATCTTGCCCGCGATGCGCATCGCTTCCTCGGCCACCTGGCGCGAATTCATCTTGGTGTGTTCGAGCAGGGCGGTGGCGGCGGCGATGGCGAAATGTCCTCCCGAACCGATGCAGGCGATGGGCCCATCGGGCTCGATGACGTCGCCGGTGCCGCTGACGATCAGCGAGACCTTGATGTCGGCGACGAGGAGCAGTGCTTCGAGATGACGCAGGGACTTGTCGGTGCGCCAATCCTTGGCGAGCTCGACGGCGGCGCGGGCCAGGTTGCCTCCATACTGCTGGAGCTTATCCTCGAAGCGGGAGAAGAGCGACAGGGCGTCAGCGGTCGAGCCGGCGAACCCGGCCAAGATCTTGTTGTCGTGCAGCTTACGGATCTTGCGGGCGGAGCTTTTGAGGATCTCGCTGCCCATCGTGATCTGGCCGTCGCCGGCCATGGTGACTTTGCCATCGCGGCGGACGCAGATGACCGTGGTGGAACGAATTTTGGGGTGCTTGGGCATGAGGCGAACCCTGATTATAGGGGACGGGGTTAGGGCCAAGATCTCTCACGGAATGTTACATACCCGACGTGCCGGGCACCGACCGTTAAAGACGAACTCCCTCGATGAGGCCTGGCGCCTTCTTCGCCTGCGTCCGCACCCTTGGCGCGCCGCAACGTCAGTCGTAGACGTAGTGCAGCACCTTCTTGAGGTCTTCCCAGGTTTGGCGTTTGCCTTCTTTGTTGTAGGCCCGCAGCAGGAACGACGGGTGGAACGTGGGCATAACCGGGATGCCGTGCCAGTCTTGCCACTCTCCGCGAAGTTTCGTGATGCCCACGCTGGTGTCGAGTAGATACTTGGCGGCCGTGCCACCGAGAACACAGATAGCCCTGGGGCGGATGGCGTCTAGCTGGCGGTCGAGGAACTGGCCGCAGGTTTTCATTTCCTCGGGTTCGGGGGCGCGATTGCCGGGCGGGCGGCATTTTACGACGTTGCAGATATAGACATCGTCGCGCTGAATCGAGATACCTTCACCGGTCGCGGTGTTGTTGATCATTTGCGTGAGCAGCTGTCCGGCGCGGCCGACGAAGGGCAAGCCCTGGGCGTCTTCGTCGGAGCCGGGGCCTTCTCCGACGAAGACAAGCTTGGCGCTGGGGTTGCCGTTGCCGAAAACGATCTTTGTGCGGCCCTGGTGGAGCACACAGCGGGTGCACTCGCCCATGTCCTGCTGAATTTTCAGGAGAATCTGTTCCGGAACTCTTTCTCCATCGCCGGTGCCCGCCTGAATGATGTCTTTCGATGGCTGGTAGTTCCACACGGAGGCTGGTTCGTGTCGCATGGCTGGTGCTGCCGGAGACAGGGGTGCCGGACGGAGATTGGCCGCCGGGCGCGGCTTGGAAGCCGCGGCCGCTTGGGTCGCAGCGAAGATACGCGGCGCGCGCAGTTCCGTAAATCCCAGGTCACGATAGAAGCGCAGCAGATCGGGCAGGGAAGCGTCGGCCATACAGGGAGCTTAACGGGCCGTGACGGAAGATTCAACTTTGCGGCGAAGCTCAGCCACACGGTCGAGGATCCGAGAAGCCATCTCGCGCTTAGCCATCGGGGGTAGTGCGACCGCTTCTCCGCTACGCTCGACGAGCCAGCCCTGGTTTTGGGACGACCCGAAACCGGTCCCGGCTGCGTCGGCGCCGACCGGGTTGGCCACGATCAGGTCGCAGTTCTTGGCGGTCAGCTTGGCCCGGGCGTACTCGACGACATCGTTGGTTTCGGCTGCAAAGCCGACGATGGTGCGGTTACCTTTCAGGCGCCCGACTTCCTGAAGAATGTCGGGTGTGGGCTCAAGTTCCAGGGTTAGCGATGCGGTCTGCTTCTTGAGTTTCAGGGCAGCCACGGTGCGCGGCCGATAGTCGGCGACGGCGGCCACCGAGACAAAAACAGTTGCGTCGCTGAGGTGATCGAGAACCGCTTGATGCATCTGCGCGGCGGTCTCGACCGAAACCAGCTCGCAATCACGGGGCGGCGCGAGGACGACAGGACCGCTGACGAGAATAACGCGGGCACCGCGAGATCGTGCTTCTTCAGCGAGGGCATAACCCATGCGTCCGCTGGAACGGTTGGATAGGAAGCGGACCGGGTCGAGAGGTTCGCAGGTTGGGCCGGCGGTGACGAGAACCGTTTCGGACGCCAGATCGCGTGCGCCGGGCGACTCGGCGAGCAGCGCTCGTTCGGCGGCGTTGGCGATACGTTCTGGTTCAGCCAAACGGCCGGGGCCGACCATGCCGCAGGCGAGCTCGCCCGCGTCGGGATCGATGATCGTAGCGCCGCGGGCCCTGAGCTGAGCGATGTTTTCTTGCGTGGCGGGATGCGCCCACATGTTGCTGTTCATCGCGGGCGCTATGACGATGGGGCCGTCGTAGGCCAAGTGCATCGTCGTGAGAAAGTCGTCGGCGAGGCCGTGAGTGAACTTCGCGATGACATCGGCGGTGGCCGGCGCGATGAGCAAAAGGTCGGCCTGCTGCGCGACCGCGATGTGTTCGATGGCGCTTTCGCCAGTGGGGGAGGTATTGTCTTCAAACAGATCGGTGATGACTTTGCGACCGCTTAGCGATGCGAAAGTAAGAGCGCCGATGAAGCGCTGGGCGGCCTTCGTCATCACGACCTGCACTTGGTAGCCGCGATCGGTGAGCAGGCGGACGAGTTCAGCGGCTTTATAAGCGGCGATACCGCCGCTGACTCCTAGAACGATCAAACGACTGGAATCGGTCTTGGGCATGGCGTTAGCCTTATTCTATGCGCCTACCTGGTATTCTATTCGCCTGCCGGGGCTCGCGGTTATCCGCCCACGCTGCCCATTCCCATACCGTGACGGGCGGCTTTGTTGTAGAAGCGCCCGTAGCCGCGGTTATTCTTCTATTTCTTCCGCGACATCGATGAGGGGTTCGGGATCCTTGGGGTCGAGATCGACGGGGATGCTTCCGCAACGGATCTCCTCCATAGCGATCTTAGTAGGCTTGCGGGAGGTGGTTGAGATCGTTGGGCGGGCGCCGGCTTGGAGCTGGCGCGCTCGGCGGGCAGCGGCAATGACGAAACGATAGACACTCTCGCGGTCGTCGTTCGGGATGAACCATTGCTGATCGGGCGGCTTGACCCAGTCCGCGGGGCGCTCGGTGATCCGTACTTCTTTGCTCATATCTTTGTCCCTATCTGGAAGCTCTCAACGATGGATTGGATTCGACCGGTCATTTGCCCCTTACGGTGGCGCTCGGCGGCAAGAATGCTCTTCAACTCGTCCAGTGTTTCATCAAGATCGTCATTGACCAGCACATAGTCGTAATGGTCTAAGTTGGCGACCTCCCGCGCGGCATCGTTCAAACGCCGTTCGATCACTTCATTCGAATCGGACGAGCGGTTGCGAAGCCGAGATTCCAGTTCGGTGCGCGATGGCGGGAGGATGAAGACCGTGACGGCTTCCGGAAGCCTCTCCATCAATTGTGACGCACCCTGTACGTCAATGTCCAGGAGTAAATCGTGGCCGCGCTGCCGAGCCAGATCGAGGACAACACTGGAGGTCCCGTAGTAATTGCCGAAAACTTCGGCCCACTCGAGCAGTTCCCCGCGATCGCGCATGACGAAAAATTCTTCTTCGGTGACGAAACTATAGCTCTTGCCTTCCTCATCGCCCGGCCGCGGGGGGCGCGTGGTAACGGACGTTGAAAAGTCGAGCCGGGGGTCGGACTCGACAAGGTGGCGGGCAAGGGTTGACTTGCCCGAGCCCGAAGGCGCGGAGATGATCAGTACGACACTCACAGCCTTGAATTATTCCAGATTCTGAGCCTGCTCGCGAATCTTCTCGATTTCCGCCTTCAACCGGATACCGATTTCGCTGACGGCCATGGCGGCTTGGCCGAGAGGAGCGCTCTTTGAAAGGATGGTGTTTGTCTCGCGGTTCAGCTCCTGCGCGATGAAATCGATCTTCTTGCCAATTTCGCCATCGGCTTCAAGAAGTTCAACGAGGCGTTGGAGATGGGTTCGCAGTCTCTGAAGCTCCTCATTGATATCAGACCGATCCGCCAGGATGGACGCCTCTTGCAGAATCCGCTGAGGATCGGGCTGGATACGCTCCATGAGCTCTGTGAGCTTGACCTCGAGGTGTTTCTGAAAATCCTGCACCGTGCCTTCCCTCACGATTTGAAGATCCGCCAGGTCACGGCCCATGGCTTCGACGCGTTGTCGCAAGTCCTCAATAATACTCGCGCCCTCCAGTTGCCGACTGTGATTGAGTGTCTCCAGCGCGCGCTTGAGAGTATCGAAAAGGGTTGCCTCCAGCAACCCGCGACGTTCTTCGTCAAGGTCGGCGAGAGTGAGAGTCACAGCCCCCGGAACGCGCAATAAGACGTTCAGGTCGGGTTCGCCGGTGAGTTTGTATTCGCTTCTAATATCACGGAAGGCGCTCAGGTAGCCGGCCAGCAGTGAACGGTTTACCTTCGCTTCCTGCACGGGAGCGTTCCAGTCGAGGTTGATCCCGAGTTGTACTTGTCCGCGCTGGACGTATTTCTTGATCAGACCTCGAAGCCTTGGCTCGAAGGGGTCGAGTTCCGGTGGCATGCGAATCTGGATGTCGGCGAAGCGGTGGTTGACGGCCTTAAGGGCGACGACGATGGAGAGGTCTTTGCCTTCGGCTCGTGTGCGGGCATAGCCGGTCATGCTATTGGCCATAGTTAGCTCTTCCCATGGGCGTTAGGTGCGGTTAGTTGGTCCATTATTCGACGGATTGGAGTTTTGACAGCCGCCTGTAGAGCGAGCAGCGGCCGATCAACTCCTCATGAGTACCTTGATCGACAATTGCTCCCTGATCCAGCACGAGGATCTTGTTCGCGCCGCGGATGGTGGAAAGCCTGTGAGCGCTGACGATGACGGTACGGCCCTGCATGAGATTGGCGAGCGCGCGTTGGACGAGCATTTCGGACTCGCTGTCGAGGTGCGATGTCGCCTCGTCAAGAATGAGAATGGGGGCGTTCTTTAGCAGGGCCCGCGCGATGGCGATGCGCTGGCGCTGTCCGCCGCTCAGGCGCAGGCCACCCTCGCCGAGATTGGTGTTGTAGCCTTCAGGGAGCGCCTGGATAAACTCGTCGGCGAAGGCGGCCCGGGCGGCGTCACGGACGACTTCCATGGATACGTCCGGACGGCCGTAGGCGATGTTGCGCATAACGGTGTCATCAAACAGGAAGGTCTCTTGGGTGACGATGGCGATCTGGTTCCGCAGCGATCGCAATTGCACCGATCGCGTGTCGTAACCGTCGATTCGAATCTCGCCCGAGGACGGGTCGAAGAAACGCGGCAGCAGATTCATCAGCGTGCTCTTACCGGCGCCGCTCGGCCCAACGAGCGCGAGAACCTCGCCGGCGCGAACTGAAAAGGAAATGCCGGAAAGGGCGCTTTCCGTCGTCTCGGGGTAACGGAAGTCGATTTTCTGAAACGCGACGGACTGCGAGAACGGCGGCAGTTCGACGGCGCCGGGCTCTTGGCGGACATCGTGCGGGTGGTCCTTGTACTCGAGAATGCGCTGAGCCGAGCCGATGGCCTGCTGGAAGATGTTGTAGATGCCGGCGAGACGCTTGACCGGCTGATAAAGCATCAGCAGGGCGATGATGAAGGTCGTAAAGCGGCCGGGCGTCATTGCTCCGGAGAGAATCTGAGTGCGCGCGTAGGTGAGCAGGATGACGATGCTGACGGCCCCCAGCAGTTCGATCATGGGCGTTGCAACGCCCTGCTGGCGGACGTACCGCAGGCTGTCACGGAAGACGTCTTGCGAAACTTTATGAAAGCGGTCCATCTCGAACCGCTCCATGCTAAAGGCCTTGACGATGCGGTTGCCGCTAATGGTCTCCTGCAGGATCTGGGTCAGGCGGGCGAGGTGGTCTTGAGCGCTACGGGTTGTGCGGCGGATACGGCGGCCGATGCGCATCGTAGGGACCGCGACGAAGGGTAAAACGGTGAGGCTGACGGCGGCGAGTTTCCAGTCGGTTTGGATCAGCACCCAAAGCAAGAAGATGACCGCGAACCCCTGGCGCAGCAAATCGGCCAAGATGTGCGACAGCGCCACCTGGATCTTCTCGATGTCGTTGATGAGCGAAGAGATCAGCCGGCCGGTGTGCGTCTTCTGAAAGAAGGCGGGAGACTGGTTGAGGACGACTCCGTAGACATCGTTGCGCAGATCGCGGACCGCGGCGAGTCCGACGTAATTCACAAGGTAAGCCCCCAGAAAGTTGCAGGCCCCTTTGACGAGGAAGACGGCGACGATGCCGACGGCGACGATCGACCAGATGTCACTGAAACCGCTGGGGAGCAGGTCGTCGAGGAACAGCTTGTATTCTGTGAACGGGATCTCGTAAAGGGGAACGGGGCCGGCGCTGGAGGCGGAGCCGAGGATGCGGTCGAAGACCGGCTCGGCGAGTATCGCTACAAGCCCTTCGCAGGCGCCAACCAAGGCCATCAGAAAAACGGAGAGGATGAGGCGAGGAGCGTAGGGCCTCGTAAAACGCAACAGCTGGAGAAGGTCAGTCATTCACAAGGACAAAGTGCAGTTCCCATTCTTTCACAGCCCCTCAGCCATATAGGCGGCCCGCGATTCGGCAAGAACCTGTTCAATGGCCTTTTCGACCTGGGAGGTCTCCACGGACAGGATGCAGCGTGGCTCATCGAAAGCGTAACAACGATCGCCTTTGCAGGGTTTGCAGTCCCACTCGGTCTCGACAACGGCGCTCGCCGTGCGCCAGGGCCGCCATGCGACGGAGTTCGATGACCCGAAGATCGCCACAGTGGGAACGCCGAACGCCGCCGCGACATGCGCCGGGCCGGAATCAACACCGACGAACAGGTCGGCTCCCGCGATCAGCGACTTGAGGCTCGTGAGAGAGAGGTTGTCGAGGCAGGTGAACTCAGGGAGGCCGGCAAACATATCGCCGCGTCCGGGGGCTGAGATGAAGATCGGCTCCAGGTTGTTACGATCACGCAGAATCTCCGCGGTTTGGCGAAAGCGATCGAGTGGCCACTCCTTGGTGTGGTAGAGAGCCGCGATATGAAGAATGGCGTAAGGGCGCTCGCGCGCCTCGGGGTGGGCGTGAAGCGAAGCACGCGGGATCTCGGTGAGGGGAACACCGAGGTGGAAGACGGCTGAGGCGTGCTGTTCGGCGGTGTGAACAGGCTCATCGGTTGGGCGGCCGAGGACACTCTGAGCGCGCGGAATCTTGATGCCGTAGCAGTAACTTCCGCGTACGTGTCCGTAGCCGGCACGGAAACGGGCGCCGGACAGGGCGGTCCAGCGGGCGGTCCGCGTACTGCCGTGCAGATCAAGGCAGAGCGCGGGCCTCAGTCGGCGGATCTCGCGCAGCGTCCGAAAAAGAGGGAAGGTTTCGCCCAGATCAATCAATTCGCTTGTGACGTCAGGGTTGCCCGCGAGCAGGCCCTGGAAGGGCCGGGCGAGAACGACGCTGATCCGCAGGTCGGGCCGTGCCTTCTTGAGAAGAGAGAGCGCCGGCGTGATGAGGACGATATCTCCCAGCGAGCGCAGGCGCAAGACGACCACACTGGCGTCCTGCGGAAGCTCAGAGACGACGCCGGTCGGCATGGGCATAGGCGGCGGTGTGACGCGGCCCGCCGATCTCAGCCGCGGGCGTCACGGACGACTTTCAGAAATTGCTTCGCGGTCTTCTTGATGGCGCTGAAGTCGCCCGATTCGAGAGCTTTCTTACTCACCAGTTCAGAGCCGACGGCGATGGCCGAGGCTCCAGCCTTGAAAAACTCAGCCGCGTTGTCAAGAGTGACGCCGCCCGTGGGGACCATGAGCACCTGCGGGAGCGGCGCCCTCAGGGCCTTGATATAGCTGGGGCCACCCATGTTTCCGCAGGGGAAAATCTTGACCATGTCGGCACCGGCTTCCCAGGCGTTCATGACTTCGGTCGGCGTCAGCGCGCCCGGCATAATGGGTTTGGAGTAACGGCGGCACATCTCAATCGTCTTGACGTTCAATGACGGCGTCACGAAGAACTGAGCGCCGGCCAGCATGCAAGCGCGGGCGGTTTCGGGGTCGAGGACAGTGCCGGCGCCGAGAATTATCTGGTCCCCGAACTCGTCGGCGACCTTCTCAAGCACCCGGATTGCACCGGGAACGGTCATCGTAATCTCCAGTGCGCCGATGCCGCTTTCACAGACCGCCTTGGCGGCTTTGATTGCGAGAGCGGCCGTATCCGCTCGAACAATGGGGACGATTCCGATTTCGAGAATCGCAGCTAGTATTTGTTCTTTTGCCATAATGACGTGGTGCCGGGCCGCTGTGCAGAGCCGCACCCGACCTTGATTCAACCTTCAACCATATCAGAAGTTTCCGAGGCCACCCAATGAGTTTCCAAACGAAATGTCCCATGAGGGGCCCAGGTGTGTATCCGATTGTGGAGCGCGGCAAGGACCTCAAATACCTCTCCTTTCAGATTGTGGAACTCGGCGGGACGTTGCGAGAGTTCACAATGGAAAGTGGCGACGAGGAACTCGCCGTCGATTTCTACTCAGGGCCGGTGCGGGTGGAAGTTGCTTCATCGAGCGGCGATTTGACGACGGAGACGCGCGCGCGCGCTTCGATCAAGGAGCCGGGAGAGATGCTGTACGTACCGGCCGATGCACGGCTGAAGCTGACGCTACTCGATGGCGCGGCCCGCATGAGTATCGCCGGGGCCGAGGGCCCGCGGGGAGTATCGCCGCGGATGGTCAGCCGCGAGCAGGTCGAGACGAAGTTGATTGGCAAGGATAACTGGCGCCGCACGCTCTACACGTATATCGCCGATAACATCGACGCCCGGCATCTCATCGCAGGAGAGACGGTGAACGACCCGGGAAGTTGGTCGAGTTGCCCGCCCCATAAGCACGACGCGCAAAACCCACCGGCGGAGGTGCCGATGGAAGAGGTCTATTTCTTCCAGCTGGAACCGCAGGAGGGGTTTGGGTTCATGCGGATCTACACCGATCCGGCCGACCCGGAACCGCTCGACTGCTCGTACGCGGTGGAAGACGGTGATACGGTCATCATCCCGCGCGGCTACCATCCGGTGGTGGCGTTTCCGGCTTACACGTTGAACTACACCTGGATTCTGGCGGGCGAGGGCCGGACGTACGGAGCTTGGGCGGACGACCCCAAGTATGCCTGGATCAAGGAGGCGTAGACTCCCCCAATCTTGCCACCGTGCGACCGGGGCACGGTGTCGCCGCTTAGGCGAGCCGCTCGGCTAGTTCGGAGTGGCCCTTCTGTTCGGCCATGTCGGCCGCGGTCTTGCCATCGCTGGACTTGATGGCGCTGTCAGCGCCGGCTTCCACGAGAGCGTCCACCAGCGGTCCATCCCCGTTCCTGGCGGCGGAGTGCAAGGCCGTCCAGCCGCCGTGTTGTTGCGCGTTGGCATCCGCTCCCTTTTCCAGCAGCAGTTTGACGATGTCGAGGTGGCGGCCCGCGGCGGCGCTGTGGAGCGGGGCAACGGCCATGGGATTCGCGGCTACGGCGTTGACATCGGCGGCACGCTGGATCAGCAGTTCGGCGCACAGACTGTGTCCGAAAAAGCATGCCAGATGGAGCGGCGAAAAGCCGTCGGGTGAGAGTGCGGCCACGGCGGCTGGATTCTCATCGACAAGATCCGCCACGAGCCCACGCTTGCCGAGGGCGGCGGCCTCGAACAGATCGAGGGCCGGGCCGGCCGCCAGCAGCACGCTCAGTATTTCGCTCTGCCGGTGGTGGGCCGCCTGCATCACGACGGATAGGCCCTTTTCATCGTGAGCCGAAGCAATAGATGGGTCTTTTTCGACAGCCGCGCGAACGGCAGCGGCATCCCCATCTCGAATCGCGTTGAGGATTGTGGCGGTCGCTTGCATGAAAGCCCCAGCTCAGGTGAGTTGCGCGATTTCGTCGCGCAGATAGGCGATCGACTCGTTGACCATCTTCTCGGCCCCCGGCGTGAAGTCAAACACTTCCATCGAAACCCAGCCGGGGAACTCGCGGTCCTTGGCGACCTGCAGCACCGGCTTGAAGTCGTAACCACCGGAGGGGCGCGCATAGGAGCCGTCCAGTTCGTTGATGTGGATGTGGCGGATCACGTCCCAGTGCTTCTGCACCAATTCGCCGTGCGGGGTCGTTTCCTCGATCGCGTTGTGACTGTCGAACATACTGCGGACGGCCGGGCTATTCACCTGCCGCACGACTTCGACCGCGTCATCGAGCGAGGTAATCACGTCGCATTGTGTACTCGGAAGAGCCTCGACAAGCAGCGTGACACCACGGTCTTCGAGATGCTTGGCGATCGAATGCACGCCTTCGACGAAGTTGGCTTTGGCCTGTTCGGATGAGAGCCCGCCGGTTGTCTCACGCTGTTTCGGCGAGCCGAACACCATGATTCCGCCCGAGTCGCCCTGCCGCAGATCCGCGCACAGATCGGCGAGCCGGCGGACGAAATCCCAACTGTGCTCGCGGATAGCCTCGTCGGGCGTTGTGACGTGCAGCCCCGCCGGGCCGACCGTCAGCCAATGCAGCCCCACGAACTCCAGCCCTTCCGACTGAATAGTGTCACGCACCTCACGGCGCCGGCCGGCCGGCAGAGTTGTGGCGTCGGTCTGAAGTGTGAACGGGGCAATCTCGATCCCCTGCCAGCCCGCCTTCTTGAGCGAGCGGCAGGATGCGGCGAAATCGGTCTTTTCGTAAAGCTCGTTGCAAACGGCCAGCTTGAAGGTGTAGTCGGGCATGAGTAGCCTTTGATGGCGAGCGAGCAGCGAGTCGGGCTAAGAACGGAATTCCTAATGCCGGAACGGCAAAGTCCGTTCGCCTTTCTCGCTACCCGACTCCTGGGCGGGGCGCGCGCCCTGCGTCATTGAGCCGCCGGCACTTAGCCTTTGGCGGCGGCGTAGCGACTGGCGACTTCGTCCCAGTTGACGACGTTCCACCAGGCCGCGATGTAGTCAGGACGCCGGTTCTGATAATTCAGGTAATAGGCGTGTTCCCAGACATCGAGCCCGAGCAGCGGCGTATTGCCGTGAGTGAGCGGGTTGTCCTGGTTAGGAGTGGACTCGACAACGAGATTCCCGCCGCCGTCGACCGACAGCCAAGCCCAGCCGCTGCCGAATCGCGTCGCTCCGGCTGTGCCGAATTTTTCTTTGAAGGCGTCAAAATTACCGAAGGCGCTGTCGATCGCCGAGCCGAGTTCGCCGCCCGGGTTTCCTCCGCCGCCCTTCTTCATGACCTGCCAGAAAAGGGAGTGATTGGCGTGTCCGCCGCCATTATTGCGAACAGCCGCACGGATGGCGTCGGGCACGGAGTTCAAGTCGCGCACCAGGTCTTCAATCGATTTCGCGGCCAAGTCGGCGTTGTCGGCGATTGCCTTGTTGACATTCGTCACGTATGCGTTGTGGTGCTTATCGTGATGGATTTCCATGGTGCGAGCATCGATATGGGGCTCGAGGGCGTCGAAAGCATAGGGCAAATCGGGCAGGGTGTAGGCCATGAGTTTCTCCTTGAGTCGTTGAAATTTCTCCGGCGGAACGAGTCGCCGCGTTTGGCGTTCCCGAGGGGCTAAAAGCTAGATGATTCGCGGGATGAACCTCGGTTTGCGAGCGCCGCTCTATCACCACGGTATTGCCGCGCCGGTAGCAAAACATACAGTTTAGCACCGGTCCGCCAGGCGGCCGCCGCAAGCCGCGGCCGCCCCCACGACTGTCAAACGCCGCCGGACCCGCCTTGTGGCGCGGTAACCTTCCGGCAGTCCGCGACGCCACCAACAATAGGCGTGTTTACCCACGTTTTGATAGACTTATGCTGGTTGAATTTGCCTAGAACGAGGACGCACCATGGAATCCACGAACCTACCTTGGCAGCACTCCTTTAGTTCCAGTCCGACCGTTCCTCAGCAGGACAGGCCGCAACCGCGCGGTCCGCAGCTCGAGCCGGTGGCTCCCAAGCCGCCTGCTTCGAAACCGAACCGGTTTCTGTTCGGCATCGTCGTGGTCCTGCTCGGTGCACTGGGTGTGGGGCTTTGGTCGCAGCGGGAACGCATCTTTGCGCCCTCGACGGGGGGTAAGATTGATTCGATTCCAACGGCCCAAGCCGAAGTCAAGACCTTCCAAAACAGTCTCCGAACCAATGGAACCATCGCCGCCAAGCGCTTCGCGACCATCCGCTCGCCACGCATGCAAGGCGGAAACGAGGGCAGGCGGCAGCAGACGCTGATGACGCTGGCGGCACCGGGAGTGACCGTGCCGGCCGGCACGGTGGTCGCGGAGTTTGAAAACCAATGGCTCGAGGATCACATCGACGACCAGAAGTCCACACTCGTGCAGTCGAAATCGACCGTCGAGAAGCGGCGTGCCGAGATCATGATTGAGGTCGAGACCGAGCAGCAGAGCGTTCGAGTGGCGCAGGCTAATCTCGATAAAGCGGAACTCGATGTGCGAACCGTGGAAGTGCGCTCGCAGATTGAAGCCGAGAAGCTCAAACTGGCCGTCGAAGAAATGAAAGCGATCTTGGACCAGATCACGAAGGAAGTGGAGCTGAAAAAAGCCGTTCATGCGGCCGAGCTGAGGGGTATCGAGTTGGACGTTCAAAAGGGTGAGCTGCATGTTAGCCGCCACATGCGCGATCTGGAGCACCTCAAGACCGAAACTCCCGTGGGCGGCCTAGTCGTCATGGAGTCGATGTATCGCGGCAGTGGACAGTTCGAACAAGTGCAGGTTGGCGATCAAGTGAACGCCGGCACGTTTTTCATGCGCGTGGTTGATCTTTCGAAGATGGTCGTGAGCGGGTCTGTGAATCAGGTTGACAGTCAGCGGATTCGGATAGGACAGCGCGCCGAAGTGCGGCTCGATGCCTATCCGGAATTGGCTCTGCCCGGAACGGTCACTTCGATCAGCGCGATCGCCGGTGGTTCGCAAGGCGGAATGCGCTTTGGGCGAAGCGGGCGCGATAACTACGTTAGATCCGTGGCAATCGAGGTCTCGATTGACGGCATGGACGAACGTGTGATCCCTGATCTTTCGGCGAGCGCCGACATTGTGCTTGCCAAACAAGACGCGGCGTTAGTCATTCCGAGCGCCGCCATTCAGCTGCGCGGGGAGACTCCGATCGTGATGGTCCGCCAAGGCGAGAAATTCGTCGAGCGCGAGATCCAGGTCGGCCCCAGGAGCGGGACCGAGGCGGTTGTCCTGGCTGGCTTGGAAGCGGGTGACAGGGTCGCCCTGCAACCAGTTCCTCAGGCCTGACGGGCTTCCAGAGAAATCGAGGCCGCAAGTCAGGCCCGCATCTAACCCCGGGGCGAGCATCGGGCCGCCGCTCATCAAGAACCGCGCATTCAAAGACATCGCATTCAAAGATGGGTTCCGCCGTTCGGCGTCGATATACTTGGGGCGTGCTATTCCCTGGGCTGCGCTGGACTGATCTCGGCTTTGCTCTGGGAAGCTTAGTGGCCGGTCTCGTCATTGGCTGGAGTGCGCTCGGCGTCCAGGCGGACCGTGCTCTGTACGATTTCCTGCTGCGCGTGAATCCGCCTCCCGCGCAGTCTTCCCGCTCCTTGATCCTGGCATTCGACGATAAGACCCTGGCCCCGCCCGGCGGGTTGCAGAGGCTCCGCGAGCCGCTAGCCCAGGCACTAGCCGTGTTGGCGCGGTACGAGCCGAAAGCGGTGGCGATCGACTTGCTGCTAACCGAGCCGGGTGATGAGAAAGCCAACGCGGCTCTGGAAGAGGCGCTTGCCGCCATGGGAAACGTCATTCTCGCTACCCATTTGACCGCGGCGGAAGACGTTCGTTGGTTGGAGCCGCTGGCGGCATTCCGAAAACACGCCGCCGCCCTGGGCCACGTTCACGCGGCGCCGGATCAAGACGGTGTGTCGAGACGGATCGTGTTGGCGAAGGCCTCGGGTTCAGACCGCCGCTGGGCGCTAGCGTTGGAGGCGCTGCGGATTGCTGAAGGCGTGGACAGAATCGTCGAAACGGAAGCGGGACTGGATGTGGGCGACGTCTTCGTGCCTGTGCCGCGCCGCGAAGACCGCGCCCTCCTGATTCGCTACGCCCATCCATCCCGGCCTGTTGAGAGGTTGTCGCTCATCGACATAATCGAGAATCCTGCGACGGCCGCGGCCGTGCGAGGCCGCGTCGTGTTTGTGGGAGTGGTGGTCGCCGGGGGCCCGGATCAATACTTGATGACTCCTTACTCCTATGGACAGGCGATGTCGGGTGTCGAAATTAACGCCAATGCTTATGAGACATTGGCGCACGGTTCGTTCTTGCGAACGGTCCCGCCGTCGATCGAGCTGCTGATCGCGGTGCTGACGATGCTGGGGTTGGCGCTGACGTTTCGACTACTGAGCGGTAAGACGGCGTTCGTGGTTGGAGCCGCGCTTCTGGTTGCGATTCACGCCGCGCCGTTCATCCTTTTCAGGATTAATTGGGTGCTGCCTTTCGTTCCGATCGCGGCCGTCACTTGGCTGTCGTTTCTCTCGGGTGGCGGACGTCAATACTTGCGTCTGCGCGGATATTTCAGGGAAGCGGAAGCCGCCCGCGGCCGCTATCAGCGCGCCATCCACTACGTCACCCACGAGATGCGCACGCCCTTGACAACCATCCAGGGGTCGAGCGAGTTGATTAGCCGCTATCCGTTGGCGGAAGAAAAGCGCAAGGAAATAGCCGAGAGAATCCATACTGAATCCGTGCGACTCGGCCGCATGGTCGACATGTTCTTGAGCGTCGAGCGCCTCGCAGCCGGGCAACTCGAGCTTCACCCCAAGGCGGTTCCAGTGGAAGAAGTGCTGCGCGTTTCGGTGGAACGTTCGCATCCACTTGCTGACAAGAAAAGTATTCAGATCCAACTCATCGCCGAACCGGACTTCGTGCGAGGTGATGCCGAGTTTCTCGAATACGCTTGCTATAATCTGCTTACGAACGCTGTCAAGTATTCACCCGCACATTCCACGATTACCGTCCGCGCCGACAGCGACAGCCAAAATGTGTGCATTTCCGTGACCGACGAGGGTTACGGAATGGACGAAGCTGACCTGAAGAACATCTTTCAGCGCTTCTACCGCACGCAAGGGGCCCGCGAGTCGGGCGAAAGAGGAACCGGACTGGGTTTGGCGCTCGTCGAAGAGATCGTCATCCAGCACGGCGGCACGATTGAAGTCGAAAGCCGCCTGGGCGAAGGCTCAAGGTTTACTCTCACCCTGCCCCGCGCCGCCCAACCGGCCGTCGGTGTCCAGTGACATTGTCAGAACACTGTCGCGGAAAGGGTGAGACATGATTGAACGGCCCCGCATCCTCTTTGTTGAGGACGATGAGTCTCTGCTGCTGACGTTCTCGGCCGGTCTCGAAGCCGAGGGCTACCAGGTCGACGCCGTTAGCTCCACTGACGAAGCACTGAAGCGACTCAACAACGGCGCCTATGGCATCGTGGTAACCGATATTTATATCGATCAACGCAGCGGTATCGACGTGCTACGCGCGGCGCACGAGAACAATCCTGCTTGCGCCGTCATCGTCATCACCGGTCAGGGAACGATGGAAACCGTGATGCAAGCGACAGCCGGCGGCGCCTTCGACTATCTCGCCAAGCCTTTCGATGTGAGCCGGCTGGCTGAAACGGTCGGCCGCGCCGAAAAGCACTTGGCGGGACGCACCGAGAAGTCGGCTGACGAGAACGAAATCCCCTCCACCGAAATGGTCGGTTTCTCGGCGCCCATGGTCGAGGTGTACAAGACGATCTCACGAGCTGCGCCCACCGATGTTCCCGTGCTGATCGAAGGCGAGTCCGGCACGGGCAAGGAACTCGTCGCCCAGCTGATTCACAAAAATAGCCGACGCGCCGGCCAGCCGTTCCTGCCCGTTGACTGCGGATCGATCGCGCCGTCACTGATGGAAAGCGAGCTGTTCGGCAGCGTCCGCGGCGCATTTACAGGCGCCGAGCGTGACCGTATGGGCCTGTTGGAGTCGGCCGACGGAGGCACGGTGTTCCTCGATGAGATCGCCGAAGTCGACGGCAGCTTTCAGCTCAAACTGCTGCGCTTTATACAGGAGAAGGAAGTGCGCCCGCTTGGGTCGTCGAAAAGCCGCAAACTTGACGTGCGCATTGTCGCCGCCACGAATCGCGACCTGCCCGTAATGGTCGAAAAAGGCGAGTTCCGCCGCGACCTGTGGTTTCGTCTCAACGTGGTGCGCATTCGGCTGCCGGCGCTGCGCGAGCGGCGCTCCGATATTTCCCCGCTCGCACAGCACTTTCTCGACCGCTTTCGCGAGCGCTATCAACGCGACGTGAGCCTTACCCGGAGCGGATTGAAGGCCCTTGAGGAGCAAGACTGGCCCGGTAATGTGCGGCAGCTCGAACATCTTCTCGAGCGCATGGTGATTCTGAGCCCCGCCGCTGAGCTCGACAGCGGGTGCGTCTACGAAGCGCTCGACATGCTCGATCCACGCCCGAAAGCGGTCCGCTCGCTGGCGGACGCCGAAGAGGAGCAGATCCGCAAAGTCCTCAATGCCACCGGCGGGAACAAGACACGGGCGGCGCAAATCCTCAACATCGAGCGCAAGACTCTCTACCGCAAGCTCGACCGTATGAAACTGTAGACTCTGCTGACGGGTAGACCCACGACGTTGAAATAGCAGCCCTCGATGCGGTGGATGAACTTCGAGGCGGCACCTTGGATGCCGTAGGCGCCTGCTTTGTCCGCCGCTTCTCCTGTGGCGACGTAGTCGGCGAGTTCGTTGTCGTCCAGGTCGCGAAAGTAAACAATTGTTTCCTCGACCGACGCGTGCGCCGATGCGCCATCGAAAAAACACATTCCGGTGAGCACACGATGGGAGCGTCCCGAGAGCGCCCGCAGCATTTGCTTGGCTTCGCTCTGGTCCGCCGGCTTCCCTAGGATTTGGCTATCAACAACAACCACGGTGTCAGCGCCTAGAACGGTTTCGCCCTCGCGCCACACGGCCCGCGCCTTTGCTTCGGCGAGCCGTTGGACGTGCTCTTCTGGTGATTCGCCGTCGAGAAGGCGCTCATCGACATCCGCGGGCCGCGTGACGAACGGGATGCCCGCGGTTTGCAGGATGTTTTTCCTGCGGGGCGAGGCGGAAGCGAGAACGAGCCGCACCTTTCGAGCTTAGCGGAGGGAAGAATAAACAGGGAGTATTAGAGTTGTCCAATG
>JAQBUE010000295.1 GCA_027624045.1 Acidobacteriota bacterium
GCGCGCCGCTGGCCACCCCGCTGCTTCTCGCCGCCTGAAAACAGGGTATTCTGCCACAGGCTGTTAAGGTCCTTGAGTTCCAAATAGTTCTGGCATGCTCCTTCTTTGCCCCAGTCACCGCGGAGAGGCGTTACTCGGCCGTTTTCGTACTCAAAGATTTCAAGCACACCCTGGCAGCTTGCTCCCACGGCCCAGTAGGCAACAATCTGTGGAGTACCGGCTTCGATCAGGTCACTCACACCGCTCGGAGCAACTGCGCCTATGCTAATCTCTTTCTCACGTCCCCAGACTTTTTCGTAGGTGTCGCCTACTCGCTTGAGCACAACCAAGCCAGCCCCCCTAGGGACGGGCTCGGCCTGCCGGTAGAAAACTACCGCTTCTTCGACTCCGTCCGCATCCAAGTCAGCCAGGACCACGTGGCGGGCTTGATCTTCGATCCGAGCTCCAGATGGGATGAAGCGCTCAAGATCGGTGCTGCCAGTTGGTTGCGCGTGAAGCGCCCCGCACGCTAGCACCACGAGGGTCATCGTGCCGGTGGTCAAACGTGTCAGTTCACCTCGCTGAGCCCTGTCCATTTCCCGTCTCTCCCTCATTTCCACGGTTGAACGGCTCATTGAAACCGCCAGAGAACCGTTCCGCCGCCGAAGGGAACAACGCCCTCATCGACTCTGGCGCGGACTCTTCTCCGAACCCTCGATTGCACGACCTCGAAGCTTCCCACTGTCCCACTCATAAACTTCGAGAGTGGACGAATGCTCATCGGTCCACTTCCCATAGCACTTGAGTCGATGTGTCCCGTCGCTCTGACGCTGGATTTCGAATTGATGCCCTCCGATGGGCTGATCGGTCAATGCCTTCAGGGCGCCACTGTCGACATCGAAAACGGAGGCATACGCGCCGACGCTGGCACCTTCCGCAGTAATTGCGATGATTTCATCGGTCCCATCTCCGTTTAGGTCGACGAGATGGAGGCCAAACGGTTTGAAATCTTGGCCGTACAAGTAACTGCCAGGCAGAGCGGTTTGCAACGGCTCGGCAGAACCCTCAGCGAACACCCGTAGAAGCAGTCCATCGTCGTTCTTAAGGATCTCAACTTTCTCTTCCAGGGCGGGTTCTGAGAGTGATCCGGTTGCCGTGGCATGGTACATGTCGGTTCCTTGGGCCCGGACAGAGGTAGGCCCAACGATTCCCATGTGATAGGGAATGTAGGCTGCTGCAAGCGAAACAGAAAGAATAACTACCCGAACGCAGGACTTCGTTGTTGTCGTCATGATCTGTTAGTTTAGGTGCCTTCCCCCTCGCCCCCCGATCTGCCCGACGAACTGCCCGACGGTCGTGGCGTTGTAGTTCGCGGCTCTTGGCGATCGTCGTGGGCCTGGCGTTGACGCCGGCTCTCACTTGCGGGGCTTCAGAGCTACATGCACTTCCTTCGCACCACCGCCTTCAATTAGGATTGCGGCGTTAGAGATCCCGCCGTACTCCCAGTTCTGAAAGCCGCGGGCAGTAACTCGGAGACCAACCTTCACCGCAGGCACAAGGAAGTCAAACTTTCCCTGCTCGTCGGGGGCTGTCAGCACGTATACGTCGGGATTTCCTTGATGATAAAGACGGATTTCCGACCGCACGACCGCCGCCCCTGTATCCGAGTCCACGATTCGGCCTGTTAGGCGACCGGCCTTGGGTCCTAGACGCACAAGCAGCCCGGTTGTCACAGATCCTTCCTGAACGAGAACCTGGGGCACCCTGCGCGAGTCCTTCACGAAAAACGCGAACATTGTATCCGGATAGCCGTCGTCAGGTTTGGAGGCGTGAATGGCATTGGTGCCGGGGAGAACACGGTTTAGGAAGAACTTACCGTTGACATCGGTGAAGACCGAGGCTCGACCGCCCATTCCGGGCTCAGCAACGAGTTGGCAGTAGACCTCGGCTTTATCAACGGGGTTGCCATCTACGTCCGCGACATGGCCGGCAACGCCGCCGAAGCCTGGTTCGGGAGCTTCCGTCGAGTCTTCACCCACCACGATACCGAGCGACAGGGCTAGCAACATCAGAACAGCTATGAGCTTGGTCATTGGTTCCTCCGGTCCGCGTTACGGTAGAATTTCGGTCCCGGTTGGGATCGGGCCAGTATAGCCCTCGACAGTGACTTGGTTGTTCCGTACGTCGTTCAGAAGAGTACCAAGAGCGACTCCCGCGGGACACCAGCTCCACCTGTTGTGCAGGGCGAATCCGCAAGAGCCGCCTACTGAATTGCAGCCAACTTGAAACGTATCGTAGAAACGTCCCGCTGTATCGGTCACACTGCAAACCGTCGGTGTTGGTGAACCGCTGCCGCACGTGTTGTTGATAGGCTGGTTCAGATATGACTCCTGCACACTCGTAGAGCCTACGGGAGTGTGCTGGAAGTCGACGACTTGTAGCCTCACAGACCGAAACACGGTGGTGGGACAGACTGTGATCGGCCCGGTCACGTCAGCGACGACATGTAGGTGATGGGGTGGGAGTTTGATCTGCGCTGACACGGTGGGAGCACTCCACCAAAAGAGGGAGCAGAAGTCATTGTCAATCAATTCTGGAGCTTCAGCGGTAGCCTGGATATTCGCACTCCCTTGACCAACACCACTCAACGTCCGAGCGGAGCCCCAGCTTGGACTCACCGACGCTATCGAAGTGTTGCTGCTCCAAACGGAGGCATCTGGGGCGGCTGTTGTCCCGTAGTTCCAATCGCAGACAGGATAAAGCGTATCGGTTTGGCCCACGTTAAGAATGATGCTTGACGGGGCATTGTTGAAGTAGAGCGCCGTGACAAAGTCGCAGAATGAGTAGAAGGGCATGGCGATCTGGCCGCTGGGGCTCAATATCTGCTCCTTGGTGACGAGCTTTCCGGTGAATGGGTTACTGCTGGTGATGCGGTACCCCCCCTTCGAGCGCATGCCTCGGGAAAGGTACGCCGCTCTGGTCGGTGAGCCCAGCGGCGACAAGGGCACGGAGGTTCAACGTGCGGGCCTCCCTCGGCTGGAGTGAGATTACAGGCAGCACGAAGCTTCCTCCGTTGTAGGCCAACTCGATGGTCACCTTGTCCTCTTCTTCGCCCACGTTCTGCACGGTCAGCAGCGAGTTCATGTCCCCGGCGAGCGACCAATAGGCGCCGCTGATCGAGCCTGAGCCGTGGTTGTCCATTTGGACGTAGAAACCGTAGGTCAGGTTCTCGGAATGTGAAACGATTCGCCCCGTGAGGGCCCCGGACGGGCCGAAATGCTCGACCTGTACCGAGCCAATGGTGACGTCCTTCGGGATCTCGGCGCGCTTGCGGAGCTTCATGAGATCGACTTCTTGGATCTCGCCGGGTTTCAGGTTGCCCAGCTTGATCGGTGTCGAGTGAACGACGCCGTTCTGTGTGTACGTAAACTCAGCCCAGGCGGCGACGCGCTGCGCGGTGACGTTCTTGACCAGCAAGTAGGATTCCACATTGAGGGTTTGGCCCGGTTCGGGGACATCGTGCTGTTCGCCGAGCATGACCTGAGCGGCGTAGAGCTTCTGGCCGCGGAGACCGCTCTCGGCGACGAAGCTCATCATGTTGGAGTATCCGGCCTCGTTGTCATCGACCCAGCCCGTGCTGAGCAAGGCGCCCTTCGGACCCTCGTACTCCAGGGTAACGCCGCCGACCAAGCCCTTGCGTCCCAAGGTGAGCTTGCCTGAGGATTCCGCCGGGAGGTCGCGAGGCAGGCGAACGCTCTTCCACTGCTTGGGGCCCAGCGTGACCTTGGCCACTTGCTCTGACTTTCCGCCGATTTCGAGATGCGCGGTGACATCAATCCGCTCGTTGGAGCTATTGAACAGGGCGAAGAAGACCTCCGTATCATCGGTCGGCAACCGAAACAGGGCATGTTCCCGATGTCGGCGCTTGTACGATTCCGATTCGGTCAGGGCACCATAAGATTCGGCCACGCCCCCGTAGGAGGGCACGGAGTACGAGAGGTTCTCGTTGGGGTTGATGACCATGGTTTCCACCGCCAGGGCGCCACCGTACTTCTTTTTGTAATGAAAGACAGCGCCGCCGAAGTGTGTCTCATTGAAGCCGAGTTTGGCCATTGTCTCGTTCACCGGGATGGAGGCCATGCCCAACGGCGCGATCTCAACGTGGTCCAGCTTGACCGGTGTGCCGTCCTCGAGATGCAGGACCGAATACACGGTCAGCGGGTCTTCGGTGTGATTGTTGTGGAGCAGAATGGTCGTCTGGCACTCTTCGAGGGTCGTCCAGAACGGACTGTACCGGTAGTGGGTGGAGAGGGACCCTTCGGGCTCCAGGGTGGTGCTTTCGTCCTGCCCAAACGCCCATAGACCAAACAGCAACGACAAGATTGCGATGCTCGCTACGACGCCAATAGTGCCTCGGCCTTTCATGGGGGGGGGACTCCTT
>JAQBUE010000296.1 GCA_027624045.1 Acidobacteriota bacterium
GCCGCCCACGAAACTCCTTTGTTTGCTTCAGTCACAAGCGGCGCGCCGTGGACTGTACCCGATTTTTTCGCAGCCCGCAAGGCAGCGGTTTCAGCCCGCATCCGCCAGCCCCGTGCGGCCAGCCGCCCCGCCGCAGTGCCGTCAGGCTCCAGCCTCGCCGAGAACCGCGTCCTCGCTTCTCAGGACCGCTCCCGAGCCGCCTTCAGGCGCCTTCCCCCGCCACCGGCGGGTCGTAGCCCGGTGGTTTACCGCCGGGTCAAAGCCCCAGCGCAACCCCAGCCCGTTTCAACGGGCTTACGACAACAAGGCTTCAGCCGTTCACGACTTGGGCAACGGCATTCGAGGGAGGCAAATTCGACATGAAAAGCCAGTGCAACACAGCAAAGGCGGCCACAAGCCGCCCCTCAACCTCAAGTCGTTACAAACACAGCAGTTGCCCAATCTCCCGAGAGAACCGAATAACCCATACATGTTGCAAAGTGATGCAAAGTGTGGCATCCCCACTCCCGCCGCCAGCGGCATCCGAAACCCCAATCACATTGTTTTTGCCAAACGAACCCACCCCGGCCCAAACGGGCGCATGTCCCAAAACTTGCCTCTCCACGGGACATTTTGGACATTCCAGGCCAACCAAAAACCAAACAACCGCCGACCTTCCCCCAAAAGACGCTGGACGAAGCACTCGTCGAGGCGGCTCAGTCCATCAAGCGGCGGTGGTACTTGAGAATGCAGCGGTTTTCCACAACACTCACGCCGGCGGCTTCGGCGCGGCGGGCGGCTGCGGCGTCATCAACGCCTTCCTGCATCCATATGCAGCGGGCCCCGAGCCGGATGGCGGTGTCGACGATCGAACCCACCTCGCTCGGCTGGCGAAAGATATTAACGATGTCGATGTGATCGGGAATATCTTCAAGCCGCTTGTAAGCCTTCTCGCCAAGCGATTCGGTGATGTTCGGGTTGACGGGGATGATGCGGTAGCCTTGTTTCTGCATGTAAGCGCTGACACCGAAGCTGGGTCGCCAGGGTTTGTCAGAGAGGCCAACGACCGCGATGGTTTTGGCGGAGGAAAGCAGTTCGCTGATCTGCTCGCTGTTCATCATGATCTCTTGGAACGCGGCCGACTCCTCGGCTCATGCTTGGACGAATCCAGAAGGCGCTCGACCTCGCGCTCGGTCAGGAAGCGGTGCTTTCCCGCAGGCAGCGCCCCCAGGTTGAGCGGGCCGACTTTGACTCTCTTGATCTTCTCGACCAGATACCCGAGGTGACGGAACATATTGCGAATCTGCTGGTTCCGGCCTTCGGTGAGGACGATTTCAAACCAGGGATTATCCCCGGTACGGACTCGCTTGATGTGGGCGGGCGCCGTGGGACGCCCGTGAAGGGGGATGCCTCGCCGAAATTGCTCGATTTCTTCGAGACTCGGATTGCCCTTGATCTTGACCCTGTAGGTCTTAGGGATTTTGCTTTTCTTGGAAAGAACGTGGTTCGCGAAGTCGCCGTCGTTGGTGAACAACAGCAGCCCTTCGCTGGCGTAGTCGAGACGTCCGACCGGGTAGACCTTGGTGCGGTAGCGGCCCAGAAGTGACATCACCGTTTGCCGGCCTTCCGGGTCAGAGGTTGAACTGATGCATCCTCGCGGTTTGTTCAGCATCAAGTAGACCCTGGGCCCGCTGACCGAACCGAGAGTCTGGCCGTTGATCTTGATGGTGTCTTTCTCGAGGTCGGCCTTCGTGCCGAGCTTTGTCACGATCTCGTCGTTGACGATGACACGGCCTTGGGTGATCAAATCCTCGGCTTTGCGGCGGGAGCTGATACCGGCGTGGGCGATAATTTTTTGCAAGCGTTGCTGCATAGCCTGTCGTGGGGTCCGATGAAGCGAATACGGCTTCACGTTGCTGGTCTAACTGCGCCAGCGAAGTGTTGCCGGCCCATCCATCGGGTGCGGCATCGGGGCGCCGTTGCGCTTCGATTCGATGTAGCCCTTCTTTAATTGAAAGTACCACTTGGCGGGACGGTCGGCGTCGTCGATCAGCATCAGCGAGGGATCGTACTTCAGGCCTTCGGCCTGTTTCTCCATCGTTCGCTGGTCTTGCCCGATGAAACGGTTGCCAAACCAGCGCAGAACGGGCGTCAGGAACGGCACCCAGCGAAACAGGTTCCAGGCGGCCACGAAATCGATACGGCAGCGCTCGGGGGATTCAGGTGTGACGGTCGTTTGGCTTGAGAACCAGTAGTCGCCGCAGCGGATCTCTTCGCGGCGAATGTTCGGGAGTTCGAATTCGATGGTCGTCGTGATCGGTTTCCCATAAACGCTCAGCAGCTTGTAAGGAGCGCTGTTGGCGGAAGGCGAATGGGCCTTCATGCGGAAGCCGTTAGGGATGGGCTCGAAAATTTTCCGCTTCTCGTGGATACTTCGGCGGCCTCGCCACCACCAGGATTGATGAACGAAGGGGCCGTGGGCCGGGTCCATCAGGCCGATGATCCCGTGGTCAATACTGCACGGCAGATGAGCTTCCAGTTGGATGCTTCGGTAGCCGTTGCTGAACTTCGGGAGTTGCGGCGCGGGCCGGCGTTCCTCCCGCGAACCCGGATGCGCCATGTAGACCCACACATAGCCGTCGTGTTCCTCGGCAGGAAAACTCTTGGCGCGGATCTTCTCAACGTCAAGATCCTGGTCAGCCGTCAGGGAAGGGATTTCGCGGCAACGGCCCGTGTGGCCATCGAATTTCCAGCCGTGATAGGAGCATTCAATAAGTTCACCGTCGTACCAGCCTTCGGTAAACGGCATACCGCGATGCGGGCAACTGTCGCGTACGGCGAACACACGGCCTTGGTTGTCGCGGCCCACCGCCAGCGGGATACCGAGCAGCATGGCCGCCTGGAGTTTTCCCGTGCGGACGCGGTTACTCCTCACAGCCGGGTACCAGAAATCAAGACACCAGTCGCACTCGATAGCACCGCCGGAGGGCGCCTGAGGAGCGGCGACGGCGGGTCCGTTTTGACTTGCTTTCGTTTCCGAACCCATGTCAACCGGAATATAACATAGGGGTTGCTGAGGGCCGCAAAGACGTGCTATCCAAAAACTCGGCTGGATCTCAACCTGTTTTCTTTCAGAGGGTTATGAGCAGCGCTCCGGGTGCTGGAAATGGGCAATTTTGGATGCGCCAGCGGTAGGCTGACCCAGGTGCGACAGTGGGTTTACGGGCATTCCAAAACGCCAGTAAGTCGTTGAAAAGATTGGTGGGCGGTCCGAGACTCGAACTCGGGACCTCCTGCTTGTAAGCAATGAGCGCAGGCGTTGATGGGGTGGGATGGAGTGATACGAAGTGATAGATTCGGAACGAGTTAGAAGACGCTCCAGCACACAGATCCAAACCAGTAGCACTGGGTAGAAGCTGGGCTACCGCAGTCAACCTCACCAGTCTGTGTGGACATCTGTGTGGACGCATGGCTAGTTGATCGCTTGATCGCTTTCCGCGATCTGTTCGGTCGGGACAGCCGAGTCAATGGCATTGACCGCATCCCTCTTTGCCTGAACACGCACGTGGGAGTAGTGGTCGAGCATCTGCCTGCTGACGTGCCCAGAAATCGCCATCAGCGTCTGATCGGGAATGCCCTTCTCAGCTAGCTGCGTGATTGCATGGTGGCGAAGGTCATGGAACCTCAGGCCCTTCATGCCAGCCTCAATCGTCAACGCCCTCCAAGCTGATCGCCAAGTCTTCTGAGGTACGTTCACGTCAATCTGAGCACGCTCGCAGGCAGGGAACAGATAGTGCTCTGGCTCTGACGCACCCAGCTTCTTGGCTCGCTCATAGAGCCTCGTAGCTGCCCACAGAGCAGTCTGGTTAAGCGGAACGACCCGAACACCCGCCTGTGTCTTGGAGCTTCGGATATGGATCTGTCCTTCCATCAGGTCCACATCCTTGAGTTGAAGACCCTTCAACTCGCAACCTCTGGCTGTGGTGTTAGCAGCCAAAAGCCCGGCGTAGTAGGCAACTTCCCACCGTGGGTTGCTGCTGGCCGTTGCGAACAATTTCTTTTCTTGCTCGTCAGCGAGTGCGCGTCCAGGACCACGGGTGTTTTCTGTTAGAGATTTGTAGTCGTCGGCAATCCTAGCCCAGAGCTTGTGCGCTTTGAGGATCTGCCGAAGCACCTTGATCTCCAGGTTGATGGTCCGGGGACCGACCTGCGACTGCCTGAGGACTTGATAGTCCCGGATATGGTCGCTCGTGATGTCACAGAGCCGCCGCTCACCAAAGTTTTTCAGAAGCGGCTTCAGTCTCTCCCGGTCAATCCTCACCGTCAGACGTGCGACGGTCTTCTCGCGGTAAGCCAGCCACGCAGGAGCAACCTGCTCCAACTTGGCCTTTGCAGCATCAGTCGGCAATCGACCTTCAGCCTGCTCTTGGAGA
>JAQBUE010000297.1 GCA_027624045.1 Acidobacteriota bacterium
GAGGCCTCCCTTGACCGCAAGCTTACTGCAAGACCATTATACGCGAGTTGCATGACAGAGTCGGCTGTAGCGAGAGCGGACAGAGTCGCGACAACGGCCTTTGGGCAATGACCTTTCGGCGAAGATCGTTGCGGCTTGACGGTACAATGAAATTTGTCGTTGCCGGTGATTCGCCAGATCAAGGCGGCCCTACAGAACCTCGATCCCGAGGAGGTGCGCCGTATGGCGGAGCGGCCGGTCTCGATGGGTGTGCTCGCCGCCCAGGACGACGCCTACTCTCGCATCCTCTCGTTCTTGATTCCACCGGAGACATCGGAAGCGAAGGCCCAGCAATCGTTTCGGAGCCTATTGCGGGTGGCCGAGGAATCAGACTTTGGCCGCTGCGATCTGGGGCTGGCGGAATTAGGTTTACCGCATCCGGAGCACTTCTACGGCTTTGACGAACGATTGCCCTCCGCCACGGTCAAGCTGATACTCGATGATCACGAGGATCTATGGGTGCCGCTGGCCCGGCGGTTCATGCCGTTTCGCGAACCGGTGATCCAGCGGATCATCTGGAAGATCAGCAAAGAGAATGCTTACTTTACGGTTGCGACAGCGATACCGAATATCGTGCCGAGCATCATTTCGGTTCCTTGGGCCGTCGGCGAATTTGCTTCCGACTCGGCCTTTCTGACAATGAACCAGGTGCGTATGGCGTTCTTGATCGCCGCGGCGAGCGATAGCGACATCGGGTATAAGCGGCAGCGGGCGCAGATTGGATCGATCGTGGCGGCTGCTTTTGGATGGCGCGCGATCGCGCGGGAAATGGTTTCGAAGATTCCGGCCGGCGGCGGCTTGGTTTCCAAGGGAATGATATCGTTCGCTGGAACGTATGTGGTCGGTGTCGGCCTGGACCGCGTTATGCGCTTTGGGCGTCATCTGACTCGCGAGGAGAAGCGCCGCCACTATGCCTATGCGTTCGAACGGGGCCGCGAGGCGGTCCAACAGATCGTAGAGAAGCTCACGGGACGCGGCAACTCCGCCAGTAAGGTAAGCACCGTATAGTAAGACAGTTTTGGGAAGACCTAACTTGAAACGCGCCGCTAGCTTCCATGTTTTTGCGCTCCTGGTGCTCGCCTCGGCCCAGGGCCTGCTTGTCGGGGCCGATGTAGTGGTGCGGGGACGTGTCGTCGCTCTTTCCGGGCAGCCATCCGTTACGAACCAGCCGCTGGTTTTCTTAACGGATGACGGTCAACGGCTCAACCTGGCGGGAGACGAGTATTCGACAAGCCAGCTTTCCGACACACGCCTCAAGGACCGTCACTGGGAGTTGCGGGGTACGGCAAAGGCGGACGGCGCGTTCGACGTGCTGCGACTGTTCACGATTAAGGATGACGAGTTGTTTCGCGTCACCTATTTCTGCGTGATCTGTAACATTCGGAGTCACAATGCCGGCCCCTGCATGTGTTGTCAGGAAGAGACGGAAATCGAGGAACTGCCGGTCGAAGAGCCATGAGGATACGGTTTGTTACATGCTCGGCTTTACTGCTGCCTGTCACTCTGTCGATGCTACTAGCCCAACCCTATTCAGCCAATAGAACGACCGCTGACGGGGTCCCTATCGTTCAACTTGTGGATCGCGAGCGCGATATTGTGGTATCGATTGCCCCGACAGTCGGCAACAACGCGTATGAAATGCGGGTCGGCGGTAAGAACGTCTTTTGGTTCCCCTACGAATCGGTTGGAGAGTTCGCTCGCGAGCCCAAGCTGTGTGGCAACCCGTTCCTGGCCCCTTGGGCAAACCGTTTGGATGAGGATGGTTTCTACTTTGAGAAAGTCCATTATCGACTGAATGAAGACCTGGGCAACGTGCGGCGCGATGGAAACGGACTGCCCATCCACGGGTTGCTGATTACTTGGCCCAAGTGGGAAGTGACAGCGCTGGAGGCGGATTCCCGCGAAGCTCGTGTGACGAGCAGGCTGGATTTCGCGCAACACCCCGAGTTGATCGGGCAGTTTCCTTTCGCGCACGTCATCGAGATGACCTATCGCTTGCGAGACGGCGCGTTGGAGATTGTTACGCGCATCACGAACCACGCTTCGCGGCCGATGCCGGTTTCGGTCGGTTATCACCCTTACTTCCAGATTCACGACGCGCCACGCGATCAGTGGACTGTACGGCTGCCGGTCACGAGTGTATGGAAACTGAGTGATCAACTCATCCCCACCGGCGATACCGTTCCTGTGCAAGATTTCTTCCCACGGCCCGAAAAGATTTCGTTGCTGGGCACGTTCCTCGATCACGTCTTCGGCGGATTGCGTCGCGAGAGCGACGGCACGGCCCGTTTTTCGGTACAGGGCAAACAGCAGAAGATCGAAGTTCGGTACGGGCCGAAATACCACACCGCCGTGGTCTACGCACCCGGAGGCGAAGGCCGCGAATTCATCTGCTTCGAGCCGATGAGCGGCATCACCAACGCTTTCAATCTCGCCCATCGCGGGCGTTACCCCGACCTGCAGGCGATCGCGCCGGGCGCTGAGTGGGTCGAAAGCTACTCAATCCACCCAAGCGGCTTCTAGCGAACGGCTGCGCGCAGGCATCCAGGGACGCTTGCTGGTGACGCTCCGCGAGTGGGACTCCTGAAGGAAGCTGTGACTCTTCTTGTTGCAGTCTTTTCTGCGCGTCTATTTTGTCGAGAAAAGCCCTAGTCGAGCCGCGGCAGTAACCCTTTCAATAGCGGCAAACAGGACCTCGCGCCGGACTGGTTTCGTGACATAGTCATCCATTCCAACACTCCGATAGAATTCTTCATCGCCTTTCATAGCGTGCGCGGTAACTGCCACGATTGGGGTATGTACGCTACCCTGTTTCTGCAATTGACGTATTGCCTTCGTCGCCTCAACGCCACCCATCGTAGGCATCTGGATATCCATCAGCACGAGATCGAACGACTCTGCGCTAAACTTTTCCAGTGCTTCCTGGCCGTCCGAGGCGACAACGACTTGGCTTCCCCGCCGCTCTAGCATAGCCGTGACTAGAACCTGGTTCTCATGGTTGTCCTCTGCAAGCAGAATCCTGAACGGTCGGCTGCCTTTTAGTGCGCAGACATTCGTGTCCAAAGGGTCTTCATCGGCCGAACCAGGCGCGAATACCGCTGCGACCGCCGCTTCGGAAAAAGGTCTTGCCAGGTAGTGTGAACCACCGGCTTGGGTCCACTCCGAGTCGTTTGCGACTGTCGCTCCGACGAAAACGACTTTAGGCTTCGAACCACGGTTCTCGCTCGTGATTCGTCGCGAAAGCTGATACACCGCCGCACCCTCTTGATCGGCGTCGAGGAAGATCACCGAGAAGCGTTGATCGAAGTTAAGATCCCAAGCAATAATCTGTGCCGCCGCTTCCGCGCTGTCGACACTGTGTGACTTCACGCCCAGGTGCGTCAAGATCGCTGAAAGCGCCCGCCTGTTCGCTATGTTCTTGTCCACGATCAGCGCTCGGGCTTCAGAGGAGGGACGGGCATCGCGCGAGAGGCCACTCACACACTTCACACGCCCCAGTTCGACCGTAAAGTGAAAGCAGCTTCCCACTCCTTCCTCACTTTCGAGCCAGACGCGGCCGCCCATGAGGTCAGCCAATCGGCTGCTAATCGATAGTCCCAGACCTGTGCCGCCGAAACGCCGGGTGATGCTCCCGTCCGCTTGACGGAAGCTCTCGAAAATCGTTTCCTGTTCGTCCGGCGAGATCCCAATCCCAGTGTCTTCGATGCTGAAATGGAGGATTTGTTTCTCCGGCGACTGTTCCTTCAGCTCAACGTTAACAGTCACTCCGCCCTGCTCGGTGAACTTGATGGCATTCCCCACCAAGTTCATTAGAACCTGACCCACTCGGATTGAATCTCCGACCAGATCGTCTGACACATTCTCTTGGATGTGGCATTCCAACAGAAGCCCCTTAGCGGCAGCCTGAGGAGCCAATGCCTTTACGGTGCGGCCTACAACCTCCGCCAAGCTGAACTCAGCGGGATCAAGCTCCAACCTACCGGCCTCTATCTTGGCAAGGTCTAGGATACCGTTCATCAGCGTTAGCAGGGATTCGGCCGAGTTCCGGACCATTGACAGATATCTTCTCTCCAGGGTTCCTAACGACCGTTGGAGAACCAACTCGGTCATTCCGATGATCACATTCATCGGCGTCCGAATCTCGTGGCTCATGTTTGCCAAAAACTCGCTCTTGTGCCGGGCCGCCTGCTCAGCCTCTTCCTTCGCCAATCTGTATTCGGTGCTGACCTTGAAGAGATCAGAGGTCCGAGCCGTCACCTGAGCCTCTAGTACTACTGTGTTAGAAACCATGGTAGCCTGAAAATATGAGCACCACTACTTTGGCACCAGGCCC
>JAQBUE010000059.1 GCA_027624045.1 Acidobacteriota bacterium
AACGGCATTCGAGGGAGGCAAATTCGACATGAAAAGCCAGTGCAACACAGCAAAGGCGGCCACAAGCCGTCCCTCAACCTCAAGTCGTTACAAACAAGCCAGTTACTCAATCTACCGAGAGATCCGAACAACTCATGCATGTTGCAAAGTGATGCAAAGTGTGGCATCCCCACTCCCGCCCCCGGCGGCACCCAAAACCCCAATCACCTTTTTTACCAAACAAACCCATCATCGCCCAACAGACTCAAACCAAACCACTTACACAACCCGGACCGACCGACACAACGGCAAAATACCTTTTCCCCTGTTCGGGGTTCACGAAACACGAGACACGAATCACGTCCCCACAATACCCAAGAAAAGCCCGCACCACACAGCAATGCAGACCTGGACCGCGTGGCGACCGTCAAGTGGTTAAAACAGCAGGAGTTAGCTGACCAGAATCAACCGACCTGCGGAAGACAATAACTCATAAACGTTGCAAAGTGATGCATTGTGTTGCATCCCAGGGCCGCTGTAAACCCCAAAACTGAGAAACCCACACAGGAACCGGCTGTGGCCCGTCAGGTGAGCCGTTGGGGCGGGTCAAGGCCCCAGAATGAGGCTGGCGTTTTCAGAGAGAATGGCGTTCTCTTGCGACTCGTTGAGGCCGGCTTCTTTCACCTTGAGAAGGGCCGATTCGAAGTAGAAGAACGGATGGTGGGACCCAAACAGCAGGCGGTCGCTGGGGATCTCCTTGAGGAGTTTGGGGATCGCGCCGACGCCCTCCAGCATGGCGAAGTCAAAGTACACTTCCCCGGCGTAGCTCAGCCTTCCAAGCAGTTTGCCTGAGGGCTCCCGCTTGCGGTTCTGGATCATCAGGCGCAGCCCTTTGGTCTTGAAGATGAGCCGCAGAAGCGGCAGCGTGTTCACTTCCTTGACGGCCGCCAGCGGATGCTGCGTTCGTTCATCCTCCATATTGAGGACAACCTGCACAGCCACGCTGCGCTCGGCGGCCAGCAGCAGTAGTTCCGCGAAACGAGGGTCGTCGAGCGTATACCCGTGATAGCTCGGGTGTAGACGGATACCCGGCATCTTATGCTCTTCGTGGCAGCGGCGCAGATCGTCGCGCCAATCAGGCAGGGCCGGGTTGACGGTCCCGAACGGAATCAGCAGACCGCTTCCCGAGCCGTGGCAAGCGGCCGCGAGACGTTCGTTGACGCCCGCCACGTCTTCCTGCAAGACGCCTTCGAAACTGCCCGCCCAGGCCTCGGTCACGCCGTGCGATTGCAGCTTTGCGATCAGCTCCGGCAGCGCGGAGCCCGGCAGGCGGCGAAACGGCCACTGACCGACATAGACATTCGTATCGATGATCATGCCGCCATCCCCTTTCGCTTCAGGATCGGGGCGAGCATGCGTTTGAGGTTCTCGCCGAAGATCAGTTGCTTATCCGGCTCGGGAATACGCGCGCCGTGGACCTTCGCGAGTTGCGAGGCGAAGCTGCGTCCGCCGGCGTCGCTGCCATAGATGACGCGTTCGGGGCCCAGTTCGCGGACGGCCATTTCGACGAATCCGTTTGTGGGGTCGGAGCCGCCGATGCCGATCGAGACATTCTTATTGGCGCGAATGGCCCGAATGCCATGCTCCCAATCGCCCCCGGTATGCCCGCAGATAATCGGCGTTTCGGGATGTCGGGCGGCGAGCTCGGAAAGTTCGCTCGGTGTACACTCGCCGGGTTGGTTGCCGGTGACCTTAAGCCAGGTGTGCTGGAAAATGACGGCGTTCATGGCGGCGGCGCGCTCGATGATCGGATCGAGTTCCGCGGTATTGCAGCGGCGTGCGATCCAAAGCTTGACGCCCACCATGGGGCCGTCGCGGACGCAGCGGTCGAACTCCTTCAGGCTGAAGTCGAGATGGTTGGGGTTCAGGTAGACGAACCCGAAAGCGCGGTGATGCCAATGTTGCAGGGCTTCGAGCACCTGATCGTTGATGCGGGTCAGCTCCTCGGGCGTCGGGTCCGGCGGGTGTGGCGGGAAGCCGAGGAAGAGCATGAAACGCTCGATCCCCATACGGTCAGCAAACTTGACGGCGTCGGCCATCTTTTCGTGCGGCGTTCGGCCCTCGAAACTTGTGAAGTGTACGTGCAGGTCCCAGATCATATGCGGTGTATCCCGGCGAGGCGGCGAGGCATGGCGGAGCCGATCCGCGCTTCAAGTGGCACACAGTCTCAATAGTAGGACAGGATCGCGCGACCGGACCGGATTCAAGCGGCGCAACGTTTGCGCATTTTATCCGATGAGTACCCAAAGAGGAGCACATCGGAAGAATGTCGAATCTGCGCAAGTCGAAGCTCATCGGCGGTCTCGTTGACTGGCTGATGGGCGGCCTGGCCACGAGACTGGACTTCGTTGAGCACGGCCTAGGGTCCCTTCAAAAGCAGACGACCCGCATCGCAAACAATCAAAAGGGCATGGCGAAGGTCGTCTTGGCCCACCACCAAGAACTGAGGCAGCATCGCACGCAACTGCAAGAGCAAACCGACCAAATGATCGCCCTCCGCAGGATGCACGGACTGCTGTCGGAGAGGCTCGGCCAGACGTTCGATAACAAGACCTGCGAAAGCTGCCACGGCCCACTTGTCTTTAACCGTGTTGCCGCGGAGAACGCCTACAGCCTGCATTGCCCAAGAGGCTGCGGCGGCCGCATGCTCCTAGAAGAGACGATGCTGCTCAACTCGGTGCAGCACTTGCTGCCCGGCACGGATTAGCCCGGCTTGCAAGAGCCCGTCTGTTCTTAGTGTTGCGACGGCCCGGAGCGCGCCAGCACGGTGTAGACATCGACGACCTGATCGCCTTTGCAGACGAACATGCGGTCGAAGCAATTGACGCTCATGTCGAGGTTCGACAAGACGATGTCGAATTGATCGCCGAGCTTCGGTTCCGGATCAGCCTCGTCCCACAGGATGCGGCCGTACTCAGCGCCCGCACGCTCCACTCGCAGGTCAGGACGGCCTTTGACCATGTCGGTCGGCTGCGTCATTGACTTGTTACCGGCGTCAACGGAGACTTTTTTCGGATAGTGCTTACTGATCACCGTGGTCAGAACGGTGAGCGCGATCCCGAAATCGTTATAGCTTTCGCTGCCGTCCTGGCTGCCGATGTGATAGTAGTTCGAATCCATGAGCGCGTAGGAGCCGGCCTGCAACTCTGTGAGGCCGTCTTTGCGCTGGCTGTCGATGTTGTAGCTACCGGTGCTGCCGCCGGTGACGATTTCTACCGGAATCCCCGCCTTGCGGCAGAGGCGCACCGACTCCATGAGCCGGCCGACCTGGTCGTTTGAAACCTCGCTGCGATGCTTCCAACCCTTGGCATGGGAAGCGGCCCCGGAGTATCCCATGAGCCCGCCCAGCCTGAGGTGCTTGGCCTTCATCACTCGCTGACTGAGCTCGAGACCTTCCGTGCCCGGCATCACCCCTTGGCGCCCGATTCCGATGTCGTTGTCGACCACGACGTTGAACGTCACCTTCTCGGCGGCGGCGAACGCTTCGAGTTGATCGACGATGATCGGATCCTCGACAGCGAACATGAACGTCGGGTCCTTCTTTATGAGCGCCAGGATGCGGCTGAACTTATTGGGGCCTACGGGCTGGCAGGTCCACAGAATGCCGGGCGCGCCGGCGTCCATCATGATTTCGCATTCGGAAATCGTGGCGCAGCACAAACCATGCGCCCCGGACTTGATTTGCAGCATGCCGATCTCGGGGCTGCGGTGCACCTTCACGTGTGACCGCAGGCCGATCCCGTGCTCCTTGCAGTGGCTGGCCATCGTCTGGAGGTTCTTGTCGAAGGCGTCTTTATCGAGGACGAGGTTCGGCGTCGGCAGGTCGTGCTTGGTGAGCCCTGCGAAGTCGTGGCGTTTGACTTTCCACTCCAGTTCCGCGTGGGAGTAAGAACTCCTGCCCGTGGCTGCCATGACGGGCGCAACGGAGCGGGAACCGATCAGCGCGCTACCGGCTGCGGCGGTGGAAAGGAAAGAACGGCGGGATAGCATAGGGAAACCTCCAAGAAACGATTGGCTTGATTATAGTCGATCGGGGAGTCGGAGGAAAGGCGTTTATTGAGAAAGCCTGATAGAGAAGGTGCAAAGGGGCACGGAGTTTTCAAGGTAAGGCCGGCGCGTTTCAGACACCGGCCAGCGGCGTTCTCGTCTTGCTGTCCGGGACGTCTTTGGCGAGGCCCTCAAACCAAAACCTTCCTCACAACGTTCCCGCCGACATCGGTCAACCGGAAATCCCGCCCCTGGTGACGATAGGTAAGCCGTGTATGGTCGATGCCAAGCAGGTGCAGAATGGTCGCCTGTAGATCGTGGACATGAACCGGGTCTTGGGTAATGTGGTAGCCGAAGTCATCGGTCGCGCCCACAACTTGTCCGGCCTTGACGCCCGCGCCGGCGAGCCACATGGAGTACGCGTAGACGTGATGGTCACGGCCTTCCTTGCCGGGGGTGTTACCGCGGCGGACCTCGTTCATGGGCGTGCGGCCGAACTCCCCGCCCCATACTACGAGCGTATCGTCGAGCAGGCCGCGCTGTTTGAGATCTTGCAACAGGAAAGCCGCCGGTCGGTCGGTCATGTCGCAGTTCTTCTTGAGGTTCTTGTTGAGGTCGCTGTGATCGTCCCAGTTCGAGTGATAGAGCTGCACGAAGCGGACGCCGCGCTCGACCATGCGCCGGGCGAGCAGGCAGTTCGTGCCGAAGGGCCGCGTGGTCTCGTCATTCAGTCCGTAGGACTCGAGCGTCTTCGGCGCCTCAGCGGAGAAGTCCGTCAGGCCGGGGACGGCGGTTTGCATGCGGAACGCCATCTCGTAGGCAGCGATGCGCGATTCGACCTCGTCATCGCCGTGCCGCCGCCGGCTTAAGAGGTTCAAGTCGCGAATGACATCCAGCCGCTCACGCTGCGGTTCGGCATCCATGCCGGGCGGATTGGAAAGGTGCAGTACGGCGTCGCCTTGGCCGCGAAACGTGACACCGCGATAGGTGGAGGGCAAAAACCCGTTCGACCAATTCGACGAGCCACCCTCGATGCCCTTGCCCGACGACGACGTCATCACGATATACGCCGGCAGGTCGCGCGACTCGCTGCCCAGCCCGTAAGCGACCCAGGAACCCATCGAGGGGTGCCCGAGCCGCGGCACGCCGCAATTCATCATGAGTTGCGCCGGGTGATGGTTAGCGATATCGGTGTGCATTGAGCGGATCAGGCAATAGTCGTCGGCCCGCCGCGCCAGATGAGGCAAGTAGTCGGAGACTTCGATTCCGCTCTGTCCGTAGCTCTGGAACGTACGGGGGCTGGCCATAACGTTCGCTGTGCTCTTGATGAGAATGTCGTTCAGGCCTTCGAGCAGCGACGCGGGAACGGGCTGCCCGTGATGCTTCTTCATTTCGGGCTTCGGATCGTAGAGATCGAGCTGGCTTGGCGCGCCGGACATGAACAGATAGATGACGTTCTTGGCCTTGGGCGCGAAGTGAGGCTGGCGCTGCGTATTCGGGTCCGGGACGGTCGCGGCCCAGCCATCGTTGGCCAGCAGATGCCACAGCGCGGTCATGCCGAAGCCATTGGCACAGTGCTCGAGAAAAACCCGACGCGAGGCGAGACGGAAGTCCTGGGCCTCCGCCGCCGGATCCGGGTGGCCTTTGCCAGGCTGCAAGAAACCAGGCCGCAAAAAATTCGTCATGGCCGCGTTATGAACTCATCGAGGTTAAGTAGGACGCTGCTTAACGCTGTCCAAGCCGCCATTTCAGCGGAACTCGTATTCGGCAGTGTCACAGGTATGAGCATCGCCGCACGCTGGGAATCGGAATCGAAGCGCCGCACTTGTTCGCGATAGTAGCGCAGCAGGCGTTCGTTTTCCTCCGCGCTCGGCCGGCGGGCGAGGCAGAGGCGAAAGCCGTACGCGATGCGATCGGCCGGAGCCGCGCCGCCCTCGCCGACGATGCGCATCGCAATCGCCTGAGCCGCCTCGAAGATGACCGGGTCGTTCAACAGCGTCAGCGCTTGCAGCGGAGTATTCGATCGCTCGCGGCGGGAACAAACCTGGTTGGGATCGGGCAGATCGAAAGTCACGGATTGCGCATACGGCGACGTGCGTTGCATCCAGGTATAGAGCCCGCGGCGGTAGCGATCACCCCCCTTACTCTCGGGCCAGGGCGTGTCGTAGCCGTAGGATGCCGCTTCTGTGGGTTGAGGCGGACGCACGCTGGGTCCTCCCACACTGTCATCCAATAGACCGCTCACGGCGAGCGCGGCATCTCTTAACTGCTCGGCGTGCAGGCGCAGACGCGACTGCCGGGCCAGCAAGTGATTATCGGGATCACGCTCAGCAAGCTCGGCGTGCGAGTCGGACGCTTGGCGGTAGCTGGCGGACATCACGATCAGCCTGTGCATCTGCTTGACGCTCCAGCCGCGCGCGATGAACTCCGTCGCGAGCCAATCGAGGAGTTCGGGGTGCGACGGCTGCTCACCCTGCGTGCCGAAGTCAGCGGAGGTCGCAACCAAGCCCTGTCCGAAGAGCTCCTGCCACATGCGGTTCACGGCAACTCGCGCTGTGAGTGGATTCTCCGGCGAGACGAGCCAGCGGGCGAGTGCGAGGCGGTTCTTGGCGCCAATAGCGGGCAGCGCCGGCAGCACGGCGGGTACGTCCGGTTGAACGTCAACGCCATGCTGCCGGAAATCTCCGCGAACGTGGACGTAGGAAATCGGAGGCTGGGTGCTTTCGGCAAAGACCGGGGCACGTGAAAGACGCGGATACTCCGCCTTCAGCTTTTCTACCTGCTCGCTCAGTTCTTTAATCTTGAGTTCCTCAAAGCGCTCGGGAGCGAGTTTGGGTCCTCGCGTGAGGAAGTAATCGAAGAGCCGCTCACGCTCGTCTTTGGTTCGCTTGGCGGGATCGAGCTTCACGATTCGTTGACCTTCCAGTTGCCCTTCGCCGTAGTTGCCGCCCCAAATCAGCCCAAGCACCTCCCAGGCGCGGTCCCAAGTGTACTCTTGGCCGGGATGGCGGTCAGCTTCGAGCAGTTTCTGCTCCCACTGGGCTTGTAGCTGTTCCAGTTCTTGGCGTACTGGCGCCAGAAGCTCGCTGCGCCGGGCCTCGTACGCGGCGCGTGACGCCAGGAAGGGACCTGTCTCGCCGGGGAGAGGAGCGTCGATGTTTACTTCGTCCGCCGAATTAAAGAAGGCGTAGAGCTGGTAGAACTCCTGCTGGGAGACCGGGTCGTATTTGTGATCGTGGCAGCGGGCGCACCCGACGGTGAGTCCCAGCCAAACGATGCCCGTAGCGGCGGCACGATCGACGATCTGCTCGACGCGAAACTCTTCCAGATCGGCGCCGCCCTCGCGGTTGCTCAACGTATTGCGATGAAACCCGGTGGCGACATGCTGCTCGACGGTCGCGCCCGGCAGCAGGTCGCCGGCAAGCTGTTCGATCGTGAACTGATCGAAAGGCATGTCATTGTTGAGCGCATTGATGACCCAATGGCGCCAGCGCCAGGCCCAGGGACGGAGCTGGTCGGTCTCGTAGCCATCGCTGTCGGCATATCGGGCGAGGTCGAGCCAATGCCGCGCCCACTTCTCGCCGTAGTGGGGCGATTTGAGAAGCCGATCGACTTGGCGCTTATAGGCGCCGGGCCGCTGGTCGGCCAGAAATGCGTCGACCTCCCCTGGAGCCGGGGGCAGGCCGATCAAGTCCAGGCTGACGCGCCGCAGCAGTGTTGCGCGGCCGGCTTCTGGTGACGGCTTGATCTCTTCGTTTTCGAGCCGGGCAAGGATGAAGCGATCGATCGGGTTCTGAATCCATTCCTTGTTGGCAACATTGGGCAGGGGCGGTTTTTGAGGCGGAAGAAAAGCCCAGTGTTTTTGCTTGGGCCGTTGAGATGTCGGGGGCGATACCGTCGCCATGTCGCCGTTCCACTCGGCGCCTTGATCGATCCAGGCGCACAGGAAGCTGATCTCAAGCCCGCTGAGCGGTTCGCCTTCCCTCGGCATCACGCGGTTCGGTTCGAACCCCGCAACGAGATGGATCAAGCGGCTCTTGGCACTCTCGCCGGGATGGATGACGAGCCCGGATGCACCGCCGCGCAACGCGTCAACTCGGTTGTCGAGCCGCAGACCAGCGCTCTGATTGGCGGGGCCGTGGCAGGCGACGCACTTGGCCAGAATGGGCGCTATGTCGGACTGAAACTCGATGATCTTCTTGACGGGAGCGGGCAGTGCTGGTTGTTGCTGCGCGCTCAGGCGGAGAGGCAGCAGTGCGGCGGCGACAAATACCACGATATCGCGGCACCTTCGTTGCTGGGCTCGATGCGTCAAGTCAGAGTCGAAAGCAAATGGACCGCGGATGCCTTCTATCCGCCATGGTAGCCAACCGGCTGCAAGTTCACCACCGGAATCGAGACCCGCCTCGCCGACACCCGCTTGCGCCCGGAGTACTAAGCGCCGTTTCAACGGTTCTATACTAGGGCCATCCCGGCTTGAGCCCCGGCCCCTGTCGTGCCGCCGCTTGTTGCGCCACCGCTCGAAAGCCCGTGACGGAGGACCCTGATGAGAACCAACCGCCGACGTTTCCTCGCATCCGCTGCTGCCCTCGCCGCCGCACCCGCCGCCAGCGGAGCCGATATTGGCCCGAAGATCACGAACGGCCAAGTTGACTGGGACGCCGTCCGCAACGACTTCCCCTGGATTCAGAACTCGCTCTGGCTCAGCGCATCGGACTATCACCCACTCAGCATCCACTCGCAGCGCGCCGCCGAAACGTACTACAAATGGCGTGTCGGCGGTCCGAAGGGAGGTGGGTCGCGCTACAGCGGTGAGATGCAGCAAGAGACGAAGGAGATGTTCGGCAGCCTGATCAACGCCAAGCCGAGCGAGATCGCCTTCACGCACAACACAACCGAGGGCGAGAACATCGTCGTTGCCGGGATGGATCTGGTGCACCGGAAGGGCAACGTCGTGCTGGACGACCTGCACTACCAGGCGTCGAAGTTCCTGTATCACATGCTCGAACGCGAGGGCGGCATCGAGTTGCGGGTTGTCCGCAGCCGCAAAGATGATTTCTGGCGGACCGACTCGCGGGACATGATCGCGGCCATTGACGACAACACACTGCTGGTTTCAATGGCGCTTGTCTCGAACATCAACGGCTTCCTGCACGACGCCAAAGCCACCAGCGACGCGGCTCACGCGCACGGCGCATACGTCTACGCCGATATCATTCAGGGCGCGGGCGCGATCCCAATCGACGTAAAGGCGCTCGGCATCGACTTCGCCTGCGCCGGAACCTACAAGTGGCTGCAAGGCGACATGGGCTTCGGTTTCCTTTACGTAAGAGAGGACTTGCAGGGCACGGTCGTCAAGCCAACTCGTTTCGGGACACGGCAGTTCTCGAATCCCAACGGCGCACAGGCGGATTCGAAGTTTGATTTGCGGCCGGGTGCTGTGATTTACGAATCCAGCAGCACGCTGCCCTGGGCGCAGGCGATGATCGCGCACGCGGCGCTCAAGTACATCACGACGCTCGGCATCCCGACGATCCGCAAGAAAGTGAAGCCGATGACGGATCGCCTGCTCAAGGAGCTGCCCGCGCTGGGCTATCCCGCCATCACGCCGCCGGGGAACCCTACCCCGGTCGTCAGCTTCCTGACTCCTGATCAAGACAAGGTCCGCGCCAAGCTCGACAAGGCGTTCGGCTATTTCGTGATCGCGCTGAAGCGCTGGGAGTTTACCGATCCGTCTGGCGAAGCCCGCGTGATCAAAGGCATCCGCATCGGCCCGTCGATCTACAACAACGATGAGGATTTGGACCGGCTGTTGAATGCCCTGGCGTAAACGGCTACTCCAGGCGGCCCTGGCGCTCTACGCGTTGGCGACCGCGTTTCTGTTGGTCCATACCTGTTGGCATGTCGTAACGGGAACGACGAACGTCCCCTATCGCGACGACTGGACGTTCGTCGAATTGCTGGACGGCGCATCGCGGGGCGAGTCGCTGCCGCAAGGCCTGTGGGCTCCACATTGGGGTCACCGCCCGGTTATCGCCCGGCTCTTGTTTCTGTTGAACGCGAAGCTGTTTGCGCTGGCCGGGATGCCGATGATCGTCCTCATCCTGCTCGTGCAGGCCTTGCATGTCGGCCTGGTTTCGTATGCGAGCCACGGTCTGCTTGGCAGAGCGAACCGTGCGCTTTTCGCCGCCCTCGTCACGGCCTACGTTAGCCTTCTATTTTGCTCTCTGCAGATCGAGAACTTCATCTGGTCGTGGCAGGTGCAGTTCGTGCTCGTCTACGCGGCAGCGGCGGCGGCCTTCTTCTGCGTTGCCCTTCTCGCTCATCGGAAGGCGCAAGGGGGCAAGCCGTCTCGCGTTGAAGGTTGGCTGATTTTGCTGGCGGTCACGTGCGGCGCCATCGCGAGTTTCTCGATGGCGAACGGCATCCTGGTTTGGCCGTTGCTGTTGCTACTGGCGCTCGGGCTTAAACTGCGAGTGGTCGCCGTGTCGGTTGCGGTGTGCGGGGTGGCGGCGGGTGGCGTGTTCTTCGCTGGTTACGTGGCTGAGATGTCGGGCATGGGGCTGGGGGCTGCCGCGCTTTCACCGCTATCGACTTTGTGGCTGACGGCAATGTTCATGGGCGGCGTCGTCAACCAGAAGTTCCTCAGCTTGTCGGTGGTGGTCGGTTGCGCTGGGCTGCTTTCGATCGGCTATTTCGGCTGGCTGTTCGTGCGGCGCGCCGAAGTGCGCACGCCGTTTTTTGCGTTTCACCTATGGAGCGCCGTGTTCGCGCTTGTCTCGTCACTGGCGATTGTTGTCACGCGGCTCAGCCCGGAACTTGTCGCCCAGATGCAGCAGATCGGCTTGCCGCCTGTGCCGAGCCGCTACCTGACTCCGCCGTTGCTCTTTTGGGCGAATCTGGCGCCACTGGCGCTCGATGCGTTTTGGGTCCGGAGGAGGTCTCTGCCGGCAATGCTGGTCCTTGGCACAATCATCGCCGCAATGGGACCGGGGACACTCGTTTGGCAGTTGCGAAACTCGAAGGAATTCAAGAGCTTCTTCCGCCAGAACGATGCGGCGGCCGCGGCCTTGATCGTGGGCGTTGACGACCGTGAAGCTCTGCAAGGAATCCATCCGCTGGCGAATGAACCGTTGGGAGGGTACGAGGCATATCTGACGGATCTATCCGTGCTGCTGCGCCGGCAGGGCTTGGCTTTCTTTGCCGAGCCGCGCGCGGAGTGGCCCGGCATGAAGCTGCGGGAGGGTTTTGTTATTCGAAGCGATGCCTGCCTCGGTGAAGTGGAGCAAATCGAGCAGCTGCCCGGCGGTCTCAAGCTGCGCGGCTGGGTTTGGGACGGCGTCGCAAGGAACGTCCCGCGGGACCTCGTTATCGCGGACTGCCGAGGAACAATCGTCGGGCTCGCCCGAAGCGGCGTCCGGCGGGCCGACATCAAACGCCGCGCTGGAACGATCGCTCATGGCGACCCCGGCTGGCTGGGCTACGCGAAAGCGGCGGAGGACGTATCATCGTGCCCCGTGGAAGTGTATGCAGTTGTGAATCCGGGTGCGCGGGAGATCTGCGCCATGCCGCCCGGTGACGTCGGGTCCCGCTAGCCGGGGCTAAGGGGCTGGGGGGACTAAGGAGCCTGGGGGCAGCGTCACGCTGTCCAATCCGGCTTGCGCCTGTTCGAGGGCGCGGACGGCTTCGGTTCGGGCGCTCTGGGCACGCTTTTCGAGATTCCTGTAGTCGTGCAGATCGGGCTGGGCGCCGTTCGCCGAGTTGCTATCGCCGACGATGCCCATGCCGCGCAAAACGTGTCCGAGTGCCGCCTCGGCATTGGCCTGCTCGCGGTTGGCGGTTTGTTGTTGGCGCCGCGCCTGCTGCAGAGCGGTACGAGCTTGGCTGAGTGCGGCGGCGAGCTCGGCTTGGAGGCGCCGGTCGCGGTTGGCGACTCCCTCGGCGCGCGCTTCGGCACTGGCCAGGGCTTCCCGCGCCTGCCGCGTGTCGTCGATGGCAAGCTGAAGCTCACGCTCCGACGCTTCGAGGCGATCCGTTGTATGCGCGAGCTGCGAACGCGCCTGCTCGAGATCCTCTTCGATTCGCACCGCCCGCTCGAGACGTTCGTTGAGAAGGCGCTGGGCTTCGATCGCTTCTGAATCGGAGAGCGCCGCCCGCTCGCGTAACCTGCGGGCAAGCGCTTCGGCCGAGGTTGCTATCTCGCGGGCCTCGACGGCGGCGCCGCCGGCGTTCTTCGCGTCGTGAGCCGCCGCCTCGGCCTGCTGTTGCGCCAGGGCGACGAGTTCGAGGGCATACCGGGCCGACTCTTCCGCGTCCTGCGCTCGGCGCTCGGCGGCAAGCAGGCGTTGCTCGGCCTCGTCAGCGCGACGCTCCGCCAGATTCACAGCATAGAAGGCGTATCCCGCAACGGCGACAGCGACCCCCACTGCCAGCGTTGCCAGCCAGAAACTAATTCCAGCGGACTGCGCTAGCGATCTGGCTCGCGCTCGTTTACCGCGGCGATCTTCCGGGTTGGCCATCGCGGGCATGGGCGGTCACTTGCGTTGAAGCGATATCGCGTGGACGCGGCGGCCGAAGCCAGCCGTCCGATCAAGCTCCCGGGCGGCCGCTTGGATGAGGAGCTTCAGGGGGCGGCTCGTATTCAGGCGTTTTGCCGCTCAAGAGGCCGCCTAGTTGCGCGACGGGCAACCGCAATCCAATGTAAAACTTACCAAACAATGCGTAGAGCGCGCTTGCTTCATCGAAACGCATCTCATAGATCAGCTTCTTGAAAACGAGCGGGTCATTGGCGAAAAGGTCGACGCCCCACTCCCAATCATCGAAGCCAATGGATCCGGAGATGATCTGTTTAACCTTGCCGGCGTAGCGGCGTCCGATCAGGCCATGGTCACGCATCATGCGGCCGCGGTCGGCGATTGAAACCGAATACCAGTTGTTGATCTCACCGCGCTTCTTATCCATCGGATAGAAGCAGAGATACTTGTGGGGCGGCACGGTGGGCCACAGACGCGGCGCCATGGCTTGACGCTGCTCTTCAAGCCTTTCCTCCTCGGCCGCCTGCCACTCGGGGCTGCCGGGCTGCACTCCTTTTTCCGCCAGCTCTTCCTGAAGCTGAAGGGTTGAGGCGTAAAGCCCCAGCTCAACTACCGAAACATAGGAAGTGGTGATGTCAAGGTACTCGCTGAGACGAAGTTGTGAAAGCCCGAGCTCGGCTTGATTCAATCCGCCGAACGAGCGGCGAAAGTGGACAACCATCAGGTCGCCCTTGTGTCCGAGTTGCGAGAAGAGCGCCGTGCCACCCTCGGCATGCGATTCGAGCGGATCAAGGGCCGCGATCGCTTCAGCCGTGATTTCCCGGCGCACGTTGTCGGCCAAGCCGCGCCAGTCGGTCCAGCGGATGCGGAACATCTGGTGCAGCACGCTCGATCCATCAAGAGTCAGAGGAACGGCGGGAACAGGCTCCGCCGCCGGCGCGCCGTGGGCGTGGCTGTGCGGCTTCTCGGTGATGTTGGGTGCGCTCATGAAGTCAGCAAGTGATCTTTCGTTGTATTTCCGTTCACTCTATCAGACAGTGGGATAGGGACCATTGAAGATTGGATCCCAGAACAAAACGTAAGGGCGCGGCATGTCGTGCCCGTGGCTCGGACCCTATTGAGGATCTGTCACGTTCCACATCGTTCGCGCGAACAGCCAAGCGCCGCCGCGCTGCTTGCGTAGGACGTCGATATACTTACCTTCCTCAACGATCAGCGTCGAGCCGTCGCTGGGGGTCAGCGTCACCGAATAGTAGCCCCAAGTGAACGCCCAATCGCTGACGATCTTAATTTCCTCGATCGTGCGGGACTCGCTGACCTTGAAGGTCGCGAACACCTCTTCGAGCGACGCGCGCATGACTTGCTTGCCTATTTCAGGCGCCTTGCCGGGCTTGAGGATGACGGCGTCGTCCGCATGCAGATCGACAAGTGCGTCGACGTCGCTGGTGTTGAAAGCTTCCACGGCCTGCTTGACGGATTCGCGAACAGCGGATTCGTTCGCGGCAAGGTCGGGCACAGCAGCCGTAGGGGTGCGGCAGGCGGCGAGAACCAGCAGGAAGAGCAACAGGGTACAACTGTTCTTGGGTTCTGAATACAAAGTGAGACACTACCACACTCGAAAATTGGTGAGCAAGCGTTCCCCCATGCCAGCAAGAGAGGTAAACTGACTCTGGCGGCGTAGCCGCCGGCATTTAAATGCTATAATGTCGATCTAGTTAGTAGGGATTATCGGGAGGTTCATCGAAATGGCGACCGTGAGACCCGCCGTGGGCGATCGTTGGGCGCACTTGCCAGCGGACACCAGAGACGAAATCGACGTATTCGAAACCGAACTCCGCCGCGTTCAGGCCGGACAGATGCCCGAGAGGGTGTTTCTCGAGTTCCGCCTGCGTCACGGCGTTTACGGCCAGCGCCAGGATGGCGTACAGATGCAGCGCATCAAGATCCCGATGGGGGTCTTGACGACCGATCAGATGATCGGTCTCGCGAATCTTTCCGAGGAATACGCGGTCGGCGTGGCGCACATTACCACTCGCCAGGACGTCCAATATCACTACGTCAATATCAACGATACGCCCAACATGTTTCGGCGGCTGGCCGAGGTTGGCATCACGACTAAAGAAGCCTGCGGAAACGTTGTCCGCAACGTGACGGCCTGCCCTCAGGCGGGCGTTTGTACCGATGAGACGTTCGATGTTACGCCGTACGCGCGGGCGATGGCGTACTTTTTGCTGCGGCATCCGGACGCCCAGAATTTCGGGCGCAAGTTCAAGATTGCTTATTCGGGCTGCGAAGACAACGCCTGCGGTCTGGCGCGCATGCACGATATCGGCGCGATCGCCAAGGTAAAGCCGATCGACGGCAAACCGGTGCGCGGTTTCCAGGTCTACCTCGGAGGCGGCTTGGGCGCTCTGCCCTTCCAGGCGAAGCTCTACAGCGATTTTCTCCCCGCCGACGAGATGCTGCCTTTGGCGCAAGCGATCGCGCGTGTTTTCGCCCGCCTAGGTGAAAAGCAGAATCGCGCCAAGGCCCGCATGAAGTTTCTGATCGCCTCGCTGGGGTTCGAGCAGTTCCAGCGCGAACTCGCCGACGAACTCGAGAAACTGCCCCACGATCCGGAATGGCAGGCGCGCATGGACCGCGAACTCGCGGGCTACAGCGATCAGCCGCTGAAGGATCCCTCGGAACTTCAGATTCCGGCCGACGCCTCGCCGGAATTGCTGCGCTGGCTCGACGTGAACGTGCGTCCGCAGGCCCAGCAGGGCTATTCGATGGTAGAAATATTTCTGCCGCTCGGCGACATTTCGTCCGATCAGTTGCGAGCCCTCGCTCATCTCTGCCGGCGCTATGTGAAGGACACGATTCGGACCACCGTAGAGCAGAACCTGCTGATCCGCTGGGTCTCGAACGCCGACCTGATCGAGTTCTATAGCGGCCTCAGGGAATTGAAGCTCGCGGATATCGGCGCGGGCCGCATGTCCGACGTTACCGCTTGCCCTGGCACGGACTCGTGCAAACTCGGCATTGCGTCTTCTCGCGGACTCGCCGCCGTGCTTCACGAGAAGTTCCAGAACGGGCTTTCGCGCTTGGCCGACCGCGACGACTTGAAGATCAAGATCAGCGGCTGCTTCAACTCCTGCGGACAGCACCACATCGCCGACATCGGATTATTCGGTTCAGTGCAGCGCAAGGGCAACCACTCGGCGCCGGTTTTCCAGGTCACGGTAGGCGGCACGATGCAAAAGAACGCTGCGTCGTACGGTTTGACGGTGAGCAAGGTTGCCGCTAAGAATGCTCCCGATGCGATTGCGAAGCTCACGGATCTTTATTCCGCGCAGAAGCAAGATGGTGAGAGCTTCAACGACTTTGCGGAACGGTTGGGCCGCTTGCGATTGAAAGAAGAACTCGACGAGTTCGCCGTTAAGACAACATTCGAGCAGACTCCCGAGCTTTACGAGGATAATCGGCAGCCCTGGGAATACAAGAAGTCACTCGGCGTGGGCGAGTGTGCCGGGGAGGTCATCGACCAAGCCGAGTTCATGCTCGAAGATGCCGACCGGCTCAATTTCGAAGCAACGCTGGCGCTGGACGCGGGCAAGTGGGAAGACGCCGCGGCGAAGTCGTTCGAGGCTTCCATGAAGGCGTCCGACGGATTGCTCTCAACGCGTGGACTTCTGCTTTCTGACAACTACGACACGCTGTCGCAGTTTCGTCAGCACTTCTATGACACCGGCCAGTTCCTGAAACCGTTCGCTGAAAATTTCTTCCGCGCCGCCGAGGAGCCAGTGGATGGAATCGACGCCGATCGCGCCCGCCAGCGTGTGGAAGAAACGACGCTTTTCATCGAACAGGCACAGACGGTGTACACACGGTCCTAACTCTCCTCCAATATAGAGGGTGAGCCGGCGACCGCTCGGTCGATCAACGACAATGGAAGCGGTCGCCTGCTCGACTTTTTCAAAGGGCTTCCCGATTCGATAGGCTGTTCGAAAGATGACTCCTGACCTCCAACGCATCCACGTCAAGCTGCTCGCCGACGCGCCGTCGAGCTTGAGCCTCAATCCCTTTCTTGCGATCTTCGGGCAGTGGCGCAACGACAAGAGCCACCCGGCTCGCTGGATTGACCTCGCCGACTACGCTCACATGGCCAAGGGACCGGTCATCGTGCTGGCGGGCCATCAGGGCAATTACTCCCTCGACCGCAATGATCCCGGGCTCGGTTTACTGTATGCCGGGAAGAAGGATTTCGAGGGGGCTGATGATGCCAGAATCATTGAAGCATTCCGGCGCTGCTTACAACTTACGAAGGCTCTTGTGGCCGAACCCGCCTATCCGCCTGATCTGAAGCTGTGGCCGGGCTCATGGGAACTCTTCATCAACGATCGTCTGGGCTTCCCGAACAACGATGAGACGGATGCGCGTTTGCGGCCGGCGATTACATCAGCCCTCGACCGCATTTTCGGCAGTGGCGCCTACACCGCCGAGCGAGATAACGACCCCCAACGGCGCTATGGGTTTGCGATTCGGACGAACGGTGACATCACCCTCGACCGTCTGCTCGAAAACACGACCGCGTAGCCTGACGGCTTCTGGATCAAAGCGTCTTTGTAGGATAGGCATGAGCACCTGTCACTACCTGCGTGAGTGTTGGGTCGAGATTGGTCTGAGGGATGATGAGTGTAGAATGTCGGCAGGAGCCTGAGATGACGATGAAGCTGACCGCGGTCTTCGAGCAAGTACCGGAAGGTTATATCGGATTCGTCGAAGAGTTGCCCGGGGCCAACACACAGGGCGCGACACTCGAAGAAGCTCGGGTGAACCTCAAAGAAGCCGTGGAGCTGGTGCTTGAAGCGAACCGCGTGCTGACCGAAGAGGGCTTGGAGAATCGCCCTGTCATCCGAGAACCCTTCGAACTTGTTGCGGAGTGAAACGCCGCAATGTCGTTCGATACCTCAGCGAACAAGGCTGTGAGCCGCTTCGCGAAGGCGGTAATCACTCGGTCTATGTGAACCGGTCCCGCAAGAAGGTATCTGCTGTGCCCCGGCATCGTGAGATTAACGAATTCTTGGTCCGAAAGATCTGCCGAGATTTAGAAATTTCTGAGCCAAAGACGGCTTAGAGGACGCGCCCAAGTCCCCAGTCCTAACCCACCAGATTGGCTTCCAGCACCCGCAGCACGTTCCCGCCGATGATCTTGCGAATCACGTCATCGGAATGTCCGCGCTGCACCATCCCCACCGTAAACAGAGGCCAGTTCGTCCAGGCAAGCGACTGCGTCATTGCCTCAGTCGTATTGAACGAGTCCGGGGGCCAAAGCGCCGCCCATCGTGTGCGTTGCCTGGGACGCGGCGGTAGCTTGGCGCCCTCTTCCGTTGCCAGTCGTGACTGATACGCGACGTCGGTCCCAATCGCGACATGATCGGGACCAAACTTCTTCACAACATGGCCGATGTGATCGAGGAAAGCCGCGATGTCTCCGCTGCGCCGAAGAAAACGGGGTATGCAGCAGATACCGATATAGCCGCCTGTGTCGACGATGGCGCGAATCACGGGATCGGGTTTGGAGCGAATGTGCTCATACAATGCTCCGCAGGTCGAGTGGCTCGCCACCATCGGTTTCGATGAGCGTTGTGCAGCCTCCAGACTCGTCTGCCAGCCCGAGTGCGCTACATCGACGATCACGCCGACGCGGTTCAGCTCATCGACCGCGGAGCGCCCAAAATCGCTCAAGCCTCCATTGGACGTTTCGGCGCAACCATCGCCGAGCACGTTGCGCCGGTTGTAAGTAACGTGCATCATACGTACTCCCAACTGATAGAAGATGCGCACGTAGCGAAGTTCATCTTCCGGCGACACCCAGGCCTGGGTCAGCGGCACGCCGTTGCCCGTGAAGTAGAGGGAACCCGCGCCGGCATCTTTCGCGCGCTGCACGTCCCCCGGAAAAACGGCGCGCCGCAAATCATCACGCAACGCGTCGGTCAAGTAAGTAAACCGCGCCAGCCGCTTCATCAGAACCATCGGATCGTTGCCTTCTTCGCCGCAGTTCTGAAAGATGCACGTTACGCCCGAGGCCTTCCAGGCTTGAAGAAACTCGGCGTGTTCGGCCGAACTGACGGTCGCGCGCGTCATCACCATGTCCTCGCGCATGTCCTTCAGTTCGATGTCGGACGCGCCTGCTTCCACGGCTCGGCGAATCGCATCGCCATCAACTGCCGCGTGTGGCGCAAATCCATAGCCGTCGAAGACGATCGACTCGGCGTGCAACTTCAGGCCGTGGTCGAGGTCGGTTGCGCTGGGCTTCAGAATGTCGAGGGCCGCTTGTTTGGCGTTCTCGATTTTTTCGTTAGCGGTCGTCGCCTGCGGCAGAGCGGCGGCGAGGGCGGCGCTCGATCCGAGGAAACCGCGGCGGCTGATGGCGTCGAAGGGCATGGCGTATGAACTCCTGGACGAAACGGGAAGCGTAGACGATCAAAGTACTATACTGAGGCGTTGGGAGTGGCGCTGCCCCTCGGAGGAAAATTATGATGAATCCTCGTATCAAATTTGGGTTGGTTACAGGTGTGATCGTAGGCGTGCTGGGCTGGCTGGCCGTTGACGGCATTAACGCTGACGCCACGTACTACGTCACTGTTGACGAGCTGCACGCCATGGAGAATCCCAACGCCGAAAGGCGTTTGCGGGTGGGCGGCGACGTCAAAGAGGACTCGATTGTCCGCAAAGGCGATAGCGTCGAGTTCACCATCACGCAGGAAGAAACCGAATTAAAGGTCGTCTACGTCGGCCGCGATCCGCTGCCCGACACGTTCCGCAACGGCGCGCAAGCCCTTTGCACCGGGCGGTTGCGCGACGATCAGGTTTTCGAGGCGCGTCAGATTCAGGCCAAGTGCGCATCGAAGTACGAGGCTGAACCGGGCAACGCGAAACCCGTTTACGACATGGAACCGGCATCGAACAAAGCATCTTTTTGAGGCGCGCTGTCGGGTCCGCTTGACGGGCGCCGGCCCTTTGGGCGGGAAACAATATGGAAAACCTCGGTTACCTGACAATCCTCCTCGGGTTCTGCCTCGCCGTGTACGCCATCGTGGCGGCGCTCATCGGCAAGTGGCGTGAGAACGCCTTCCTTGAGCTGAGTGCGCAACGGGCCGTAGTGGCCATGTGGGTGATGGTAACCTCGGCCGTCGTCCTATTGCTGTACGCCATCTTCACCAACGACTTCCGGTTGAGTTATGTCGCCGCACGCAGTAACGCCGACCTTCCGGGCTTTTACAAATTCGCGGCGCTGTGGGGTGGGCAAGAAGGTTCGCTGCTTTTCTGGAGCTGGATCCTCGCCACCTACTCATTCATCGCCGTCTATACCGGCCGCCGCGTCCACCGCGACATGATCTCGTACGTCGTCGCGATCATGATGAGCGTTCAGGCATTCTTCCTGATGCTCATCGCCTTCGTCGTGAGCCCCTTCCAGGTTCTGATGTCCGGCCCGCAGATCACGGCCATGGCCGACGGCAATGGCCTGAATCCGCTGCTGCAACACCCGATGATGGCGATCCATCCGCCGATGCTGTACCTCGGTTACGTTGGTTTCGCGGTGCCGTTCGCCTTCGCGATGGCCTCGCTGATCACCAGACAGCCGGGCGACCGCTGGATTCACACAACACGCATCTGGACGATGATCACGTGGATGTTTCAGGGCATCGGCATCTTACTGGGCGCGCGTTGGTCGTACGACGTGCTTGGCTGGGGCGGTTATTGGGCCTGGGACCCGGTTGAAAATGCGTCCCTGCTGCCCTGGATTACCGCTACCGCCTTCCTGCACTCGGTCATGATGCAGGAGAAGAAAGGCATGATGAAGGTCTGGAACATCGTGCTTGTGTCGGCGACGTTTCTGCTCGGCATCTTCGGCACCATGCTGACGCGTACCGGGATGGTCAGCTCCGTTCATGCCTTCGCGCAGTCGCCGATCGGCCCCTACTTCTACTGGTATATGTCGGGAATTACCAGCCTGACGGTCTTCCTGATTCTAAGTCGCCTCGACTACCTCAAGAGCGAGAACGAGCTGGACTCGGTGGTCTCGCGCGAGTCGAGCTTTCTGTTCAACAACGTGCTGCTGCTGGCAAGTTGCTTCGCCGTGTTGTGGGGCACCTTGTTCCCAATTATCACCGAAGCGATTACGAACGAAAAGATCAGTGTCGGCGAGCCTTTCTTCAACCGTGTAAACATACCAATCGCGCTGGTGCTGCTGTTTCTGACTGGTGTTGGTCCGCTCTTCGCCTGGCGCCGGACGTCAGTCGAGAGCCTCAAACGAAACTTCCGGTGGCCCGCGATTATCTCGGTCGTAATTGGCGGGGTGCTATTGGCAATGGGCGTCAATCACTTCTACGCGCTGACTTGCTTCACCTTGTGCGCCTTCGTTGCCATCACGATCGTTGTGGAATTCTACCGCGGTGCTCGCGTCATCCAAAGCAAGCAGCCGATGTGGCTAGCCGCGGCGATGGTCGAGCTGACTCACCGCAACACACGGCGCTACGGCGGATACCTCGTCCACATGGCGATCGTGCTCATGTTCATCGGTTTCGCGGGCTCAGCATTCAACCTCGAGACGCAGGCCGAGATGGCGGAGGGCGACAAGTTGCCGCTGGGGCGCTACGAGTTCGAGTTGAAGGAACTCACCGAGGCCAATAACGCCAATTACAACAGCGGCGCGGCGGTAATTGATGTCTACCGCGACGGTGAGTTCTTGGAAACGCTTCACCCCGAGCGGCGTCTGTACCACGCCAGTGGACAGGGCACCGGTATCCCGGCCATCAGGGCGCGGCTCTCCGAAGACGTCTACATCGTGTTCGCGGGCCTTGCGACCGATGGCCAAAAACCCGTCATCCAGGCCTACGTCAAGCCGCTCGTGAACTGGATTTGGATTGGCGCCTGGACTATGGTATTCGGCACGCTGGTCGCGCTGGTGCCAAGCAAGATCAAGCGGATCGCACCGCGCACACGCGTCGTGGCGACCGTGAAGAAAAAGCATGAAGTCTTTGCAAAATAGTTTTTTCGTTCTGTTGTTGGCCGTCGGTCTCGCTCCGGCGCAAACCGTCGCGGAAGCGGGCAGCGATACGTACGTCAAGATTCGTGAGGCCGGCAAACAACTCAAGTGCCAGTGCAGTTGTTCCTACACCATCGCGGACTGCAACATGCTCTACTGTCACTACCGCGAAGAGGTGAAGCCCGAAATCAAGAAGCTAGTGGAAGCCGGCATCCCGGTTCCCGCGGTCGTCGAGCAGATTGTCGCTAAGTTCGGCAGCGCGTTGCGCACATCGCCCGAGACCACCGGCTTCGGTCTTTTCGGGTGGGCCATGCCCTTCGTTGCAGTTCTGCTGGGGCTGGCTGCGGCACCGGTGGTTGCTTGGCGATGGAAGGTCAATCACCAGCAACAGGAAGAGGCCCATCCCGTCGGAGAAGAAGATGTCGAGCGCTTCCGCGAGCAGATTGAGAAGGATATTGAGGGAATGGAATAGCCGATGGTCATTGCAGTCGGCATTATTCTCGTCGTCTTCGCGCTCGTGCTGCCCTTATTTATACGTCCGTCTGACCTGCCCGAGCCCGAGCCCATCTCGCCCACTCAACACCTCGAAGACCGCAAAGCCGCGATCTACGAGAACCTGCGTGATTTGCAAGGCGAGTATCGCATGGGGAAGCTTTCCGATGAAGACTATAAGGCGATCAAGACCGACCTGCAGCGGGAACTCGCCGGCGTGCTAGCTGAGATTGAGAAGGTGGAAGCAGCGTCCGGCCCCTCCACGACCGCCGCCGAAGCCTCCACCCCAAGTTGAACCCAGCGATCCGCGACACCATCACATGATGCATTCTCCGTTTTCAGCGATCCGGCATAAGCTATCGGCCGGCATATCGATGGCCGCACTGCTGCTTTTCGCCGCCACAGCCTCGGCTCAGGTGCTCGTCAAAGGTAAAGTCGTCAACGGCACCAACGGCAAACCGGCTTCCGGCGTCATGCTCACGCTGATGACCTTTGTTGGCGGTATGGCGCCGGTTGAGGAAGCGGTGAGCGCCGCTGACGGCACGTTCGCGTTTGAGAAAACTCTTTCCGCAGGGTCGGGCCAACCCATGCTCGGCATGGTGCGGGCTGAATACGAAGGGGTGCCTTACAGCACGCTCATTCGTTCCGGCTCCGCCGAGAACCTGCAAGTGGACGTCTACACCGTGGACGAGAATGCTCCCACGCCCGACAATCACATCGTCATTTTGGAACCGGGCGGGTCTCAGCTCGTTGTGAACGAGACCTTCATGTTCATCAATAACAGCGCCCCGGCGCGGGCGTTTCGCAACGCGGACCGCGGCACACTTCGGTTCTATATCCCGGCGGCGGCGAAAGACCTCATTCAGGTCCAGACCTTGGGTCCGCAGAGTATGCCCCTCAAGAGCGTGGCCGAGCCGGCCGGCGAAGAAAACATCTACAAGATTGACTTCGCCATCAAACCTGGTGAGAACCGCGTCGACATCACCTACATGCTGCCGCACTCTGATGGCGGCGGCTTCACGGGCCGAGTGCTCTACGACAATCTGGCGACCCGGATCGCGGCCCCGCAAGGGGTGACGCTCGAGGGTGACGACCTTACATCGCTTGGTACTGAACCCAACACGCAGGCCGCGCTCTTCAATGCGCCTGCGACCCGAAACTATGAAATCGCGGCGATCCGTGGTAGCGGTCAACTCCGTCCGCCTGAACAAGGAGCGTCCGAACAAGGAGTCGATGGTGGCGGGGGCGGCGGGGGCGTGCACGCTGCGCCGGCGCCGATCGCCGAGGAAGTCTACTGGTTGCTTGCCCTCACCGGCGGCATACTCGTGGTCGGATTCGTGTACCTTTTTTCTTCCCGTTCGGTGATTGCGGTCGCCGCTACCGGGAAGGTCGCGACTTCGAAACAGCCGGGTCGCGGACGCCGCAAGTCATGAGCGCATCGGCGATCGCATTGCGTGACGTTTGGAAGTTCTTTGGGGAGTTTCCTGCCGTGCGCGCCCTCAATCTCGACATCCCCTCGAAGGGGATCATCGCTTTGCTCGGGCGAAACGGGGCGGGGAAAACGACCGTGCTGCGCATGATTGCCGGGCTGCTGCGGCCGAGCCGCGGTGAGATTCTGATCGGCGGCGCACCGGCTGATCACGAGCAGCACGCGGCCTCGATTGGGATGGTAGGGCACGGCCAATGGCTGTACGACGATCTGACATGCCGCGAGAATCTTGCGTTCTTCGCGCGTCTGTACGATGTCCCATCCGCAACAGAGAAGGTCGATCACTGGATCCGTGAAGTGGGCTTGTGGACGTTTCGCGACTCGCGCGTGAATCAGTTGTCGCGCGGCATGAGGCAGCGGCTGACGATTGCGCGGGCGCTACTGCACTCCCCGGCCATCCTGCTGCTTGATGAACCGTGGACGTCCCTCGATGACCGTGCGATGGATCTGCTATCATCCCTGCTACTTCGCGCTCAATCGGAGAATCATACCGTTGTGGTTTCCTCTCACCAACTGAAAGAGACCCTTCAGATTGCAACTCATCTCGCCGTTGTCGACCGCGGACGGCTCGTTTTCAACGGGCCGAACCGAGACGAGTTTCGGCAATCTCCTCATGATCTGTATCAGAGAATCTCGTGACCCGGCTGCTGCGTCAGGCGTGGACGATCGCCGCCAAGGATCTGCGCACTGAGCTGCGCAATAAGGAATCGATCAGCGCGGCGTTGTCGTTCACGCTGGTGGTGATCCTGCTTTTCAGCTTTGCCTTTGACCCCGTCGGGAATCCCGATGTGCGGGAGCAGGCGGGGGGGCTGCTGTGGATCATCTATCTGTTCTCGGGTATCCTCTTGCTGAATCGAACCTTCAGCCGCGAGGCCGCGAACGATTGCCTGGAGGCGCTGGTGGCTTCGCCGATGAGCGGCGCGGCGTTGTTCTTGGGGAAAGCGGTGTCAAGCTGCCTGCTGCTGCTGGTCTTGGAACTCGCTTCACTGCCCCTGTTCGGAGTCTTCTATGCGGTCACATGGACTAACGATTTCGGGATGCTCTTGCTGGTACTCGTGCTCGGCAGTTGGGGCTTTACAGTTATTGGAACGCTTTTCAGCGCCGTGACCGCCAACAACAGATTGCGGGAGTTGATGTTGCCGCTGTTGGTCTTCCCGATGACGTTGCCGGCTCTTCTCGCGTGCGTGGAACTGACGTCCCTGATCTTGTTGGGCGAGCCGCTGGGCGATTCGGTCGCCTGGCTGAAGCTGTTGTTCGGCTTCGATGTGATTTTCACACTTCTTGGCGCGGTATTGCTGGAAGTCGTGTTGCTCGCTTAGGCGGGGTGCGCCGCGCCTTCGGGCTGTCTTTTCGCCTCGGATGACGCCGAGGATGCTCCATTTGGCAGCGGGCGGGCGGTTGAGCCGCGCGCTGCTTCCGGGCTGTTCTTGCGCAGCGTGACGTCGGCGGCGAGCTTCTCGATCCGTGCGTGTTGAAACTGTCGGAGGTCGACCTTCGCCGCACTCCTTTCATCGTGCTCGAATGCTTCCGTTAGGGCCGCAATGAGGCGGTAATCGGGCGAGTCGACGGCCGATTCCAGGCTCGCAATCACACGATCAAGCCACTTCTTCTTGGCGTACAGATCTTCCATGAGTTGACCGAGTCTTACTGGGTCGGCTGCACTTGGCATGTTACTTTCCCCTCTCCCTAATGTTAAACCAGATTCCGGGCGGACAGCCGAAGCATGTTTGGATAACGCATCGAATGTGAACTGGGTGAACGCGCAAATTGCCGTGCCGCTACCACGCCGACACATCAAGCCCATTGATGGCAGCCAGGGTATCTATTATCGGTAATAAATTATCGATAATTATAACATAAGATAAAGGTGTCATGTCAAGAGAATAATACGCGGAATCTTATTCGAATAGTCGGGTACTAGCTAAGTATCGCGAGTGGGTAGTAGCGGCGGCGACTGTCCGTGCATGGCGTAGCGACGGCGATCGCCCTCTTGTGCCCAGCCGGAGCTAGCGGAAATCGGCTTGAATACGTTCGTCGACTTCACCGGAGGCGCGCGCCAGCTGGCTGGGCTGCGCCAAAAGAGTCCGTACGCCGTAGCTCTGGTAGCGCTCGTAGAGCGCTTGAACGGCGAGCAGAGCGACCGTATAGGCGACGGCCGCCTGGCGCGAATTGAGCTGCGACCAGCCGCCCGACAATTGCTTGAGCTTGGGAAGATTTCCGTCAGCGCCGAGTTGCTTTACCAGTTGCAGAGCCTGCGGATGGGGGGTCGCGCCGGATAGTTTCTGGGCCATCCCCTCGTGCAGCCAAGACGGCCAATTACCCAAGGCGGCGAGACAAGCGTGGACGTATTCATGGGAAAAGGTGCGCTTCGTTTCGGCGTCAATCGTTCCTCCCGGCGCCAGTGCGATGCGGATGCGGCCGTCGTAGCGCCCGCCACTCCAGTCGGCGGCGCCGGTTGTGGCTTGATAGTTTTCGCGGCTTTGGATGATGACCGGCAGACGGTCGTTGGAATTGCAGCCGAGCTCTTGAGAAATGCGGGTCACTTCGCGGTCGAGCAACTGGGTCAGTTCGCGCGCCGAGCGCGCGTCGAGTTGGCCGTCTTCGTAGCGCAAAGCAAATCGCGTGCCGTAGGTCTTCTGGTCACTGGCGTCGGCGGCGTTCTCGCGCTGGATACGCCGCAGCACGCTCTCGAGAGAGGGATTGGGCCGTAGGGCAAGCGATTGCCGCAGGTACGCTTCCGCGGCCGATACGTCGTCAAGCTGCAGACGGCTGAGACCGGCCATGGCGAGAAGATCGGGATCGTCGCGGTGAGCTTGAAGCGCCGGCTCGATGACCTCGAACGCTTGGCGAGGACGCGTCAGCCGCATGAACGCCTTCGCGCGCAGCATGGCCGCTGTGCGGTTATCGGCGGGAAGGCCGGCTTGTGCGATGATCTGCTCGGCCTTGGCCGCATCGCCGCTTTCGAGCAGCGCGGCGGCCTCAAGGAGCTTGCTTTGGACGTCCAACGAAAGATCGTCTGATCGAATCGAACTCGCCGGGGTCGCGGGCTCCAGGCCGATCACGTTGATAGCGCTATCCACAAGCTGATGATGCGAGGCCGCGCGGCGTTGCTCCTCAAACTCCTCCAGCCCTGACACTGCATCCTTGGGAAGATAGCCCCGTACTTCGCTGCCTTCGACATCAGCCGAGACGGAATAGCAGCCACTCGCTGACCCCGAGAGCGCGAAGCGGAAGCGCACGCGCTGCCCTTCGGCAAGCGTCGCTAGCGGATTCCCGGCGGGGCCGCAGGATGCCAGCAGCGCGACGTTGGCGCGGTTCACCACGGCTTCTTTGGTGGCGGCGGGCTGGGCCAAGCCGAACGCGCCTAGCAGCCTGTGGTGGAAGTCCCACATTGAAACAAGAGTCGATAA
>JAQBUE010000060.1 GCA_027624045.1 Acidobacteriota bacterium
GGGCGCCCTCAGGCTCCGTTCCAGCCGTCCCACGAAAACCGCTACCACTCCCCCAACTGGTCTATTTTTGCTCCGCCGAAGTGGTCTAATTTCGCTCCGCCCTTGACAGCCTAGGACGACGTTTGCGTGGCCACCGTGTCAGGTCTTATTAGCGCTTCGCTAAGGTTCTCCACCCCTGCCCAGCGTCGGCTCACGAGCACAACAAGACGACAACCGCACTTCCCGGGCCAGAATCCCTGGTCACGACCTGACCGGAATGAGCCGATTCAGTTTCTGGACAGCCGTTAACTTGACAATGCCGGCCGAGCGGTGTGGTTCAGCGCATGCAAGGCGTGGCCTCCGACCAAATCCTGAGGCTGCGTGAATCGCAGTAGACTAGTAGTTTGGTTCTTTCGCCCGTAAAGCTGCACACATGATGGCGCCCGCCAAGCCCGCCGTGCCTTGCAGGCCAATCCGCCTGGTTTGCTTCCTTGCCGCTCTCACCCTCGTTGCCCTGCCCCTTCCTTCGATCTCCGCTCAAGGTATCGCGGTTTCCGGCCGCCGGGCGCAGCCTCGCAAGCCGTTGCCCGAAGGCATGCGGCTGCCGCAGATGGCTTACCGCGATATCGCCCGGGAGGCGGGCCTAATCGGCGTGAACGTCTCCGGAGCCGAACAAGGCAAAGTGTACATCGTCGAGACAACCGGGACGGGTGTGGCGATACTCGACTACGACAACGACGGCCTGATGGACCTTTTCTTCGTCAACGGCGATCGGCTCGGCGACGAAGCCGGCAAATCCAGGCACCATCTCTATCGCAATCTCGGTGAACTCAAGTTCAAGGACGTCACGGCGGATGCCGGCATCGGCCATACCGGCTGGGGGCAGGGCGTCTGCGCCGGCGATGTCGACAACGATACGCACACCGACCTTCTTGTGACGCACTGGGGCTCGCACGTGTTGTTGCGCAATCAAGGCGACGGAACCTTTCGAGACGAGGCGAAGAGCCGCGGTTTGCTGAGCCCCGGGAAACGTTGGAGCACCGGGTGCGCGTTTCTCGACTACGACCGCGATGGCGACCTGGACCTCTTCGTGGCAAACTACGTGCGGTTCGATCCCGCGAAGACACCTAAGCCCGGTGAAAGCGAGGAATGCCGCTGGAAAGGCGTGCCGGTGCTTTGTGGCCCTAGAGGGCTGCCTCCCGAGACGATGTCGCTCTACCGAAATGACGGGAAAGGAGTATTCGAAGATGTCTCGGACGCGGCCGGCGTCACCGTTCCCCGGGAGTACTATGGCTTCACGCCGCTCACAGCCGACTTCGACGACGATGGCTGGACCGATATATATGTCGCCTGTGATTCGACGGCCGGCCTTCTCTATCACAACCAAAAGGACGGCACGTTCGAGGAGGTGGGAGTAATCTCAGGCACTGCGTATAACGTCGACGGCATGGAGCAGGCAGGCATGGGGGTGACCGCCGGTGACTACGACAGGGACGGTAAGCTCGACATCTTCAAGACAAATTTCTCCAGCGACACCCATACTCTCTATCGCAACGAAGGCGAGATGTTCTTCACGGATGAAACCATCCGCGCGGGCCTGGCCGTGAATACGCAGTATCTCGGTTGGGGTACGGCGTTCCTTGATGTGGATCAAGATGGCTGGAAGGACATCTTTGTCGCCAACGGACACGTCTATCCGGGTATCGAAAACACCTCCCCGTCCGAGACCTTCGTGCAGCGAAGACTGCTCTACTGGAATCGAAGAGACGGCAGCTTCCACGACGCCTCGGGCGAGGCGGGCCCAGCCATCAGCGCCAAACACTCCTCGCGCGGCGCAGCCGTCGGGGACCTCGATAACGATGGGAGCTTAGAGATCGTCGTCGTCAACATGCACGACGCGCCATCCCTTTTGACGAACGGCGGCGAACGGGGCGGCGCTCTTCTCGTCCAAGCTCTCACGGCTGAAGGGCGTGATGCGATTGGCGCTCGCATTCGAGTGACGACCGGTGACCAGGCTCAGATCGACGAGGTGCGTAGCGGCGGCTATCACATCTCGCAAAGTGACTTTCGCGTGCATTTTGGACTAGGGTCGGCGGGGGCCGCCGATGTAGAGATTCGCTGGCCCGATGGGCGTACAAGTCGGTTTGAAGACGTTGATGCGGGTCACTGGATTGTTGTTCAGCAAGGTAAGGGCATGGTGAAGAAAACCCCTTTCAGTTCACACGAAGACTAGCCCGGAAATTTCACCAGGAGTAGGAAACGGGCCGTTTCCTGTGGCATAAGCGTTTTATCGACAAAGCGTTAGAGCCAGGAGGAGCGCCTTGACGGGGAGCGGTGGCGCTCGTCGGGAGCTTTCCCCAGCCGCCGCGGCGTGCTCATTCGTCCGCTCCAAGCCCGTCCGTCGGGGAAAAACAGCCCCATCCCGCCCTCCTGCCCCTCTGGGTAGAGTCGAGGACGAGCGCGGTGGCTTGCGATGGGAGGAGTCGCCGTTAGCTGGACTCGCCAGTGCCTCAGTTCCCATGGCAAAGCTCCGTTTCCCGTCCCCGCTCATCGAACCGGACGTGCGGATTTCCCGCATCCGGCTCTCCGACCGGCTTCATCTCGTCGCTGTCGCAGGCGGCGGCCCCAGTTGCACTCGGCGCAGGCGCAACACACCCATCTTGCCGAATACAACCTCGTCGGAAAACCGACGCGGGCCTCGCGATGACACCTTGTGCCGCCTCCGCAAGAATCCTCGCACCCGCTGGTAAACAAAGTTGTCCACCGCGCGATAGGCCGGCATCCGCGTCCCGTACGAAAAGTAGTTCGTCCAGCCCCGCAAGCTGCGGTTCAGCCGGTCGCGCACCTCATCCCACGTTCCCACGTTGCTCGGCCGCAGCAACTCCCGCAATTTCTGCTTGAGTCGCCCGACGCTCTGCTTTGACGGACTCGCCCCCAGATACCAATGACCGTCCTTGCGAAATCGATGCGGGCCGAACGTGTATCCCAGAAAGTCAAAGCTCTCAGTCTTGGCGTACACCAACTTCGTCTTCACCGGGTTCAGGGTCAGCCCGATCCGCGTCAGCACCCGCTCGCTCCACTCCAGCACCTCGGCCGCGCAACCGCGGCTGAGGATCACGAAGTCGTCGGCGTAGGTCACCACGACGGCTCGAAACTCGCTCCCCTTCCCTTGCTGCCGCCGGCACTTCAGGAAACGGTTCATGTACAGATTGGCCAGCATGGGGCTTAGCGATCCGCCTTGTGGCGTACCGCGCTTCGCCCCTTTGCCGCCCGTCATCCGACGTTTCCCGTTCCCGTCCCGCTCTTCCACCGGCACCTCGAGCCACATCTTGATGAGCTTTAAGACCCAGCGATCGGAAATACGCCGTGCGACACACTGCATCAACTCGGCGTGCGGAATCGTATCGAAATACTTCGACAAATCGGCGTCGACTACATCGGCGTAGCCTTGACATAACAGCTCGTGAACTTTCCGGATCGCGTCCTGCGCGCTCCGCTTCGGCCGGTAGCCATAGGCTTCCGGGTCGAGATCCGCCTCGAAGATCGGCTCCAACACCAGCTTGGCGGCGGTTTGCGCCGTTCGGTCCCGAATGGTCGGGATCCCGAGCGGACGCTCGCCGCCTCCAGGCTTCGGGATTTTCACCCGCCGCACCGGTTGAGGCCGATAGGTCTTCGTACGTAGATCTTCTTGAAGTCCTCGGAGCCACTCCCCACGCCCGTTTGACTCGATCTGTTCGAACGTTTCGCCATCCACGCCCGCCGCTCCGGAGTTGGCCTTCGCCACCGCGTAAGCATGGGCGAGGATGTCTTCGCGCCAGATCTTGTCATAGAGCTGATAGAAGCGGAAACTCGGATTCTGCTTCGCTTTGAGATAGAGCTTGTGCTGGAGCTTCCAGATCTTTTCAGGCGTTGCCAGACTCATCGTCAATCGCCTCGTCCTCTCACTCGTTGACAAGCGTGCCGGAAGTCAGGCCGCTTCGCTCCACCGGCGTTACGTGGCATCGTCGCTACTATCGACCTGTCCGACTCCCCGCCGCAGCCGCCGCCCTGAAGACGACATTTGGAGTTACGAGCTCCGCCTGGCGGGGCCTCCCCCGATTACCCGGATCACCTTCTTGACATGCGATGCTCACTACCCCGGCAGACCGCATCAGGTGCTTGTCGGTTTCTTCCCTGTGCGCACGGCCTTCCCTCAATCTCAGAGAGGTCGGCGTCCACAACTTCACTTTCGAGGCCTGCTCAAGCTTCACTCGCGTTACCGCCTGCCAAGTCGCTCACCGGCGCATGGCCGGCTTTGTCACGAGGCTTCGGTCCAACCGGTTACCCCGCTGAACCGCTCGTCAGCTACCACGTCCTACCGACAACTACATGCGTGGGTCCTCCCCCCACTGGTGATCCGCGCGTTCGGGGCGCACTGAGAAAACCCGGCTAGTGTCCTGTCTCTAAAGTTCGCGTAATATTAAAAGGGTTGTCGTCGCCTTGTCTATATGGGGAAGACGATATCAACTGGTCCTCGACTGAAACCGCTTGAGCTCAACCCGGTCGAGCGCGAGAGCCTGCAAAGTTGGGTGCGACGCCGCAAGCCCGCGCAGGCTCTTGCCCAACGCGCCAGGGCCATTCTGCTCGCCGCCGACGGACTCAACAATACCGTCGTCGCCGCCCAACTCGGCTGGGCCCGCCGTACCGTTGGCAAATGGCGTCAGCGCTTCCTCGACAAAGGCCTTGATGGACTGCTCGACGAACCGCGTCCCGGTACGCCGCGGCGTGTCAGCGATGACGAGGTCGAACGTGTCATCACGCTCACTTTGGAATCGACGCCCCCCCGACGCCACGCATTGGTCAACACGCTCGATGGCCAAGGCCTGTGGCTTGAGTCACTCCAGCGTGCAGCGCATCTGGAAAGCCTTCGCGCTGCAACCCCATCGCAGCGAAACTTTCAAGCTCTCGCAATATCCGCTATTCGTCGAGAAGGTGCGCGACATCGTTGGTCTGTATCTCAACCCGCCCCAGCGGGCGTTGGTGCTGTCGGTCGACGAGAAGTCTCAGATCCAAGCCCTGGACCGCACGCAGCCGCTGCTGCCGCTGCGTCCCGGACAAATCGAGCGTCGTACTCACGACTACAAGCGCCACGGGACGACCTCGTTGTTCGCCGCGTTGGATGTCAAGACCGGCCATGTGATTGGCGAGTGTCATCGCCGTCATCGCGCGGTCGAGTTTCGCAAGTTTCTCGACACCATTGACCAGGCGGTCCCCGACTCGCTTGAGCTCCACTTGATCCTCGACAACTACGGAACCCACAAGACCCAAATCATTCAGCGTTGGCTGGCCAAACGCCCGCGCTACCACCTGCACTTCACGCCGACCAGCGCATCCTGGATCAACCTTGTCGAGCGTTGGTTCGCCACCCTGACCGAGAAGCAGATTCGCCGTGGCGTACATCGCAGCACAGCGGAGTTGGAACGCGCCATCGAGGATTACATCCAACTCAGCAACGCCGACTCCAAGCCTTTCGTCTGGTCCAAAACCGCCGACCAAATCTTCGCTTCCCTGCCCGCTTTTGTAAGCGAACTTTAGAGACAGGACACTAGACCCAGACGGCACCGGTTTGGAGAGCCCGCTGTCCATGAGAACTAAGCTGTGCACGAGCGCTCCGGATGGCTCTGTGCTGTGCTGGGGCGCACCCACGCGTCAAGATGACATTGGAGGGCCTGGGCCTGCTACATCGAATCCGCGGCACTCGGCTTCGTCGGCGATTCCGTGAGGTGTGTTCCAGCGCCTCCAAGGCTTTCACGGATGCAAGAAACTCATTTGCATGTGGTCAGCTCTGGACGCCCTTACCCTCGATCACACGCAGGTAGCGGTTCATGGGCACGGCGGACAGTCTTTCCACCTTTCCACTGGGCTCCGGCCAGGTAATCTCAATCCAGTCAAGCTTTGTTGCGGCACCGAGGCCCAGCACCTCGCGAGGATCGTGAGACGACAGGTAGCTACCGCCCCCAGTACGGAGACGTGTCCGCTTCTTACCGTCGCAAGACCATGTAATCCTCGCGCCGATTGCGTCGCGGTTGCACTGAACACCTTCCAGCTTGAGGCCAACCCAGTCGTTGCCCCGCGCCGCACGGTTTCGCAGCAAAAGCGGCGCCGCTCCGTTGTTAGCGACCAGAAGGTCGAGGGCGCCGTCGTTATTGTAGTCCCCTACGGCGAGCCCGCGGGCAGGGAAATGTTTGTGAAACACCGGACCCGCTTGGGAGCTGACGTCACGCAGCTTGCCATTCTCGTGATGAAACAACAGCAGCGGCTCTTCATATGTCACTTTCTGGGAGTATTGGCCGATCATATCGTCGGGATGCCCGTTGGCAAGTACTAGGTCAAGTTCGCCGTCGTTGTCGTAGTCGAAAAATTTCAGTCCCCAGCCGCTCAGCAGACGGGTGGCCTGCGAGATGCCATGCACCCGCGCGTCGTCACGGAACGTTTCGTCGCCCCGGTTGCGATAGAGCGAGAACATCTCCTGGTCGATGTTGGCGACGAAAAGATCCTGGTAGCCGTCTTGGTCGAAGTCGGCGGCGTCGACGCCCATGCCGGAGCGCGCTTTGCCGTCAGCGCTGAAGGCTACTTCGGCGAACATGCCGACCTCTTCCCAGGCGCCTTTGCCTCGATTGACAAACAGAAAGTTCTGCACCGTGTCGTTGGCGACAAACAGGTCCATCAGACCGTCGTTGTTGATGTCGGTCGCCACGACGCCGAGCGCCTTGCCCAACGCCGCTTCGATGTCGGTACCCTTGCTCGCCAGGGTGAAGGTCCCATCTCCGTTGTTGTGATAGAGCAGGCTCGGTGTCGGCTGGAAGACACGCGGTATGCAGTAAAAGCGCTTGCCGGCCTGATTGGTGCCGCAATTGATGTGCGTATCGGCGCGAAACTCGACAAAGCTGCACAAGAACAGATCCAGCCGGCCATCGTTGTCGTAATCAAACCAGACGGCGCTCGTCGTCCAGTCCGGTGACACGATACCGGATTTCGCGGTTACGTCGGTGAAGGTCCCATCACCGTTGTTGTGATAAAGAATCGAGCGCCCGTAGGCCGTGACCAGCAGATCCGGATAGCCGTCGTTGTCGTAATCACCGACCGCCGCCCCCATGCCGAACGTGCCGGCCCCTACCCCGGCTTTTTCAGTAACGTCCGTGAACGTCCCGTCGCGGTTGTTCTTGTAAAGCGCGTTGCGCAATGGTTTTGGCGGCTTGTAGAAGTCGCACGCGCCGCTGTTGACCAGATAGATATCCATCCAGCCGTCGTTGTCGTAGTCGATGAAGGCGCACCCCGGCCCGACCGTTTCAGGCAGGTAGTGCTCCGGCGACATCGCATTCTCGTGTACGAACGAGATTCCGCTCGCCGACGCCGGAATCTCTTCAAAGAGCGGCGTGGATGCCCGAAGGGGCGAGAACAAAGGGGATAAACCGCACCCTGCGCCCAGCGCGAGGAACCGCCGTCTGGAATGGCGAGATGGAATCATTCGTTCGGAAGGCGGCTCGGCACCCTGCCGCTATTGTCCCTCATTCCCTTCCAGGCCTTTCGTGGGAGCCGAGCGGACTGGCTCGCGGTAATGCTATCTATTCCGCTTCCGACAGCCTTTGGGCGTCGGGCTTGATCGTGAGTCGAAAGAAGGCCGCGACCCGCGTCATGAAGACTCGGTTGTAAGTAATCTGGCCGAGGACCGTCATCAGGTAGTCGTCCAGCGGCGGCGCATCCGCTTCCGCCCGAAACGTAACCCGGCCCTCGGTTTCGCCCGGCCCGAGCGACGTCTTACTTTTCTTCTCTTCGAAAATGATGCCTGCGGGCAGTGCACTGAGGCTTTGCGTGAGGTTCCATAGGATCACGTTCATCTCGATCGGGCCGTCGAAGTTGTTACGCGTGACCTTGATATCCACGGTGGCCGATTCGCCCGGACGCAGTGTAATCTCCCGCGGGGTCGCCTCCATGATGAGGTCGCTGCCTTCAACGGCCGCGGCCATCAGCGACGGCACGGGATAGAAGCTGCGGCCGCCGGCTTGACCCATCGGCGCGAAAGGCATGGCTGTCCGCTCGATTGTTTTGGTTCGCCCGCCCGCGAGACGGACGCTTGCGACGCCGTACACTTCGACGTTCCTGGCGTCCGGCTTGGCGTCCAGCGCGCCGGTCAGAACGACATTGCCTTGCTTTAGGTGGGATGGAATGACGCTTTTCTCGAACAGGACACCGGCCGGCAATCCTCGCGCGAATAGTTCCACCGGGCCGTCAAAACCATTGCGGCGCTCGATCGTCACCACGCTCGTATAGGATTCACCGGGACCAACCGGCATGCGGTCGTCATCGACGATCAGAGCGAAATCCGGCACTTGCGGACGGACGATCAGATGGTAGACGTAGTCGGCGCCGCCGAAATAGTTTGCGTCGCGCACTTGCGCTTCGTATTGTCCATCCGCCGGGGCGATCCACTCGATCCGCGCGTTCTTGTCCGCAGGGAAGGCAAGCTCCCCGCGGGCGCCCTGGCCAAGGGTGTTTACGCCGTCGTCGTAGGCGGCGAGGAGCGTGCCGCTCGCGTCGCGAATTTCGAGCAAGGGATCGAGGAACGCGTTGCCCCGCCGTACATCAAATTCGAGGGCGTCGCCCTTACGCGCCGTGAAACGGTAACGGTCGGTCTCGCCTTCGGAGGATATCCGGCCGCTGATACCGGCGGGGATGCTGATCTCGGTAAACTCCCTCTGCCCGGCGGGCTCGGTGGCGGTGAGCAGGTCCGTCATCAGTAGACTCACCGGGTCGGACTTGCCTTGAGCCGTCGCGACTTGAAAACGGAACTCCTTGTCCGCGTCCGCCGGCACATCGACTTCATACGGGCCCAGGCCCTCCAGATTAAAACCTTTGAACTCTAGTTTTGCTCTTGATCCGGCTTTCGCAACCGGAGGAAAGATCGACGTCACATGCGGAGTCGTGCGCACCGACAATGCATACCACCACTTGTCTTTACCGGAGTGGTAGCGAGCTTCGCGCAGTTGCAGGTAATACGTCCCGGACTGCTCGAAGGTGTGAAACAGTTGCGGGTCTTGGCCGTTCCAATCGTCCGCCACAACGAACTCGTTGTCGTCGCTGTCGCGAAGGCTCAGGATGAGATCGGCGAAGTTCCTCTCGAGGTGGGGGACAGGATGCTGGAGGCGGGCCGCGTGGACGATGAAACTCACGCGTTCACCCGCTTCGGCGTCGAACTTGTAGACATCGAAATCAACTTCCTTGTCGAGCAGGCCGTTGACGGTTTGCGGGATCTCGATTGTCTGCGCATCGACGGCGGAGTCGTTGGGTTCCGATTCGTTGACGCTGGGCGCTTCGGTGACGAACAGATGAGCAAGCGCCGACAAACTTCCCTTGGTGAGGATGCGGAAGGGCCGGATACCGGGCATCGCATCTTCCGCCACCGTGACCTTGATACGCAACGTCTCGGTGGGAAACTCAGGAAGCTTGTTCTTGGCCGGTTCCGTGATTTCCCGCTCCGACCAATCGACGACACTCGCGCTGACGCCTTCGCCGTCAAACACAATCCGGCTCGCCTCCTTGAGGTTATATCTCCCCTGGAGGAGAACTTCCGTGGTCGTGCCGCGCGTCACCGCGCCCGGGTAGATGGTTTCGATCCGGGGGTACCCTCGCTGCGCAAAACCTCGGCTCGGGCCAACCAACAACAAACAAGCCAGCGCGCCCAGTAGTAAGCGCCATAAGGCGATGTCAGCGGTTCTTCGCATGATGTTGCACCTTCCTCGGACGTATGACCCGGTCGAGATCCGCGGAGGCGGTGAACTTCCCCTCCGGAGTGACGGCTAGCCACTGACCGGCGGCTTGCGCGCCGCGGGCCTTGTAGGCAAAGACGGCTTGTAAAGAACCCGAACCGACATCCCAGACACGGGTCAAGCCATCGCCGCCGGCAGCCGCCACCTGCTTCGAATCCGGACTGATGGCGACGGTGTAGAGCAAATCGTCGGCATCGACCCAGGCATGGATGGGCCGTCCCGACCTGCCATCCCACAAGCGAACTGTGTGGTCCGCGCCGGCCGTGGCGAGAAACTCTCCGTTGGGGCTGAAGCGCATGTCGTAGACCGGGCCGAGGTGGCCTGGGAACTTGCGCGAGGCGATCCAGCCGGCCTCGGTAACGGTCGCCCCGATTCCCGCCAGTTCCCACCAGTAGATCTCGGGGGATTCGCCCGAAGTCAGCAGGAACTTTCCGTCGGGGCTGAAGGCGACGGCCAGCATGGCTTTCAACTCAGGATTCAGCGTCAGCTCTCCTTTTCCCGTCGTGCCGCCTGAAATCTTCACGGTGGCATCCATGGCGCCGGTGGCGATGGTCTTGCCCTCGGGGTCGAATGCAACACATTGCACTGTGTCGGAATGATCTTTGATATCGGCGATTCGTTTGCGCGCGGCTAGATCCCAGATTTCAACCGTCCTATCGAAGCTCACCGTTGCCAAGCGTTTCGAGTCGGGGCTGAATGCCTGGTCGAGAATCACCTCTTGATGCGCGCTCAAGACAGTGACAAGTTCGAAACCGGATTGTGCATCGTAGAGCCGAACTTCTCCGGACGAAAACGGCTTGCCTCCGGCGACCGAAAGCAGCTTACCGTCAGGGCTGAATTCAAGACTGTTGACGCTGCCGCTGATGTCATCGAATTCCTTGACGACGGAACGCTCCGCGAGATCCCAAACCGCCACACCGCCGAAAGCGCCCACCAGCAAGTGACGGCCATCCGGGCTGTACGCGACAGCGGTAGCGGGAGCGAGCGGTCCCATTGTGACGTCCAGGCCTTGTTCGTAAGGCGCCGCCGCGATTGACCCTGTTTGCTCCTCCTGCTCGACAACCAGCGTTCCCGGAATATCGAGGACGGCAGTGTTCTTCGGACTCAATTGAGCCGCGGTCGGCTGCACCGGCTTTCGGCTCCCAAACGGTATGAAGACGTCAATCGCCTGAACAGCGATGCGAGAGGTGGCTTTGGTGTCGGCGGGGGCCTCGACGGTCTCGGCGGCCAACCCTTCGAGCGCGCCGTCCTCTATCCACTGGCGGATGACGGCGATCGTCTCGGCATCCAGGGGCGGCCCGCCTCGGGGCATACGGATGGCCGGGTCTGACGTCTCCAGCCGCCGCAGGAGTTCGCTTTCCGAAGCTTGGCCGGGCCGCACAATCGGCGCCATGCCGCCCTTCAGGACCGCTTCATAGGAGTCCAAGGCCAAGCCCCCGGACAGGGCAGGCTGATCGAGGGATCCGTGATGGTGGCAGCCCAGGCAGCTCTTCTCGAAGATCGGCCGGATGTCCTTCGAGTACTCGACCGAATCGGCGCGCGCCGCCCACGCCACGCTGAGCAAAACAGCGACCCAAAGCGGAATCAAGTTCACGCAATCAGCTCCGAGATAGGCTCGCCTGACTGCAATACGGCGATCGGGCGGTTCTCCGAGGAGAGGTACTCGAGGTTCGTCGGAATGCCAAGCGCGTGGTACACCGTTGCGCCGAAATCTTGCACCGACACAGGCCGTTCGGTGGGATATTCGGAGCGGTCGCTGGTTTCGCCGACGATGACACCGGTCTTGATGCCTCCGCCGCCCATGGCGAAAACCTGCGTAGCGGGCCAGTGATCCCGGCCGGCCTCGGCATTGATCTTGGGCGTGCGCCCGAACTCGCCCATGCAGATCACCAGCGTCGAATCGAGCATGCCGCGATTTTCGAGGTCTTGCAGCAAGGCTGAGTACGTCGTGTCGAGCACGGGGAGCAGCTTGTCTTTCAGGTCGTTGAAGTTGTCGACATGCGTGTCCCAGCCCGGCATGCCGACGGTCACATAGCGCACCCCGGCCTCGACAAGTCTTCGCGCCAACAGGCAGCTCTGACCGTACATCGTCCGCCCATAGGCGTCCCGTAGTTGAGGCGATTCCTCGTCGAGATCGAACGCCCGCTTTGCCAGCGGCGAAGTCACGAGCGAGTAGGCCTTTTGGTAGTAGGTATCGACGGATTCAAGGCTCGCCAGTCGCGTATCCGTGTCTCGCTGCCAGCGGTCGAGCATCGTCAGCATCTCGCGACGGCTGTTCAACCGCGCCAGATCAACACCCTTGGGCGGCGAGACGCCTTGGACCTTGAACTCCGGCTTGTTTGCCTGATCTCCGAGTTGGAGCGGATTGTGTTGCGCGCCCAGAACACCCGCGTTAAGCGCATCCCGTTTTCGGAACTCGTCAGGACCCGTCACGTCGCCAACGTAGACATAGGGCGGGACGCCGTTCTGGTATCCGACCGCCCAACTCACGACCGACCCTTGGCTGGGATAGCGAACCCCGACACCGGAAGGCGTAGGCGCGTATCCGCTGGTCACGAGTTGATCGGCGAGTCCGTGTGTGCCCTGGTTGTGGGTCATCGAACGGACCAACGAAAACTTCGACGTCATCCGGGCCAGTTTGGGAAGGTGTTCGACGAAGTGAATCCCCGGCGTGGTTGTCGGAATCGTGCCGAAATCGCCGCGGATTTCTCTCGGGGCGTTGGGCTTGGGGTCGAAGCTGTCGAGCTGACTGATGCCTCCGCTCAGCCACAGCAGGATGCACGAGACGTTCTTGGCCGGGGCGGCTTCGCGGGCGCGCAGCAGTTGCGGCAGGTTCAGCCCAAGCAGGCCCAGCGTGCCGATGCGCAGGTATTCGCGTCGCGGGATGCCGTCACATCGGCGATGAGTTACTGTCGGCACGTCAATCATGATTCATGTCTCCGTCAGTGGTTGAAGAGAAACTCGCGAGAATTCAGCAGAACCCACAATACATCCTCGAGGGTCTGTCGTTTCGCTTCCGCGTTCGGCTTCCCGTTCAGGATCTTCATCGTTTGCGCAAACTCCTCAGCGGTGGGAGGACGGCTTACGGTTGCATAGTACAGGTTCGGAACCGCCTGCTCCAGGGGAACAAGCTGAAGCAGCGACGCCACCCGGCCGTTGGGCGCAGCGATTTTCTCTTGCAGATATTCGCCATTCATCAGGGTCAGAACCTGATTCATGTTGCTGTCGTTCAGCCGCGAACACTCGCAGGGCACCTTTCTGCGGGGCCGGCCGAACAAATCCAGAAACTCCGACAGCACCTCAGGGTCGGGCAATTGAATCGGACGCACGTCCGCGGGGAGATTCGGAAACTTGTCAGGGGCGTTTGTTGCGTACGTGACGGCATCAAGCAATTGCTCGGCAATCAACCGCTTCGGAGGGTAGAACGTATAAAACGTGTTGTCCGGCGGGCTGTCGGGAGCGGGCCGCGCATCGAGTTGATAGGCGCGGGAATTGGTAATCCTGCGCAACAGGTGCTTCTGGTCAAACCCGCTGTCCTGAAAATCTTTCGCGAGTGCGTCGAGCAGCTCGGGTATTACCGGTGGGTTCGTGTCGCGAATGTCGTCAAGCGGCTCGATCAAACCGCGTCCCATCACATAACCCCAATAGCGGTTCGCGAAATTCCGCGCCAGCCAGGGGTTTCGCTCCGAAGTCAGCCAATCGGCCAGTTTGATCCGCGGATCTCCTTCATAACCGAACGTATCGCCGTCCGGGATCGAGGGCCGAATCACCTTCTGTGTTTTCGGATGCCGCACGAAACCGGTGGGCTTCAAGCGCAGCGTTTCTTGGCCGTAATCGGGATCGGGTTTCGAATCTAGCCGGGCAAAGAAGGCCGCCATCCCGTAGTAGTCGTCCTGCCCCCATTTCTCGAACGGATGCTGATGACACTTGGCGCAGCCCAAGCGCAGCCCCATGAAGGTCACGCTGACGGCTTCGGCGGCCTCCTCGGGCGAATTGGTCATCTTGTAGAACGCGGAGACATCTTCACTGTTCGGTTGTCCCCGCGCGACGAGAATCTGCCGCACCATGGCGTTGACCGGACGGTTCTCACCCAGGCTCCGGTGCAGCCAGCGATTGAAGTTCCACATGGGCTTCTCACCCATGCCGTTACGAGTGACACGCAGCAGATCGCCCCAGCGGAGAGTCCAATAGTCCTGGTATTCGCTGCGTTCCAGCAGGGCGTCAATCACTTTTGACCGCTTGTCGGGGGAGCTGTCGGACAGGAACGCCCGGACTTCGGCTTCGGTCGGGAGAATGCCGATCAGGTCCAGATACACGCGGCGAAAAAACTGCGTGTCACTGGAAAGCCCGGTGGGCCGCAGTCCGAGCTGCTTCCACTTCTCGGCGAGGATCTCGTCAATGTAATTATTGGCTTTGAAAGCGATGCTGTTATCGAGAGGGGCGTACGGCGTCAGTAAGTTCACTACGGCGGTCTGGCCCATGTAACGAGCGAGCACAGCCGCTCTTCCTCCGGCTTTGGCGGTGATGACGCCCTCAGGAGAAATTTCGGCTACGTGATCGTTCAATACCTCGATGCGGCACGCCTGTGTGACATCACGCGTGCTGCCGTCGCTGAACCTGGCGGTTACCCGCAGCGGCACACTCTCGCCAACGCTCAGAGTGCGAGAAGCGGGCTGGGCGTCGACGCGTTCAAGTCTGGGATCGTTCGGTAACGGCCCTGGGACACCGGCCGCGATCCAACTCAGCAGCAGATTGTAACTCGAAGAATCCACCGCAAAGCGAAGACCGCCCCCGTGAGGAATCGTAAGCGTCGGTTTGCGGAGAACCAAACTCGACGTGGGATCGCCGAGATGAACCCGCCTTCCTTTCAAATCCTTTACAATCGCGTTGTAATCGGATTCAGCGTCGAATCCCAGCAACGACAATTTGAACCCGCCTTTGCCGTACTGGGAGCCGTGGCAGCGACCGGAATTACAGCCTAACTTCGTGATAGCAGGGATGATATCGTTGCGGAAGCTCGGAGTCGCCGGCTCAGCCCCCAGTGAGCTGGACAAGCTGAGCAAAGACACGAACGATAACATGAGCCGGCTCATCGGGCACTCATAACCTATGATAGATCATAGCAGACAGTGTCATATGGAAGCTCCGCGGCTCGCACCCCGTCCTGACGGCCTTCTCACGTATTTCGCCTCGCCACTTGGCGAGATATGCAGGTTAGTAATACTAGGCTTCTTACTCAATGTGGTGTGTTGGTCGGCCGAACCGAGCGTCGTGTTGCGGCAGGCTGTCCAGGCGATGGAGGCAGGGAATTTTGTCGCCGCCGCTTCGTATTTCGAGCAAGCGCTTCAATATGACCCCAAGAACGTGTCCATAGTGAGTTCGCTCGGATTTTGCCTTGCCGGGGCGGGACGATTTGGAGATGCCGCCGGCCACTTCCGAACGCTGACCACGCTGGAACCCGGCGTCGGGGCTCACCGCTACAACCTTGGGTTGGCGCTGCTGAGGGCGGGTGAGTTCCCGGCAGCCGAATCGGCCTTTCGTGAGACACTTGGCGTCGCGCCGGAGTATCCACGGGCGCAGGTGCAGCTAGGGAACACCCTGTTGGCGCAGGCCCGCGAGGGTGAGACGGGCAAGATGAAACAGGCGGCCGAGGCCTACACCCGAGCCCTTGCCCAAAACGGGAATGACCCCGAGTTGCGTTTCAACCTGGCCTTCACGCTGGCGCGGACGGGAGATGAGGCCGGTTCACTGGAACAATATTGGGAAGTGATTCGGCTGGCGCCAGGTTTCCCCCGTGCATACTTTTTCCTAGGGATCACACTATTTCAGCTCGGCCGCTGGGAAGAAGCTGCCCCTCCTCTTAGAGAGGCTATGGCCAGGGGAGAAACTGACTTTCATGTCCACTATTACCTGGGTTCCGCGTTACTGAAGCTAGAGGACCAGGAAGGCGCGCGCCGTCATCTGAATTCGGCGGTTCAACTTGACCCTCTACATCCGGGAGTACACTTCCAGTTGGCAGCTCTCCATCGCGCTACCGGAGACAAAACGCAGGCCATGCAGGAACTCCGCGCCTTTCGCGACCTTACGGCGCGTCAAGAAGCTGAGTGGCGCGCCAACGCTCTAGAGCAGGCCGCCCGCAGGGCTCTGCAACAGGGTGACTTAGCGGAAGGCATCAGCGCACTTGAGCAAGCCTTTGAGGGGCGGCCGAGCGTTTCCGCAGCCCGCAACCTGGCGCTCGCTTACCTCCAAGAGGGCAACCTTGTCGGTGCGCGGAGCTTGCTGGAGAAATCGCTGGAGCTAGCGTCAGAGGATGGTCCTACCCACAACTATCTGGGGCTCTTGGAAGCACGGGAAGGCAACTTGGTTTTGGCGGAAAAGCACTTCCAACAGGCAGCGGGCTTCGATGCCGGTCTCGTGGACGCCCTTTATAACGCGGGCATTGTAGCGTCAAAGTCGGGGCATCCCGACCGTGCCGTCGCTCATCTACGTGAGGCCGTCAGGCGCTCGAACACACCTCGTATCCGGGAGGCTCTGGCGATGGCTCTCGCCGACGCTGGACAGATGGAGGAAGCGCAGCAGCAGTTTGATGCGGCTCAGAAGCAAGGCATTGCCTTGGGGGACCCTTAACACTGCAATCAAGGTGTATACTGACCACGATCTATCCGAAACGTCTGGTTTGCGCGACCGGGCCTTTCTTAAGGTTTCGCTGGCGAACCAGGGGCTCCGCCGCCACCTGATGATGAGGAGCGTCGCCATGATGAGACCATTCGGACGCTGCGGCTCACAACGGTCGCTGGAGGCGGTTTCATCGCGCGTTTGGAGTAGGGATCACGTACGGGAATGATGGCAAGTCCGCAAGCTTTTGGTGCAGAATGGCTGGAGATCGTGTTGAAGATCAGGTGGTGGACCCGTTGGGTGCCACTCATCGTTTTCCACGCGGCCTCGGCGATGAGCTTGCCGCAGGAACCGGTGCCCACAGTCGAAGCGCACCTGCGTCTGGGCCAGTATTTTCTTGAAAACAACGCCGCCGGCCGTGCCGTTTCAGAGTTCGAGGCCGCAGCCGGTCTGGCGCCCGAGAGGGCGGATGCTCACTACAATCTAGGGAATGCCTTGCGCCTGTGGGGCGACGCCAGCGGCGCCGAGAAGAGGCTCCGCGAGGCGCTCGATATCCAGCCTCATTTTCCTGAAGCCCACTTTGTTCTCGGACTGCTCTTGGGGAATCGAGTCGGTTCTGAACATCTCGGTCTATCCGAATTCGAAGCCGCCATTGCACAAAAGCTGGACTACGCCGAGGCGCATTTCAACATCGGAATCATTCACTGGAAGACAGATGAAGCTGAACGGGCATTGAAAGCGTTCCGGCGGGCTGTGAAAGCGAATCCTCAATCCGCCGAATATCGAGTCCGGCTGGGGCAAACTCTCGCTCGACTGAATCAAGGTGCGGAGGCGATCACTGAGCTGAAACGCGCGGCGGCGTTGAACCCTGATTCTTTTGAGGCGCACTACCAGCTCGGCCGTACGCTCCTTAAGCAGGGCGAAGACAAGGAGGCTGCGCACCGGCATATCGAGATCGCCAAGCGGCTCAAAGAAAAGGGTCAAACGGCGGTTGAGGGCGATCAGAGTTACCTCTCCTACCGGCAGGGGCTTTCCGCGCTCGAACAAGGCCGCTTCCAGGATGCCATCAACCTCCTGACCGCCGCACTCGACGGGGCGCACAGTGAATCGGCGGTCCGTGGCGCCCTGGGTATCGCGTACCAGCGCAAGGGCGACCGAGCCAAGGCCGGTGATGAGTTCCGGCGCGTGATCGCAATCCATCCCGACTCGCCGGATGGGCGCCTTAACTACGGCACGCTCTTGATGTCGAACGGCGACGCGGGCGGGGCGGAACGAGAGTTTCAAGAATGCCTTAGGATCGACCCCAATTTCGCGGAGGCGCATTACAACTTAGGCCTCGTTTTCGCCAGTCGGAGGCGCTGGCAAGAGGCCATGGCCTCGCTCACCACCACGCTCGGGCTACAACCGAGTCACGTCCGGGCCCGTTGGAACCTAGCCCGGGTCTTGAGGGACTCGGGGGATCGCGTGGCCGCTCTGGACGAGTACCGGAAAGCTTGCTCGGCGGACCGGACGTTGGTCCAGGCCTATCTCGAGTACGGCGAATTGCTCGCCGCAGGCGGGGAAACAGCCGCCGCCATTGCCCTTTGGAGCGAGGCCTTGCGGCACCATCCGACTCACCGGAAACTTCATGAACGCCTTGTAGCGACACTCGATCACTCCGGGCAAGACGCCGCCGCCGATCGCCAACGCCGGAAGTTTCTGCTTCTCACGGAAGAGTCCGATTACCAGCGGGGCGTGCGCGCGCTCGACGCGGGCGATTTCGAGCAAGCCGTCGGAACCTTTCGGGCGCTGCTGCATCTCCATCCCGAGTTGGATGAAGTCCGTCACCGGCTGGCGGTGGCTCTATTCGCGAACCACGAGTATGCGGCGGCGGCGGCGGAGTATGGTCGGCTGCTGGAGACAGCTCCCGACGACGCCGATTTGCGCTTACATCTGGCGACGACATTGCTGCAGGCGGGCTCCTTCGCCGAAGCGCGCGAGGAACTCGAACATGCGCTTCGCCTCAACCCCGATTCGGCCCAGGCCTACCATCAAATGGCGCTCACCTATTGGGAAGAAGGCGAACGAACGCGCGCAATGGAGTTCTTCCATCAAGCCAGAAGGCTTGACCCCGCCATCACGGTCCCTCAGTGATGGCTTGCCCCTTCAGCGGCGTCTGGGAACGTAAACGAGAGCCGTTCGAGTGTGCGATAGGTGTCTTCTGATTCCTTAATTTCGATCGTCTGGTTCACGCCAACATCCTTGAAGACTTGCCGTGAACCACTAGCCGGCCAGCGGATTTCAAGCGTTGCGACGCGCTCCGCTTTTCCCAGACCGATGTGCTGCTCGAAGCTCGATGCCCCAAACGATCCGCCGCTCGTAACCACTCGATAGATCGATCGAGGCTCCGTGTCCGCCGACGCCACGTTTACTTTGATCTTCGCCCCGATGGCCGCCCGGTTCGACTTCGTCCCCACCAGCTTCAAGCCGATCCAGTTGTTTTCATGGCCGGGGTTTTTGAATAAAACGTTGCGGTAAGTGTCGCCGGGAATCGCGCCGCCCACGTGCAAGAAAATATCCTCATCACCGTCGTTATTGAGATCCCCGAAGGCGATACCGTGTCCCTTTTGCAGATGACCCGTGCCGGACGACGACGTGATGTCGGCGAAGGTCGCGCCTTCTTGATTGCGAAACATCAGATTCGGCACTAGTGACGAATAGGACGGCGAGCCGGTGCCCAGGTAAATGTCCAAGAACCCATCATTGTCAATGTCCCCGAAGTTCGCGCCCATCGCCATCGAAATACGCTCCAGGCCGACTTGCTTGGTGACGTCCTCGAAACCGCCAGGGCCCATGTTTCGATAGAGCTTAATGGTCTCGCCCTGGGTGGGTAGGCTGAGATACTCGGCGGCGATCTCGGCCACGGACTGCACATAACTCGACACGAACAGGTCTTGCCGGCCGTCGTTGTCATAGTCGAAGAACCAGACCGGAAAACTGACGTTCGGCCGCTCGACCCTAAGGGCGCGGGCGACTTCGGTGAAGCTGCCGTCACCGTTGTTGTGATAAAGGAAGTTCTCAGCCTCGAAGTTCGAGACGTAGAGGTCGGGGAACGAATCGTCGTTGTAGTCGCCCCATACGGCGCTCTTAGTGAACGCTTTGCGGTCCATGCCCGCCTTCTTGGCCACGTCGGTAAAGGTGCCGTCGCCGTTGTTACGAAACAGTTGTCCGGGGGCGTTCTCATTCCCTACGAAAAGGTCGACGAAACCATCGTTGTCGAAGTCGGCCCAGCTCGCGGTGGGAGTGGGATACGCCGGAGCGGCTAAACCGCTTTCTTTAGTAACGTCGGTGAACGTCCCATCCGCGTTATTGCGGAGAAGCGAGTTCCGCATCGGGAGCTCCCAGCCGCCGCGCATGACGAAGATATCGAGCCGGCCGTCGTTGTTGTAGTCGGCCTGATTCAAATTGATGCCGCCTAGCTGACCGCCTAGCTTGGCCCGCTCGGTCCAGTCGCTGAACGAGCCGTCGCCGCTGTTGTGGTAGTAGCGCATGGGCTCACAGACATTAACGATTGAGATGACGATGTCAAGGAGCCCGTCGTTGTCAAAGTCATCAATGATCGAGCCGCCTGCGGTATTCATCTGGCCTAACCCCGCCTCGGCAGCGATATCGACGAAGCGGCCGACGTCAGCCTGGGATTCAAAAGTCCTCGGCGGAAAACGCAGGGCGGACGGGATGCCTTCGGGATACTTCCCTAAGGTCATCGCGGCGATGCTTGCCAGCCAGCGCACCTCAAGGTCCGCCGGATTGGCCCGAAGGTATTCCAGAAACAAAACCATCGCTCTTTCAGAACCCGCTTGTTGGCGATGGCGTGCGGCTTGGCTGAGCGGGAAAATGCAACTCTGCGCGTTGTGGTCGTGGATGCAGTTATCGACCTCGCCGCGGCGAAGATGGGCGACGCCGAGCTTTTCCTGGAGCGCCGACGCGAAGTCAGTCACGTCGTTGGCGACGGCGATCTCATAAGCCGCCTCAAAATACTGGATCGTCTTATCCATCGAGCCTTGATAAGCGGCCAGTTGTCCGACCGTATGGTGAGTCTGTAGGAGCTCTCGGGACGGCGTGCCTTGGGACAGCTTGGCCTCCGAATCCGTGATGGCCGATTCGACGGCCGTTGCTTTTAGCTCGCAGATTGCCGCTAGATCCTGAGAATAGTCCTCGGGCTTGGGCAGGCGGGAGAAGAAGTAACCGCTCTCTTCAAACCCCGACACGTATGCCGCGAACTGAATCGAGCCCGCGGCGGCCTTGGGGTCCGGTTCCGTCCGCGCGGCCTTGCGGAGAACCTTGACGATCATGAACCCCGCCGGCGTTTGAAAGACATCGGTCACTTGCCCTTCGTCCACTCCTTCGAGTGCTTGGCGCAGTTCCGGACGGACATCCTCTAACTTGACGGCGCCAAGGTAACCTCCCTCGGCTGCTGTCGAGTCGGTGGAGTTTTGTGCTGCCAGGACTTCAAAGGTCTCGCCCGCCTTGATGCTCGCCAAAATCTTTTCGGCCGGCGCCCGCTCGCGCACCAGGATCATCCTCAGCACCCGTTCCGCGCCAGGCTCCGGCTCCGCCGCCGCGACGATAGTCACCGCGGCCGACAAACAGCCGCTTAGCAGGACCAATAGGATGCGAGATAAGGTCACGGTCTTCTTACCACGGGCGGGTTAGTGTATGGGATGGGCATCATTCTCGGTGAGTTGAAAGGAATGGCGCTCAATCACCTCGTACGTTTCTGAAAATTCCTTGATGTCGAGAAACTGGTCCGCTTTCACGTTTTCAAACTTCTGGCGTGTGTCGCTCGCCGGCCACCAAACTTCGAGGAGTTCGATATGGTCCGCCTTCGCGATTCCGATATGCTGCTGAAAAGCGGCTGCCCCGAAGGAACCGCCGCTGGTCACAACGCGGTGAATCTCGCGGCCTCCCGGAAGCACGAGTTTGATGCGAGCGCCAATGGCGGCGCGATTCGTCTTTTCCCCCTGGAGCCGTAGGGCGACCCAGTGGTTTCCGTGGCCGGAATTCCGGAAAATGGCGTTTCGATAGGCGTCTCCGGGGACAGCCCCGCCCGTGTGGAGAAAAATATCCTGGTCGCCGTCGTTGTCGAGATCGCCGAAAGCGATCCCGTGGCCTTTCTGTAGGTGCCCGCTTTGGGAAGACGTGGTCACATCGACGAACGCCTTACCCGCATCATTGCGAAACAGCAGATTCGGTGTCAGGGCTCCGTAGGAGGGCGCTCCCGTGCCCAAATAGAAATCCAAATAGCCGTCGTTGTCGATGTCCCCGAAATTGCAGCCCATCGTGAGAATATTACGGGCCATTCCAACCGCGCCGGTGACGTCTTCCATGGCGCTCTTTCCAGCGTTACGGTAGACCTTAAAGGTTTCACCTTTCAACGTCTGCCCTAAGTAACCGCGCGCGACATCCGCCAGCGACTGCATATACCCCGAGACAAAAAGGTCGAGCCGTCCGTCGTTGTCATAGTCCATGAACCACGTGGGGAAGCTGTAGGCTGGCTTCTCAACTCCTAACTTCCGAGCGACTTCCACAAACGTGCCGTCGCCGTTATTGCGATAAAAGAAGTTCTCTTCGGCATAGTTCGAAACGTAGAGGTCCGGATAGCGGTCATTGTCGTAGTCTCCCCAGACGACTCCTTTCGTGAACGCGGTACGGCCGACACCCGCTGAACGGGCGACATCGACGAAGGTCCCGTCTCCCTTGTTTCGGAACAACTGGCTGGGTGAAAACTCGTTGCCGACAAACAGATCGACGTGGCCGTCGAGATCGAAGTCCGCCCAGGCAGCCGTCTGCGTCGCGGTCGCGGGGGAGGCGAGGCCGCTCTGGCGAGTCACATCGGTGAACGTGCCGTCCTTGTTATTCCGCAGCAGCGAATTCCGTACCGGGCTTTCCCAGCCGCCACGAAGAACAAAAACGTCAGGACGGCCGTCGTTGTTGTAGTCCGTCTGGACGAGATTGAGTCCGCCGAGCTGATCTGCCAGCTTTGCTTCGGCCGTTCGATCACTGAACGTCCCGTCACCGTTGCTGTGAAAGTAACGCAGCGGAACGCAACTATCCTGGCTCGATACCAGCACGTCGAGATAGCCGTCGCCGTCGAAGTCCTCGAGAATGGTACCGCCTGCCATGTTCGACGTATCGAGGCCCAACGACGGCGCCACGTCCCTCAGCGCTCCGACGTCCTCTTTGGATTGGAACGCGGAAGGCGGGAGTAGATATGGAGCGGGCACCTTCTCGGGATAGCTTCCCAACGTCATGTGGGCGACGTTCAGGAGCCAGCGGACTTCGAGATTGTCCGGCTCTTCCGAAAGAAACTTCAAGAAGTGTGTTGTTGCGGTCTCGGAGCCGGAACGCCGCTGGTGCCGCGCTTCCGGAGACAGCGGGAAGATGCAGCTCCGTGGGTTGTGATTCTCGACGCAGTTTTCGACTTCCCCGCGGCGCATCTGCGCAATACCCAGCTTCTCCTCGAGCGACTGCTGGAAATAAGCGAACTTCTGTTCATTGGCGATACGGTACGCGGCCTCGAAGCGCTCGATCGCGCGCGCCATGTCGCCCTGATAGCTATGAAGCTGGCCAAGCTGATGATGAAGCTTCATGATCGACTGGTAGTCGCGCTGGGCCGGCGGCGCCGATTCCAGATGGGCCAGGTAATCTCCGGTGGCCTGGAAAGCATCGCGGACGATGGTCTGCTTCATCGCGCAGACGCTGCTAAGGTCCTGCGGGTCGTGGGGGACGCCCGAGAAAGCCGTCAGCGCCGAGAGCCCGGAGATGTCGATGATGCCCTCGGTCCACAATTGAGTCGTTTGTTGACGCTGATCTTGCGGGGGCGCGGCGATGATCGGCTGGAGGAGAAATAGCGATGCTACAAGGGCGCGGGCCAAAGCGCCCCTCGTCACTTGCGAATTCCTTCGCCCTGGCGAACCGTGTAGGACCTGTTGACGGTGGGAATGGCCACAGTCTCGCTTTTTCCGTTTGACCAGCGGATCTCGAGCTTGTCCACGCGCTCGGCGGCGCCCAATCCGAAATGGACTCTCAGATCGCTTTGCGAAACATAGCTGCGTCCCGACGCCACTTCACCCCGTTGACGGAAACCACCGGCTTCGCAAAACACTACCGATCCGATGGCATCACGTGGTGTTTGCTTTGCGGGGTCGCCGATCAGTTGCAGCGAAATCCAATTTCCGGCGCTGCTTCCTCCGCGGTTTCGAAGCAGCGTGGGAGGCTCGTCCACATTGATGAGGACGATGTCGAGATCGCCGTCGTTGAATAGATCGCCGACCACCGCTCCGCGTGAGCTTTTCGGCTTCACGATACCGGACCCCAGGCTGCCGGTGACATCGACGAACTTATTGTTGTGAAGGTTTCGCACCAATAAGGTGCGCTGCCTAAACGAAGTGAATCGGCTGTGCTCGTCGACCTGCGGGTATACATGCCCATTCGCCGCGAGGATATCGAGCCAGCCGTCGTTGTCATAGTCGAGAAATTGCGTTCCCCATCCGAGAAACGGAATTGTGATGGTTCCCAGACCGGCAACCTGAGTTACGTCGTTGAAGTCGAGGTTTCCTTTGTTGAGGTAAAGCGAATAGCTATCGTTAGAAAACGTCGTAAAGAAAAAGTCTGTTCTCCCGTCGTGGTTGTAATCGCCGACCGCCATTCCCATATACGCTTGGGCGCGCCCGTCCGCATTGGTGCCAAGCCCGCTGAGGTAGCCTATTTCCGCGAACGTGCCGTCTCCCTGGCTGTGATACACATAATTGGGGTTCGAGTCGTTGGCCACCACCAGATCAAGCCAGCCGTCGTCATCGAGATCCACCCAACCAACGGCGAAACCATAGTAGAGGTGTTTATCGGCGACGCCCGCCTTCCGGGTGACGTCGGTGAACGCGCCGTCGCCATTGTTACGGAACAGGAAGTCAGGGGCTCCCTTCATTCCTAACGGTCCGCAAGCCACCCGCATCCCGAGAAACGTACAAAACGGCTGACCGGGATCATAAGCCGCCCCGCCCATGCCGCCGCGGTCGTCGACCTCGGACGGCGCCAACGCGCGGGATGGCGATCTTTGTCTAGGGCTATTCTCGTTCTCGATTCCTTCGCTCGACTCACCGGCTGGTGGCGGATTGTCCCAATCGAAATCGACGTAGCCCGCTACGTAGAGGTCCAGGAGACCATCGCGGTCGTAGTCGCCGAAGGCGCACCCCGTCGCCCACAGATCTACCTGGACTCCGGCTTTCGGAGCGATATCGGTAAAGCTGCCGTCGCCATTGTTGCGGTAGAGACGGCTCTTACCCAGGTTGACAACGTAAAGATCGGCCCATCCATCGTTGTCGTAATCTCCGGCGCAGACTCCGGTGCCCCAACGGTTGTTCTCAACGCCGGCCTGGGCGGTGACGTTGCTGAACGTGCCATCGCCGTTGTTGCGAAACAGGGCGGACGGCAACGCTTTTTCCTTGCCCTTTCGTGCGGCATGTGTGAGGGAGTTGACGAAATAGATATCAACCCATCCATCGTTGTCGTAATCGAGGAGAGCGAGTCCGGAGCCCGTGGTTTCCGGCAGGTAGGGCTTGAGAGGCTCCCCGGCGATATGCCGAAACTGACCCAGACCCGAGGCCGCGGTCACGTCTTCGTAGCGCACTCCCTTCATCGCCTCGGGTGACGGAGGCGGGATAGCACGTGTGAGAACCTCAGGCTGGTTGGGGGTGTCTTCGGGCGCCGCAACCAAGGGAATCGCGAAGCTCAGCAGGACGGTGGCTAGGCAGCTACACTTCCGCATCTTCGAGGGTAATTGTAGCATCGGCTTTGGCGAGAGCCAGCCCTTGTCGGAACGGTCTAGAAACGACACGGCGGCTCTGTGCGCAAAGGCTCAGAGCCGCCGTGGTGAAGCTGTCAAACCATCGCGTTTGTTAGACGCCGCCCAGTTGCCCGCCGGCTACCGAGGGCTTAGAAAAGTACCTTCAGACCAAATTGCATGATCCTCGGGTCGAGAGCGCCATTCACCAGAAGCTTCCCGAAATTCTTGTTGTCGACATCAGTGAAAGCCGGCGACCCGTGGCCGGGTATGCCATTGAAGTTCGTCTGATTAAAGACATTGAAGGATTCAATCCTTAACTGCACGCGCAACCTTTCATTGATGGGAAAGAATCTGGCGAGCATGAAATCGGTACCGGAGAAACCAGGTCCCCGCAGGACGCTGCGACCCGAGTTGCCGCGCGTGCCCAGGGCGGTCGTCGTGAACGCGGCCTGGTTGAAGTAGCCGTTGTTGATCGCATCGTGCCGGCTGACATTGTCTAGTTGCGCGCTGACGCCGGGGACGACATCGGCCCGATCGATACTGCTGTGTCCGGGTGAAAGTGAGTTGCCTTTACTGCTCACCGGAGTAAACGGGTTGCCGCTGCGGATAAAGACCAACGACGACACCGCCCAGTTGTTGGCCAAGTGTCGGAGAAGGGCCGGCCCCGACTTGACCTTCGGCAGGTCCCACACCATCGATGCGTTGACGACATGAGTACGGTCGAACTCCGACAACCCGCGATTAAACGACGGACCGCGCGGATCCTGGTTGCCAAACCCTCCGGCCCAGCCGATATCGTTAGATCCCGTGTCGATGGATTTCGACAGGGTATAGTTGACGAGAAACGTCAATCCTCCGGAGTAGCGCTTTTCAGCCGTTAGCTGCATGGAGTGATAGTAGGAATCAGCGATTCCGCTGCTGATGTTGATGGCCTGGAACTTCGGATCGGCCCGGCGTTCCTGACGGTTGGCGAGCGTGGACTGCCCTGGAATAAAGACCGGCAGATTTGTCTCAAAGCCGCCGATGATGTGCGTGCCGCGGCTGCCCACATAGGCGCCCCGGAACAGAATATTGTTGCCCATGTTCCGCTCTAGGGTCAGACTCCAGTTCCACGTGTTGGGGTTCTTCGTGAGTGGGTCATAGGCCCATTGATTGGCAAAAGGTAGCGGGACTGCCGAGTTCGCGTCCGCCGGCGGGATCGGAATCGCTACTCTGCCGTTGAATGGGGGCGAATCCCACGGGTTCTTGATACTGACGGGATTCACGATGTTGACACTGCCGGATGCAAACGGCGGAGCGGTCGAGCCGGCGCCTCCGAGAGCAAAGCCGCCTGCTTGCATTTGGCCGAAGTAGCTTCCAATCCCGCCGCGAATGGCCCACTTGCCGGTCCCGGAGGGGTCGTAGGCGAAGCCGAGTCGGGGAGCGTACTGATTTAAGCGGGCGAACGCGTTCGTGTC
>JAQBUE010000061.1 GCA_027624045.1 Acidobacteriota bacterium
TCCCATTGCCATAGAACAAGTTTATCGACTCTTGTTTCAATGTGGGACTTCCACCACAGGCTGCTAAAGACGCTTCTGAATCCGTCGAGCAAATTTCGTCCCTGCGTCCCGATGTTGTCCTGATGGACATCGGCATGCCGGGCCTGTCAAGCTTCGAGGCGACCCGTCAGATCAAGAAAGCGCGGCCCGAAACGAAAGTACTTTTCTTGACCATGTACGACGATGAAGACTGTCTCGTCGAGTGCATGGAGGTGGGCGGAAGCGGCTACGTGCTCAAAGACAGCCCGGCACAGCAACTGCTGCTCGCCATCCGCGACGTCTATCGCGGCGGCAGCTACTTGAGTCCGAAAATGCTGTCACAACTGGTGGATGACTTCCGTACGCGGATCAAGTCCAACCACCGGCAGCCGCGTTTCGCGACTCTGACGCCGCGCGAGAAAGAGATTCTGAAGTTCCTGGCCGAGGGTCAGTCCGTGAAGGAAATCGCCCAGCACCTGAACCTGAGCGTGAAGACCATCGAGGCGCATAAGTTCAACTTGATGCGCAAGCTCGACATCCATAACAAGGCTCAGCTGGTGCAATACGCGATCCAGAAGAAGATCATCAAGATCCCCGTCGGCCCTTAGGGTTCCGCTTCTTCGCCTAGTCCTGCTGAATACTGCGGGGGTGAGCCCGCCGCTCCCCCCACAAGGCGGATTCGCTGCTGAGCGAGTTCGCCTTTTTTTTGCCTGCTTCCGTTTGGCCGCACCAACCAGGACGATCCGGCGCGGCCGGCGGCCCAGCCTGTTCGGCTTGGCCGTACCCCATGTACAATGTTTTCAGGATGCACGCGTTTCGAGCCGCAGCGGTGAAAGGGTCACTGTCAGTTGCGTTGATTGCCGCCGGAACGATTCTGTTTGCTCCGCTCCCGCTTGCTTGCGCGGCCGGTTTTGAAACGGCCGTCCTGCCTCTCCTCAAGTCCAAGTGCGCGGCCTGCCATGGCGCCTCCACACCGCAAGCGGGGCTGAATCTCGAATCACTCGAAACGGTTTTGTCCGGCGGAAAGTCAGGGCCGGCCGTGTTCCCTGGCTCGCCGGAGACGAGTCTACTGCTTCAGAAAGTCGTCTCAGGGGCAATGCCGCCCGTGGGCGAGAAGTTGACGGACGCTGAGATCCAGCTCGTTCGCGGCTGGATTCACCAAGGCGCGCGGGGAGAGCACGACGCGGGTCCCCTGGTCACCGACAAGGATGTTCTGCCAATCCTGCAGATGCGCTGCATCACGTGCCATGGCAAGAGCCGGCGCGAGGCGGACCTTGACCTGCGCACGATCGCGAGCCGCCTCAAGGGCGGGCGTTCAGGACCGGCGCTGGCGCCCGGAAACCCGCAAGCGAGTTTGATGCTCCAGCGCGTGGTGTCGGGCGAGATGCCACCGCCCAAAATGCAGTTTGAGAATAACGTCAAAGCGCCAACCGATGCCGAAGTGGAAGTACTGCGGCAGTGGATCGCGGGTGGCGCGAAGGCGGCGCCGGACGAGTTGGGCGCGGCGAGCGGCGGTGAGCATTCCGTGGTCACGGATGAAGATCGGCAGTTCTGGTCATTTCAGCCGCCAGTGCGACCCGCCGTGCCTGAAGTCAAACAAGCAGCGCTCGTCCGGCAGCCCATCGACACTTTCCTGCTGCGCAAGCTCGAAGAAAAGCAGCTCGCGTTTTCCGCCGAAGCGGAGCCGCTGGACTTGCTGCGGCGGGCCTACATCGATTTGATCGGGATGCCCCCAACGTCGGAGGAAATCGAGGCCTATCTTCGCGACAAACGGGCCGATACTTACGAGCGGATGATTGACCGCTTGCTCGAATCGCCTCACTATGGCGAACGCTGGGCGCAGCATTGGCTTGACTTAGCGGGCTACGCGGATTCGGAAGGGATCATCGACGCGGATCTTGTGCGTCCGCACTCGTGGCGCTATCGCGATGCGCTGATTCGCGCCCTGAATCAAGACCAGCCGTACGATCGCTTTCTCACGGAGCAGATTGCCGGTGATGAACTCGTTGATCACGCCGACCTTAGGGAAGTGACGCAGGAGACCGTCGATACGCTGGCGGCCACGGGCTTTCTTCGCATGACGCCCGACGGCACGTATTCTCCGGCAAACGGGTCGGTGGCCGAGCGGATGGATGTGATTGCCGACGAAATTCAGGTGCTGAGCTCGGCCGTGATGGGGTTGACGGTTGGCTGCGCTCGCTGCCATGACCACAAATACGACCCCATACCGCAGCGCGACTACTACCGGCTGAGCGCGATTTTGCAGACGGCGCTCGATCCCTACGACTGGGCACCGCCGACGAAGCGACTGCTCGATGTGGGCGTCAAGGAGGAACTCCGCGAGGCAAAAGAGTGGAACGAGCCGATCGAGGCAGAGATCAAACGACTGGAAAGATTGATCGAAGGGAAAGCCGCGCCGACGCGCCGTGAACTACTCAAAGAACGTTTGGCGGAGTTGCCTGAGTCGCTCGCTGACGATCTGCGGCAGTTAGAAGACACGCCCGCCGAGGGCAGGACGGACGTACAGAAATACCTGGCAAAGAAATTCGCCGACACACTCGACGTGCCACTGGAAAACATTGCGAAGCGCTCGCCGGAGTTCGAGGCTTTCCGAAACGAAACACGTAAGACGATTGACGAGGCAAAGCAGAAACTCAAGACCGAGCCGCGGATTCGCGCTCTCTACGACATGGGCGGTGAGCCGTCGGCCGTATATCTATTGGGCCGCGGCGAGGCACAGTCTCTGATCGAGCGCGTCACGCCGGCGGTTCCGTCGGTATTGCGGGTCGGACTTGAGCCGTTTCGCGTCGAACGGCCATGGAAGCATGACGGCACAAGCGGCAACCGCCTGGCGCTCGCGAGATGGCTGACGCAGCCGAACCATCCGCTGACCGCGCGCGTGATGGTGAACCGGATTTGGGCGCATCATTTCGGGCGCGGGCTGGTGGCGACTCCTTCGAATTTCGGGCGGACCGGATTGGCGCCGAGCCATCCCGAGTTGCTCGATTGGCTGGCGACCGAGTTCGTGCGGCAAGGCTGGAGCATCAAAGCGATGCACCGCATGATGCTGACTTCCGCGGCCTACCGGCAGACTTCGGCGGTGAGCGACGAGGCGACAGCGGCGGATCCCGAGAACATACTGCTGTCACGCATGTCGCTGCGCCGCATGGACTCCGAAGCGCTCTATGACTCGATTTTGCGCGTCACCGGACGTCTCAATGACAAGCCTTTTGGTTCGCCTGACAACGTGGCGATAAAGGAAACCGGCGAGATCGTTGCGGAAGGGACGAAGGCCGGATGGCGGCGCGCGGTCTACATCCTGAGACGGCGCAAAACGCCTCCGACGATTCTCGATGTCTTCGATTTGCCGCAACTCAATCCCAATTGCACCGAGCGGGCCGAGTCGACGGTCGCGCCGCAGGCTTTGCAGATGCTGAACGGCGAGACAACGCGCGGCCATGCCCGCTATCTGGCCGGACGATTGATCGACGAGTTCCCGGATGACCGCGCAAGGCAGATTGAACAACTCTATCTGCGAGCCTTGACACGACGGGCCACCGAGAATGAGATTGCGGCGGGGCTATCTTCCCTTGACGACCTTACGGCCGAGTGGCGCGGTCACATCGAGGACCGCAATGATACGGCACCACGCGAACTCGCGGCGCGCTGGTCGGCGTTGAGTTCTCTGGCGCACGCGGTATTGAGTTCGGCGGAGTTTTTGTATGTGGATTGACAGGAACTATTCATGAAGCCGCATAGCGCCGCCGCAGGATTGAACCGTAGAACGTTCTTCTCCCGGATCGGCGATGGCTTGCATGGGGCGGCGCTCGCTTCCCTGCTCGGGGCCGACCTCTACTCAGGAACGGTAGCCGGGGCGGCTTCGCGTGACGCCGTTTCTCACGTCCGCGAGCCGCACTTCGAGCCGCGCGCGACGTCGGTCATTCATCTATTCATGAACGGAGGGCCGAGTCAGGTAGATCTATTTGATCCCAAGCCTGCGCTCGAGAAGTACGCCGGTCAGCCCGCGCCGCGCGACATTCTTAATCAGCTTGAGAATCCACAGCAGGTCGGCGGCTTTCTGCCGGCGCCTTACAAGTTTGCGCGGCATGGCGAGTGCGGCATGGATGTGTCGGAAGCCTTGCCACATCTCTCTGAGCGAGTGGATGACATCACACTGATTCGCTCGATGCATGGCGAGCACTTCAACCACGAGCCGTCGCTGTACTTGATGCATTCGGGGCGAACGCTCCCCGGGCGTCCGTCGCTGGGGTCGTGGGTTGTGTATGGATTGGGAAGCGAGAACCGCAATCTGCCCGGTTATGTGGTGCTCGACGATCCGAAGCAGCTTCCGGTGAATGGCATCCAGAGTTGGCAGGCGGGCTGGCTGCCGCCTGAGTTTCAGGGCACGCGTTTTCGTTCGGAAGGTCCGCCGCTGTTGAACTTAAAGCCCGAGGAAGACCTGCCCTCTCCGTTGGTGGCGGCCGAGCGTGATCTGTTGCGGCGCATGGATGAGGCGCACCGGCTTGAGCGGCCCCGCTATCCGCAACTCGACGCACGAATCGCGAGTTACGAGTTGGCGGCGCGCATGCAGGTCGAGGCCAGCGATGCGCTCGACCTCTCGCAGGAGAGCGAGCAGACAAAGCAGATGTACGGCCTGAACGAGGAGCGGACGCGCTCTTACGGGACTCGGTGCTTGATGGCGCGCCGCTTGGTCGAGCGCGGCGTGCGGTTCGTGCAGCTCTTCATCGAGTTTCAGATCTGGGATGCGCATTCGGGGCTTCAGAAGAGTCTCGACTATAGTTGCGGCAAGACTGACAAGCCGGTGGCGGCACTGCTCACGGATCTGAAGCAGCGCGGCCTGCTCGATAAGACGCTCGTGCTATGGGGCGGAGAGTTTGGGCGTATGCCGGTTTCGCAGACGCGGGCGGGCGATGCGGCGGGCCGCGACCACGGGCCGAAGGGCTTTAGTGTTTGGATGGCCGGCGGCGGCGTGAAGCGCGGCTACGTCCATGGAGCGACGGATGAGATTGGCTACCATGCCGTCGAGAACAGAGTGAGCGTGCACGATCTGCACGCGACGATGCTGCACACGCTGGGTATGGATGCGCGCCGCCTGACTTACAATCGCCATGGGCTGGACGAGCGCTTGACTGACCAGTATCCGGCGCGCGTGGTGAAAGAGATTTTATCTTGAGGATCGCGGCGGACCGAGGCAGTTTTTTGTGATGCGAATTCGACTGATTCAAATTGCCCACGCCCGCTCTGGGGATAAGGGCGACACGGTCAATATCGGCGTGATTGCCCTTGAGGCGCGGTACTACCCAGTCCTGCTGCGGGAGGTGACGCCGGAGCGAGTGAAGGAGCACTTTCGTGATCTGTGCCGGGGGGCCGTTGAGCGATTCGAGCTGCCGAATCTGGGGGCGTTAAACTTCCTGCTGCATGCATCGCTGGGCGGCGGCGGAACGGTCTCGCTGCGCGTCGATGCTCAAGGGAAGACGTTCAGCGCCGCGCTGTTGCGGATGGAGATTGATGTCGACGAGAAAGAATCCCTCCCCTAGCGTGACTTCCGAGAACCCGGTGGCCCTTCGCCACCCGAGCCTCGGGCCGCTGTGGCGCGGGCTAGAATAGGAGCGATGCCCGAAAGTCAGGAGTCGAACGCGGCCCGCGTGTTGATCGTTGATGACGAGGACGACCAGCGAAGTGGCCTGGCCAGTCTGGTGTCGTCGTGGGGTTTCACGGTCGAAACGGCGCGCGACGGGCAGGACGCGCTTGAGAAGCTGCAAGCCTTTCCGGCACAGGTCGTTGTCACCGATCTGAACATGCCGCGCATGGACGGCTTCGAGCTGCTTGCGAAGCTTTCGGCTGACGGGAACGGTCCGGTTTCGATTGTGCTGACGGCCTTCGGAAGCATCGAGAACGCCCTGAAGACGGTCCACGATCTGGGCGCGTTCTGGTTCCTCGAGAAACCGATCCAAGCGAACGCGCTGAAGGTTCTGCTTTCCCGAGCCGCCGCCCAGGGTTTGCTCGCGAGCAAGACGGCCCTGCTCCAAAGGGAACTCAGCGGCCGCGGCGTACTGGAGGATCTGATAGGCCTCTCGCCCGCGATGCAGGAAGTCTTCTCTCTGATTCGCCAGGTCGCGGCGAGCAACGCAGCGGTCTTGATCACCGGCGAAAGCGGTACCGGCAAGGAGCTGGCCGCGCGGGCCATCCATAAACTAAGCCCGCGCAGTGGCGGCCCGTTCGTCGCCGTCAATTGCGCCGCGATGCCCGAGACATTAATGGAAAGCGAGTTATTCGGGCACGAAAAGGGCTCGTTCACGGGCGCGCTGCAGCGGCGGCCCGGCTGCTTCGAACTGGCGCACGGCGGCACGCTGCTGCTCGATGAAATCGGCGACATGCCGATTGGCACACAGGCGAAACTGCTGCGCGTGCTCGAAGATTCCTGCGTGCGGCGCCTGGGCGGCAGTCAAGAATTTCAGGTCGATACGCGCGTGATCGCCTCCACGAACCGGGAACTCGCCCAATCCCTCAAAGAGGGACATATGCGCGAGGACCTCTACTATCGGTTGAACGTCTTCCATATTCACCTACCATCGTTGCGGGAGCGTCCGCGGGATATCCTGCCGATCGCCGAGAGCCTCATGGCGGGCATGAACCGGAAACACGACTGCAAAGTTGTGAATATCGACGCCGATGTTCGCGAGAAGCTCGATCGATACCCCTGGCCCGGCAACGTGCGCGAGCTCCGCAATGTGATGGAGAGCGCCGTCATCTTGGCCGGAGAGGGTTCGATCCATGCGAGCCATCTTGTCGGTACGCTCGAAGGCAGGGGGGGTGCGGTCAGCAGCGCTTCGAACGACCCTAATGAAGTCCCGTTACGGGTTGGCTCGACGGTTCGAGACGCCGAGAAGGCTCTGATCCTGAAGACTCTCGAACATACCGGGAACAACAAGACCCGCGCCGCCAAGATCCTCGATATCAGCCTCAAGACGCTGCACAACAAGCTGAAGGAATACGATTTCTAGCCCGGAAGTGGGAAGCAACTAGGCGGGGTTAAGGACCGCCGGCGCGGCATGACGCGTCCCTGTCGGCGGGTTCACACGCCCGCCGCTCTGTTCCTGCCATTGCCTATGGGTTGCCCGGTTCGCGCCCAAGCCTGCTACCTCTTAGACGCAAACCGGCCCCATTTAAACATAACGTCTTAAATAATTGCGCATAAACGACGCAGGGTTTCGTTGCGGCCGGCCCAGCCATCGAACTCTGCCTCCACGGCCGCGATGACGGCGTCCAGCTGTGGAAAGTAGCGATTGTGTAAGCAACGGCGGCGCGTCAGTTTCCAGATTCGCTCGATCGGATTCAACTCGGGACTATAGGGCGGCAGGTAGTCCAGCGCAAAGTCCTCGCCGTGTTCTTCTCTCCACGGCTTGTGGAGGCGAGCGTGGTGGTATTTGGCGTTGTCGGTGATCACCACCACGCGGCGGCCGCTTCGGATGCTCGTGCGCCGCAGGCCTTTCAAGAAGGCAAAGAAGCTCAGGCCGTTGAACTTGTCTGTCTCCCGGCAATAGTAAAACCTCCCGTCGCGCAGCCGCACCGCCCCAAAGTATCCCACGCTGCGCCGCGTGGGAGCGTGCAGCAAGACCGGATCCTTGGTTTCCGGCGGGATCCACATCCGGCACCGCGAACCATGCTGCTGGAAGTGCACTTCGTCGCTGGCCCACAGATCCACCGCCGGGTCCGTCATCAGCGCCTGGAGTTTTTTTTATGCGCCTTCTGCCGTGCCGGGTCGGCCTGCGCAACGCGGGGACGCGGCTTGCGCAGCCGAAAGCCCAACTGCTGGAACAGACGCTGGCATTGGCGCACCCCCAACTCCATCCCATAGCGCTGGGCGATCCAGGCCGCCAGGGTCTTGCCATCCCACAGGTTGCCGCCCAGCCCCAGCTCTCGCGGCATCTGACGCAGAGCGATGTTGATGTCCCGTAATTGCTTCTCGTCGAGGCGCCGGGGCCGGCCGGATCGTTCTCCTTCCCGCAAGCCGGCCAAACCGCTTTGTTCGAACCGGCGCACCCAATACTCGACCGACCGCGGAGCATCCCCCAACAGTTCGGCGACTTGTGGGCAGGTCATGCCTTGCGCCACCAACAACACGCCGTGGAGTCGATGGTCATAGCGGGATTCCCCGGATCGCCGGATCTCATCCTGCAATCCGAGAATGATCGTCGCCGAATCGGCAATGCTGAGCGCTCGCATGTCTCCATGGGAGCATAGTCGGCATACTATGCGCAATTACTTATGACGTTATGTTTAATTCAGTTATTTCTGGAACAAGAGACTACGGGATGAGACCCAGACGGCGGAGCCCTCGATCGGTCTGACCGCGGATCGCATCGACCGCGCCGCGCAATCCCATCAGCATTGTCATCTCGGTATTGCGGAGTTGCCCGCGAATCAGGCCAGGCCGGTGCGACGTGGAATGTATATTCACGTAATAGCCGGGGGGATTCGCGATCACGCCTTCGATGGCTTCGAGTGCGGCAATATCCGTGGTCGCGACGCGTTGGCGAAACAGCCTGCCCCCGCCCGCCGTGGCCCCGACCGAGGGTGTGCCGAAATCAAGGCCGCCCGACGAAATTACGATGGGACCATTGACACCGGCCGCGGCGCGATGGATGTGCATCGCAACCAACTCCTCTTCCTGACCCAAGTAGTATTCAATCGCAAAGTCCACGACCGCCGAAGTGATGTCTCCGGCATCGCTGCGATTCAAATACATCGCGATGCGTGCCGTGCCGACAGCCTGACTGTCCGTCACCGGTGGCACTTCGGCGGAGACTGATAAATCGGCGTTGAAATACCTCACCTCGCTGGTATCGGCCGCCGCGGTGACGGTAGCGAGACCAACCAAAAGAATAACCGTGAAAAATCGTTTCATCTTTGAAAACCCTTCCTTTCCGTTAAAAGCGAGCGTTCCTATTCTACGATCCTAAAGTAGTTTACAAGTGTAATTTTTCGATCACGCAGGTAGCGGCCACAAGAGCCGTCCCGGAGGGCGACGATCGTGAAGCGGAAAGAAACGCGGTCGGGACTAGGGAGATCACCCGATCCGGCATCAAGGGGAGCCGTGATATTCTAGCTGTTCTATGCCCTTCTGTACGAGTTGTGGAAGTCAAACGGCTGATGACGCCGCTTTTTGCCCTGGATGTGGCGCTAAGACGGGGACAGCGGCCCCTGCGGCCTCCGCGGCTCCGGTGGCCGCGGATGATGTCGCCGCGCCGATGCCCCCCGTCGAATATAAGATCGAGGGCGATAACCTGCAGGTCGTTCGGATCAAGCTGAAGCCGGGTCAAGAGATCTACGCCGAGGCCGGCAAGATGGTCTACAAGACTTCGAACGTCGAGTGGCAGACGCAGATGACGGGCAGCGGGATCGGCGAGAAGCTGATGGGTGCTCTGAAACGCAAGCTGACGGGCGAATCCCTCTTCATGACGCACTTCAAGACGAAAAGCAGCGAAGGGGAAGTCGGCTTGGCAGGAGATTTTCCGGGGCGCATCCAAGCGTTTGAGCTGGTGGCCGGGCAGTCTGTGCTCGTTCAGCGAGACGGGTTCATCGTCGCCGAGCGCACGGTTAAGCTCGACATCGCGTTCACGAAGAAGATCGGCGCGGGGTTGTTCGGAGGAGAGGGTTTCATCCTGCAGAAACTCACAGGACCGGGAGTCGCGTTCATCCACGGCGGTGGCGACTTCATCGAGTTCAACCTGGGACCAGGCGAACTGCTTCAAGTCGACACCGGTTGCATTGTCGCTTTCGACGAGTCAGTCCACTACGATATCCAAATGGCCGGAGGGATTTCGACGAGTATCTTCGGCGGTGAAGGGCTGTTCCTGGCCACGCTTACCGGACCGGGCAGGGCCTGGGTTCAAACGATGACGCTGTCGAAGCTTCGCAGGGAGCTAGGCGGAGGCATCGGAGCAAAGCGTGGGGGCGGCGAAGCAAGCGGATTGGGCGCTTTGACGGGCTTGCTCGGCAGCAACGATTAACTCCGCGCTCCAGAGGCACGCTACGATTCAACGCGGGCGTGATATATTCCGCGGTATGCGAGTTCTCATTCTGTTCTTGACTACCTGCGCGGTCTTGGCTGGACAGCAGAACCGGACGACGTGGGTTTTCGATTCGCTCAAGAGCATCAGCGGGAACGCCGTGAAAGTCTTGGGCGATCCCAAACTGATCGATACGCCGGAAGGCAAAGCTGTCGAGTTTGATGGTGACGGTGATGCGCTTTTCCTCGATGTTCACCCGCTGGCCGGTGCGTCGAGTTTCAGCTGGGAAGTGATCTTTCGCCCCGACGGCGATGGGGCTCGCGAGCAGCGCTTCTTTCATCTTCAAGAGAACGGCTCGCAAAACCGGCTGATGTTCGAGACACGCGTGCTCGAGGGCGGCTGGTATCTCGACGCGTTCGCCAATTCGGGAGAGTCGAAAGCACTGATGGTTCCCGAGAAACTGCATCCCGCCGATCGGTGGTATCACATTGCTCAGGTCTACGACGGTAGCGAGTACCGCAGCTACGTGAATGGGGAACTCCAGATGGAGGCTCCACTCAAGCTGAAACCGCAGGGCGAGGGACGCACATCGGTGGGAGTGCGTATCAATCTCGTTGATAACTTCAAGGGCGCGATTCGGCTGACGCGATTCAGCCGCCGGGCGCTGTCACCGGCAGAGTTCTTGCCGCCTCCGAAGTAGCCTGTAATTAGATTCGTCTACTTTGCCGACCCGTGGGGCGCAATCCGCGAATGACAAACCGCTCCGAGAGGTCTTTCCTTGACTGGCTGGAACGCAACGGCTCGCTGGCCGCGCTAGGTCTGCTCGCAATCTATCTAGCACGCGCCATATCGATGGCGGGTTCAAGACCTCTCTGGTTTGACGAGTTCTTCACGTTTCACCTGGCCCGCTTGGGGAGTTTCAGTGAACTCTGGCAAGCGCTCCTGGGAGCGGCGGACGCACTGCCGCCGCTGAGCTATCTTCTTACAAGGGCGTCTCATTCGTTGTTTGGAGCCGGTGAGCTCGCCACGCGGCTGCCCTCGATTCTGGGCCTGGCGCTATTCAGCTATTGTCTCTTCCGGTTACTCAGACCCCGCATCGGCGTGCTGTGCGCTTTAGCCGCCATGGCGTTTTCGTGGCTGACCTGGGGTTTCGAGTATGGGATCGAAGCGCGCCCCTATGCGCTCATGACCGGGTTTGCCGCCGCCGCGCTCTTGGCTTGGCGTGAATTGGCCGATGGCAAGCAGCGCCGATGGAATCTGGCGGCCATGGCGCTCAGCCTGGCGGGAGCGATCTCTCTGCACTACTACGCGGTTTTCGTGTTTCCGCCTCTGGCCGCCGGCGAGGCCATGCGCACTTGGAAGACCCGCAAATTCGATTGGCCCGTGTGGGCTTTGATGGCCGCCTCCAGCACGGTTCTGCTCGCTTACTTACCGCTGATTCACGCTGCTCGTGACGCCTATAGCGGCGGCTTCTGGAGTCCCGTCCACGAAAGCGACATCCTCGGGACCTACCTGTTGGTATTGCTTCCGGCTGCTTGGCCGCTAGGAATCGTCATCCTGCTGTTCAGCGCCGCCGCCTTCTACTTCTCGCGACGAGACACCGCAACGCAGCCAGACGCCCATGGCGCTCCGTTGCCCGCTCACGAAACGGCTGCTTTTCTGATGTCCGTCGCGACTCCGGTGTTCGCCGTTACCCTCGCCTACCTGACAACAGGCGCCTATGTATATCGCTACGGTTTGCCCATGCTTGTCGGGCTCTGTGCCGGCTTTGGTGTGTTCGTTCGGCGCGCGTCGCGGGGCCACGCGGGTGTTCAAGCGGCCGCCCTGGCAGTCCTGCTCGGATGGTTTGTGCTGGGCGGTCCTCGCTTCGTGGCGGGCGAGCAAGGGCGTACTGATCCCACTTCGGCGGACCCCTACGGCTTTGCGGTGTTCCAAAACACAGATCTGCCGGCTGACGTGCCGATCGCCGTATCGTCGCCGACGCTGTTTCCCGAGCACGTTCACTATGCGCCCGACGGCCTAAGAGACCGGCTCGTCTATGTCGCCGATCCAAGCGCGGCCCTGCGTTACCGCGAAGCGGACACACCCGACCGCAACCTGCAGGGGCTCAGCCCCTGGGGGGGGGGTTCACGGTCGTGCCCTACGAGGAGTTTCTGGCGCGCGAGCCGCGGTTTCTGATTCACGAGCGGCCTCACGACCGTTTCGCTTGGTTGCTGGAGCGGCTGCAGGACGAAGGCCACAGCCCGACGTTGCTCGTAGACGGCCCTCTCCAGGTTTGGGAGTGCTGCGGTGCGCGTCAATAATGACAGACGACTAGGGTTTCGCCGATGGGAACAGGCAGGATCAACCTGCCAAGCCCTGTCGCGTCGCTGATCCGCCCGAGCGTGTTGACACCCGGTATGTCGTGCTGCGCGACCCGGTAAAGGATGTAGGAAAGCGAAAACGAGGTCGGCCGGCGTCCGAACCGTACGACTTCAAGTCCTGCTCCCTGCACGCAACGTGCAAGGCTAGGCCGATTGAAATAGTTGAGATGCTCGGGAAGCAACAGCGGCCACCGGCGGCCGAGCAGACGAGCGGGAACACTGTCCAGATCAGGAACGTTCGCAAACACGAAACCGCCGGAATTCAGCAGCGAGCGGCACTGCACGAGGAAGGCGATGGGGTCAGCGACATGTTCCAGTACATCCCAAAGCGTGATCACGTCGAACTTTTGCGGCTCTAGATTGGCCTCCTGCAGCGTCACCGGCAATACTTCGCCTCGGCCGGCCAGCAGATCTCGAGCCATCTCGTAGAGCGGCGGGGAGGGCTCGACGCCCACAACATCCCATCCGGCCGACTCGGCTCGATCGAGAAAGGCACCCGAAGCACAGCCCACATCGAGAAGACGTCCGCCGGAAAGATAGCTACTGACGATCTTCAAATGGCGTTCGGCGGTTCGGCGGCGCCCTTCGGCCTCGGCTTGATAGACCGCGATATCCATCTCGCGGTAGAGCCGACCGAGCTGATCATCAGTCGGTCGATGCCGGGCGTAGCCGAACCCGCATTCCCGGCACCGCAGGATGGTTCCGGCGGCGATCTCGGTTCGCGATGAGCCAAACGCTTGCGGGTCGAAACTAGTGCCGGCGCCATTGAGGTAGACGGTATGGTTGGCAGACTTGCAGATCGGGCATTGACCCGAATCTCGCGGCCCCGCCTCTTCAATCGATTCTCGCAAGAGAACAGGATACTGGATCGCACACATCGAGAATCAAACCGGGGCCGACGGCGCAACAGAAGAGTCGCTCTGGCGCAGACCAACCCGGCCGCGCCAAGCCCGCCCCAGCGTTCGCAAAAGAGCCATCAGGTAGTTCGGTGCCACCTTAAGAATGCGGAAGGATGACCGCCCCATGTCGGACGTGCGATTGATCCAGGAAATTGGCACTTCCTTGATGCGGTAGCCCGCCAGAATCGGCTTCAGTCCCGTTTCGGCGTTGGCGGCGAAATGCGCTTCCTCGATTACCAGGTTCTTGAGGATGTCGGCGCGGTAGAGCTTGAGGTTGTTCGAGAGATCCCGCGCGCGCGGCAGCAGGAGTAGTTTCACCAGGGCATGGAATCCGCGGTTGCAGACAATCTTGAAGAACGGGTAGTTCAACAAAACCGAGTCGTGTGAAAAACGACTGCCGATGGCGCCTTCGTATCCTTCGGCGATGGCGTCGAACATATCCCGCAACTCCGGGACAATCTGGGCGAAGTCGCAATCCATCGACAAGATGAAGTCCCCGCTGGCGGCGGCGTAGCCGTCACGCAACGCATGCCCAACCCCTCCCGGCGGCGTGCGGTTGACCAGCTTAATGCGTGGATCGCTCTTGGCAAGCTCGCGAGTGACCTCGGCCGTGCGGTCTTGGCTGTTGTCGTTGACGATGACAATCTCGTGGATGTAGCGGTCGTACATCGAGCGGAGTGCATCGGCGAGCCGGGGGATGTTCATCTCCTCGTTGTGACAAGGGATCACGACCGAGACCTTCCCCACGAGAGAATCATGATTGGCCAGAGACGGGACTCGGCGAGGTTGGTCTTCAGAACCCGGCCTCTTCGCCCAGACGTAGAGTGTGCCGCAAAACTGCCGCACGAACGGCATGTGCTCAAACAGCACTGCCTTCGATTCCAGGAACGGGATCAGACTCCGGGGTGTGCGCCCGTGGATGATGTCAAACGGAATCACATCAATATGTGAGAAGCCTGCGTTCGACGCAATCTTCATCAGGTCGTAGCGGCGCAAACCGAGCTGACAGCTGGCATTGCCGCTCCAACGGCCCAGAGGCCGAAACCAGTCCTTAAGCGCTACCTGGGGATTCAGATGGTTCGCTTCGAAAAACAGCATCTGCCCGCCTGGCTTCAGTAAGCGCCGGATCCAGGCTAGGTTTTGATCGTACTGATCATGGCAAAGGATGCCGGTTCCGACAACGTAGTCAAAACTCTCGGCGGGCAGGTCGGCTGAGGGATCGTCAACGTGAACGACGGTAACGTTTCCGATGGACTTCTCGGCTACTTGCTCTGCCAGATCAGGGTTGAAAACGGCCGCGGTGATAGGATTTTCTCCGCGAAGCACGGAGCTGAGATGCTCGGTCCAGAGGCCGCTTCCCGCGCCTAGCTCAAGAATCGACTCTCCCGGTAGAACGTGAAAGCAGTGCCGCACTGTGACCGCCCGCCAGCGGAGCTTGAACGGCGAGCTGCTCGGGTAGCGAAGCCAATAAGCCTCGCGATGCGACTCCATCTCGCGGAGATTGTGCGCCAGCGTCACGTTGCGTCTTTCTCGACCATGGCTGGCGGAGCGCCGAGACTTGACCGTACTCTATTGATAAGTAAGGGCTTGTCGACTGCCAACCTCTGTCATTATACGTGAGGCATAGGAGCCTCCAAGCACGAAATCACCTTACGCGCAGCCCTGCATCACCCTAGAAACTGCATTCTTCCAGCCGAATCCGAAGCTGTATCGCGTACCCGGGCGCGAGGCCCAGGGTTTTCCGGGCGGCGCACGCAGGGTACCGGCGGCGCGGGCCTACAGGCTCTTGAGGTACGCGAGCAGGTCGGCCATCCCCTGTACGCTGATGGTCTGCTCCAAATCCTCTGGCATCGGTGAAACACTGAGTGACCGTAGTTCGCGGATGTTCGCTCGGCTGATGACGTCCTGCTCGCCTTTCTTGCGCCGGAGCGTGATGGTCTCGGCTGTCTCGGCCGCGATGACACCAGTCACGGAGTTGCCGTCGTTGGTTTCGAGCAGGTACTCCTCGTAGCCCGCTTCGATGCTTTCGTTCGGCATCAAGATGTCGGTCATGAGGACCTCTTTATTGCGGATGATCACGCTCAGCAGGTCTGGACCGACCTTGGATCCGATGTCGCCGATCTGGTGACATTCCGAGCAAACATCGCGAAACACTCGCTTGCCGTTTTCCACGCTGCCTTCGAGATCGAGGGCGGGCCGATACTTTTCGTAGACAGCCTGCCGGGTATTGGGAACGGCTTCGCCAAAGAGCTTATTGGCGCGCTCCTGAATCGCGGAGTCGGAGTGCCGGAGCAATTGTCGCCGCTGTCCGCTGCTCAATGACCACGTCTGCACCTGCTCGCTTTCCACACCATCAAGCAAGGCCGTGATGCCTTCGGTGTGGCCCAAGAGTTCGCCGGCGACTTTGTTGCGGACGGGACCCGTATAGGTGCGCCAGTTTTTCATCAAAGCCAGGGTGGCATCCGGGCCCTCGATCGCGGAAAGCGCACCAGCGGCGGCTTCTTGCAAGCTTTCCGGGATTGCCGGACCGAACAGTTTTTCGATGTCCGAGGTGGACTCTCGTGAACGGTCGAGTCCCAACGTGCGGACGGCGAAGACGCGCTCATCGAGAGGTTGGTCAGCGTCGTTCATGACGGATGCCGCCTTTGTCACAACCGACTTCAACTGTGCGCTAGGCACAACGTCAAGCCGGAGCAACGCGTTGAGCGCGCCATCTCGTATTTCCTTCGACGGCTGCGTGAGCAGAGCCAGCAAACCGCGCTGCCCCGCTTCAAGCCGTGGACGCTCCGCTTCGCCTTGTCCGAATCCAGCGCCGAGTCCGGCGAGTACGGCCTCCCGCCACCAGTTGTCTTGGGCTGCTGAGCGGCGGCGTACGGCCTCAGTGAGCTTTGCAACTTCCGTGTCGTGCTGTCGCGCGCCCACGATCGATGCTAGGTCACGCAACAAGGTCCGTTTGCCGTCAGAAGGCTCGGCGAGGAAGCCAGCCTTCCGCGACAGTCTTTCAAACCAGGCATCCGCGTCATCGGCAGCCGTACTGAGTACCGCCGTGCGGAACCAGGGACTCTCAACGTTCTCGACCAACAGCTGCTCCAACGTTTGTTGGTCGCTGGGCCCGGAGAATCCACCCAGAACGCAGGCAGCCTGCAACTGTACTTTGGCGCTGTCATCCTTTGCAAGAAGGTGAGCTTGTTTCCGCAACTCGTCACTGGTCAGGTATTTTTCGGCGAGACGCAGGGCGTGCTCGCGGATGTTCGGAACGGGGTCTTGGAGCGCCTTGAGTACCAAGCCCTCGTCAAGTCCGCCGAGCCCGTCCAGCGCCCACAAAGCGTGCAGGCGACCGAAGGCCGAATCGGTCTGTTGGGCGGCTGCTAAGAGAGCGGGTACGGCCGACGCATCGCCACGTTCGACAAGCAGGCGCTGAGCGCTCGTACGCCACCAGCCGTTCGGGTGCGCCAAATAGCCGATCAGTTCAGCGCTACTAGCCTTGGTCAAGTTTGGACGCTGATACCGTTCCGCGTCATCGTAAACGACGCGGTAGATGCGCCCGGCCTGCACCGGCGGGTCAAACTGAATCTGATGCAGGATCTCTTTCGGCGCGTATTCGGGATGCTCGACCACGGGCCGATGGTAGTCGACGACGTAGAGCGAACCATCGGGTCCTGTTGTCGTGAATACGGGACGGAACCAGCTATCCGTCGACCCTAGAAACTCAACGCCCTCGCGGGCCCGTTGTGCCGTGAACGTCGGTCCATCGGGCACGAGGATGTCGCGATGGACGATGTTGTGGACCGGATCGCAAGTGAATGAGGTGTGCTCGTAGCCGGCTGGATAAAGCCCGCCCGTGTAGACCGAAATCCCCGAGGCCGACGTGAAGCGGCCGTGCTGCGAATCGTGAATATACTCCGGCTTGATAGTGATCTGAAATAGCGCCGCGGCATTCTCGTGATCGGAAACCGACTTCATCACGTCGGGATTGGCGAGATGAGGATTGCGCGCCGCGTATTCTTCCTGCACGACGACGTGGCGCAAGTGGTCGTTGTTCCAGACCGTGAAACGGTCGCCCCAGGCGTCGAAGGCGTTGCCGAACTGTGAATTGCCGGCCACCGCCTCGACCACGCCCTGTGCCGGCCGGAAGCGAATGTCTTGACCGCGGACCTCGATGGATTGCACATCCGGGCGGTCAGGGAAACGGATGGGGCCGCCGCGATCACCGAATTCCTTAGCAAAGCGGACCGGGTTGGGCACGCGCGTGTACGCCACGTAAACCCAGTTGTCGATTCCGTACAGTGGCCCGTTCGCTCGCAGTTGCGGATTGGTGACCGCGAAGCCGGTGAGTACGACGGTCTTCTTGTCGGCGACACCGTCTCCGTCAGTGTCGGCCAGATAGAGAATATCGGGCGCGGCGGTGACGAGGACGCCGTCCTTCCAGGCCATCACGCCGTTCGGGAGAGAAAGCCCCTCCGCGAAGACGGTACTGGTCTCAAATCGTCCGTCGCCATCGGTGTCTTCAAGACGTTTGATTTGACCCTTTGGCTCGGGGTTGTAGGGGTAGTCGCGCATCTCGACGACATACAGGCGGCCCTCCGCATCGAAACTCATCGCGACCGGGTCGACGACATCGGGCTCTGCGGCAACCAACTCGATATGGAAGCCTTCGGGAAGCCGAAACGTTTCGACGGCTTCGGCGGGAGAATGAGGAGGGCCTTCGCTGCCGCAACCTGTTAGAAGAACGAGAAGAGGGGCCAGAGCCAATTGCGATACCAGCAGTCGTTTCATGATTACTCGTGAGATGGTATCCCATTATAGAGATAGCGACTCTCTAACCACGACTTGACCCACCGACAACTCATCTCCCGCACGCGGCGCCTCAAACGCGCTTTCTTCAATCGGCCGACGCTCGATGTCGCGCCGGACCTGCTTGGAAAAATCATCGTTCAGAAGCTGGATGGTCACGTCCTCGCGGGCAAGATTGTCGAGACGGAAGCTTACCTGGGAAACGGCGACCGAGCGGCCCACAGCGCGCGCGGGCGGACGCGATCGACGGAAGTGATCTTTGGCCCGCCGGGACACGCCTACGTCTATCTTTGCTACGGCATGTATGAGTGTTTGAATCTCATCGCCGAGCCCGACGGCGAGGCGGGCTGCGTGCTGATTCGGGCGCTTGAGCCGCTCGTCGGGATCAAGCAGATCCAGCAGCGGCGACCCAACGCCAAGCGCCTGCGCGATCTGGCTTCGGGGCCGGGCAAGCTGACGTTGGCGCTAGGCGTGACGCGCTCACGGAACGGCGTCGACGTAACACGGGGCGAGCTGACAGTACGTGAACTTCGCGAACCTGCAGTTTTTGATATCGTCCAGACGACCCGCATCGGCATTTCATTGAGCCATGACCTCCCGTATCGCTTTTACATCAAGGACAATAACTTCGTGAGCAAGCCCTGAACGACGTGAGTACGATGCCGATCCGAACCATCTTCCATGTCGATATGGATGCGTTCTTCGTATCGGTCGAGGAACTGTTCGATCCTTCGTTGAAGGGCAAACCCGTCGTGGTCGGAGGCCGAGCCAACGAGAGAGGGGTCGTCTCAGCCGCTTCCTATGCCGCCAGGAAATACGGCGTTCATTCAGCGATGCCGCTGCGGCGCGCCTATCAGTTGTGTCCCAAGGCCGTTTTCTTGCCGGGCCATCCGAGCCGCTACCGCGACTACTCCGGCAAGGTGCATGAGGTGCTCAAGAAATTCTCACCGCGCGTCGAGATGGCTTCGATCGATGAAGCCTATTTGGAAATGACGGGGACGGAGCGGCTGCTGGGTCCCCCGCTCGCGGCAGGTCAACTTTTGCACGATGCCATTGCCGCGGAGACGAAACTGCCGTGTTCGATCGGCATCGGCACTTCGCGGCTTGTCGCGAAGATCTGCTCGGCGATGTCAAAGCCGCACGGCATGTTGTGCGTGACACCGGGAGCGGAGGCGGCCTTTCTTGCGCCGCTCGATATCCGCAAGATTCCCGGTGTCGGCAAAGTGACGGAAAAAGGTTTTCGTGAGCGCGGCATTCACAAGATCGGGCAGCTCAGCGAACTCGGCGAAGCGTACCTCGAAAAGACCTGGGGCAAGCTTGGGCTGGCCCTGGCCGGCAAGGCACAGGGGCTTGACGCGGGTGCGTGGTTTCAGGGAGAGATTGGTGCGGTGGAGTATCCCAAGTCGATCAGCCACGAGACGACCTTCAGCCAAGACACCGCCGATGTCAAACGGCTCGAATCCACCCTCGCCAAACTCTCTCAGATGGTGGGCCGCCGGCTGCGGGGGCACGGTCTTTATGGCCGCACCATCCAGATCAAGTTGCGCTACTCCGACTTCTCGACCTTTACGCGGGCACATTCACTCGATGAGGCCACGCAGCTCGATACCGTTATCCTCGAGACGGTTCAGAAGTTATTCCGGCGCAACTGGAAACAGCCGCGGCCGATCCGGTTGCTAGGTGTTCACGTTGCAGGGCTGGAGGAAAGCCCGGGGCAGTTGGATTTGATCGAGGAAGACCGCAAGAGAAGATGGGGCCAAGCGCTCAGGGCGGTTGATACCTTGCGCGATCGCTTTGGGGAAGGCAGCGTCGGACTCGCCTCGGCGATCGGCCATGGCCGCCAGGAACGCGTCCACGAGAACCCGGCCGGTCTGCCGGGACACGGCGGCGACAAAGATGAGTAGGACGCCCGAGAGAGCCCTCAGCTAGTTCAAGTAGTAGGTCCGGTACAAGGTATCCCGCTGCTTAGGAACAAAACCGGCATCGCGAATCAGCCGGCGGAGGTCTTCTTCGCTGGCTGAGTGCTGCGCCCCGGCCTGGCGGACAACATTCTCTTCCAGCATCACGCTCCCCACGTCGTTCCCGCCAAAGCGTAAACCAAGCTGGCAAACCTTGATACCCTGCGTCACCCACGAAGTCTGGATATTGACAACGTTGTCGAGGTAGATGCGCGAGATGGCGAGGGTCTTGAGAAAGTCCACCGCGGTCGTTTCGTCCTTGACCCGCTTCCCAAGCGCGGTGTTCTCTGGTTGGAACGGCCAAGGGATGAAGGCTGTGAATCCACCTGTTTCTTCTTGGAGTTGGCGGAGTGTTTCGAGGTGGTTGACGCGGTGTTCGATGGTTTCGCCGCAGCCGAACATCATCGTGGCTGTGGTCCGCATGCCCAGCTGATGCGCGGTGCGATGAACGTTGATCCAGTCCGCCGTCGTGCATTTGAGACGGGCAATTTTGAGCCGCACTTCGTCGTCCAGCACTTCGGCCCCGGCACCGGGAATCGAGTCCAGACCGGCGTCACGCAGGCGGGCGATCGTGTCACGAATGGAGAGGTTGCTCACTTCCGCGACCATGAGAACCTCCGGCGCCGAGAGGCAGTGCAGATGGATCGCGAAGCGCTGCTTGATCGAACGGAACAGATCCTCGAAGTACTCGATCTTCAGGTCGGGGTTGACCCCGCCTTGCATCAGAACGCCGGTGCCGCCGAGATCGATTGTCTCCTGGATCTTCTTGTAAATTTCTTCCTTGGCAAGCACGTAGCCTTCCTCGCTTCCCATCGGACGGTAGAAGGCGCAGAAGCTGCAGTACTCGGTGCAGAAATTCGTGTGATTGATGTTGCGATCGATGATGTAGCTTGCCACGCCTCCTGGATGGAACTTGCGCCGGACGGTGTCGGCTTCCATACCGATGCCGATCAGATCGTCGCTGCGGAAGGCGTCGAGCGCCTGTTGTTTCGTCATTGTGATTACTCGGCCATCGCGGCCGCTTCGAGATATCGCAGCTCAGGGGCCTTCTCGATAAGCCCCAGGTCGGCGGCGGAACGCAGGAAAAACTCAAGGCCGGCCTGTTCGGCCGGACCGAAATCGTAGGAGATATGTTCGGTCAGATAGCGCCGCGCTAAGTCCGCCGGGAAACCTCGCCGCACTCCCTCTTGCTCGACAATCTCGTCGATGTGCTCGCGGCCAAATTGGGCGGATGCCTGGAAGATAGCGGGGTCGCCGGGGTCGGCTACGAGGTTCTTGGCGGCCCAGACGGCGAAGACCATCGGCTGCCCTGTCATCCCGACCCACTCGGCCCCGAGGTCGTAGACAAACAGTGGCTGCCCGCGCCACTCGCTTTGATTCGGATCAAGGTGCAGCGCCGGGTCGCCGATGATGAGCGCGGCATCGGCAAGTTCGAGCATCTCGTCAAGCTTAGGCGGGTATGGGCGTACCCGCGGGCGCAGGCCGAACTTGCGCGCCAACCAGACTTGCGTCAGGACGACCGAAGTGCGGGAACTCGTATCAGCGGCGAAAGACGTGATCTCTTCAATGGGCTTCCGCGAGAAAAAGAGAATGCTGCGCACCGGCCCCCGGCAGGCGACCGCGCAGCCGGGCATGACGGTCAGGTCAGGCTGGCGCGCGAGGGCTACGGAAGGGACCAGGCCAATATCGGCACCGCCCGCGCGCAGTTCCTCGGCGCACTCAGAAGGCAGTGAGAAATGGATATCGAAGATGCCGCGCTGCGGACCGTGTACGAGACCCCAGACAAGGGGAGACGTATTGAGAAAACCGACTGCTGAAACCCGTCGCCGTGGCCGCATCACGAGACGCTCATTGTATCAATCACGCTTTTTCGGCGGGGTCGTGGGCGGTCCGCCGCGGAAACCCATTCGGATGGCCCGCTTGCACCGCGGCCTGCGCTTCCGTTAGTGTTGGTTGCAAAGTCTAAAGGAATGGCAATTGCCGCGTCCGGCCAACAAGCGCAGCTTTATTGGCTGGCTCTTCACTTAGTTTCGGGGCTAGGAGCCCGAAACGCTCTTAAACTAATTCGCGCGTTCGGGAGCCCGGAACGAGTGTTCCATGCATCGCTGACCGAGTTGCGTGCCTGCGGGCTGCGAGCTGCGGTCGCGCAAGCTGTTCACTCCGGCATGAGCTTTGAGGAAGCGGCGAGCGAGCAAGGCAAAGTAGCGGAGGCGGGCGTCGAGGTCGTATCGATCCAGGATCCGAGGTACCCGCCACGACTGAAAGAAATCTATGATCCGCCGATCTTGCTGTATGCGAAAGGGCGTACTGATTGTCTCGACGGCGAGAACCTTGGTGTCGTTGGCTCGCGGCGGCCGACACCGTACGGGATGGCGGTCGCGAGAAAATTGAGCCGCGAATTGACACAGGTCGGCATCACGATCGTTAGCGGAATGGCGAGGGGAATCGACAGCTACGCTCACCAAGGAGCGCTCGAAGCTGGCGGGCCTACGGTGGCCGTCTTGGGTTGTGGAGTGGACGTTGTGTATCCTCGTGAAAACGCGAAGTTGGCCGCCGAGATCGCGAAGAGTGGAGTCATCGTTTCGGAGTTTCCGATGGGCTCGACCGCGTTCCCGCAAAACTTCCCGATACGGAATCGTGTTATTAGTGGGTTGAGTCTTGGGGTGATGGTTGTCGAGGGCGCCCAGTACAGCGGGTCGCTCATCACGGCGCGCTTGGCGCTTGACCAGTGTCGGGAAGTGTTCGCCGTGCCGGGCAGTATCGTGTCGAAGCCAAGTTGGGGGCCGAACCTCCTGATCAAGCAAGGCGCGAAGCTGGTACAGCAGGCATCTGACATTGTTGAAGACCTGCCCCTCGATGTAAAGCAGACTCTGGCCCGCAAGCAAGAGGAGAAAGATTTGGAAGCGACTGAAACCTCAACGAGCGGTCAGGCATCACTGTGGGAGGGGTCGACCACGCCGCTTGCGAAGAGGCTGCTGCCGCTGCTACAGATTGATCAATCGATGCACATTGATGACATCATCCGTGGCTGCGAACAAAACTCACCGTCTGAGGTCTTGTCGGCGCTGAGCGAATTGGAGCTGGTCGGTTTGGCGAAGCAGCTTCCCGGCAAACATTTTGTCCGCGTCTGGGCATCCTGAATACTTGGGGTCGCGAGACACGCGATCCGTTTTGAGTGAGCATGGCTAAAAGTACACAAGAGCGATCGCTCGTGATCGTTGAATCGCCAACCAAGGCGCGAACGATCTCACGTTTTCTCGGTAAGGGTTTCGTCGTCATGGCCTCCAACGGCCATATCCGCGATCTGCCTAATAACGCGGCCGAGGTTCCCGAGAAGCTCAAGAAAGAAGCCTGGGCGAAGCTCGGCGTCCACATCGAAAACGACTTCTCGCCGCTCTACGTCGTTCCCGACAGCAAGAAAAGGCAGGTCAGGGAACTGCGCCAGGCCATGAAAGATGTCCAGCACATCTACCTCGCAACGGACGAAGACCGCGAAGGCGAGTCGATCAGTTGGCATCTGCTCGAAGTTCTCAAGCCGACGGTTCCTGTCAGCCGGCTCGTTTTCCACGAGATTACGCAAACGGCGATCGAACATGCGATTGACTCCGCCAGAGACATCGACCAGGACCTCGTCAACGCGCAAGAGACGCGCCGGATCGTTGACCGTCTATTTGGGTACGAAGTTAGCCCGTTGCTGTGGAAGAAGATGGCGCCGCGCCTCAGTGCGGGCCGCGTACAGAGCGTGGCGGTGCGGTTGCTCGTCGAACGTGAACGGGCCAGGATTCGCTTTCATTCAGGCACCTACTCCACGTTGAAGGCGAGCTTCCGCAAACCCGCCGCGGCCGGCCAGTCCTCTCCGTTCGAGGCTGAACTGGTTAGCGTCGACGGCAGCCGCGTTGCCCTGGGGAAAGACTTCGACCCGGAAACGGGCCAACTCAAAGCGACCGCCAACGTCGTCGCCCTCGGCGCCCAGGACGCTCGCGATCTGCTTTCGCGCATCGAGAAAGAAACTCCCGTCGTCGAGTCCGTGGACGAGAAGCCCTACAGCACCTCGCCCGCGGCGCCCTTTGTGACCAGTACGTTGCAGCAGGAAGCGAACAGCAAACTGCGGTTCTCCGCCGAGCGGACCATGTCGATGGCGCAGCGGCTCTACGAGAACGGCTTCATCACCTACATGCGTACCGACTCGACGACGCTGTCGAATGAGGCGTTGACCGCCGCGCGGTCATTGATCGAGAAGGATTTCGGCAGAGAGTTCCTGCCCGAAGCCCCCCGCCTCTATAAGACGAAAGTCCGCAACGCGCAGGAAGCGCACGAGGCGATTCGGCCGGCCGGCGAGGCTTTCACGCCGCGGGCCGAGGTCGAGCGGCAACTCGGCGTCGAGGCCGCGAAGCTCTACGAAATGATCTGGCGGCGCACCGTTGCCAGCCAGATGAAAGATGCCCGCGGCACCAACATCGCAGTCCGGATCTCGCTTGGTGATGCCCGTTTCCGTGCATCCGGCAAGACGATCGAGTTCCCCGGATTCCTGCGCGCTTATGTCTCGGGAAGCGATAACCCCGGCGCCGAACTAGCCGACAAGGAAAAACTCCTGCCCAAGTTGGCCGAGAAAGAGCAACTCGAAACGAAGTCGCTCGAACCGCTCGACCGCACGACGCAGCCGCCCGCGCGCTACACCGAGGGAACGCTCATCAAAGAGCTAGAGCGTCTCGGAATTGGCCGTCCCAGTACCTGGGCGACGATCGTCAGGCTTGTGCTCTCACGCTCCTACGCCTTCAAGAAAGGCACGGCGCTTGTGCCGTCGTTTGTCGCGATGGCGGTCGTGGGCCTGCTCGAAAGGTACTTCACCAACCTGCTGGACTACGAGTTCACGGCGCGGCTCGAGGACGATCTCGACGCCATCTCGCGCGGCGAAGCGGTGCGTTTGGACTACCTCAAGAAGTTTTACTACGGCAATGGCCATCGCGGATTGCGCAACCTTGTTGAGAATGGCGAATCGTCGATCGATCCGCGCGACGTCTGTTCGATCCCGTTGGGGGAGACGAGCGACGGTGAGAAGATTGAGATTCGCATCGGGCGCTACGGTCCTTTCATTTCGGACGGCACGAATCGCGCCGGCTTGCCGGACATGCTGCCGCCCGACGAGATGAATATCGAAGAGGCGCAGCGTCTGCTTGAAGAGGCCAAGAAGGGTCCCGAGGCGCTCGGTGAAGATCCGGAGACGAAGCAACCCGTCTTCCTCAAGAACGGCCGCTTCGGCTTTTACGTGCAACTCGGCATACCGGAGAAGGGCGGCGAGAAACCAAAGATGGCTTCGCTGCTGCCGGGCATGCAGCCCGAGGAAGTCAATCTCGAACTCGCACTCGAACTCTTAAGTTTGCCGCGCACCGTTGGTGAGCACCCCGAACTGAACCAGCCCGTGCTGGCGGCGAATGGACGCTTTGGTCCGTATGTGAAATGCCAAGAGGAGATTCGGTCGATCCCGCCGGAGATATCGCCCTTGAGCATCACCCTGACGGAGGCGGTTGATCTGCTTAAACAGCCGAAAGGTAAACGCGGTGCGGCGCAGCCCAAGTCGCTGCGTGAAATGGGCAAGCATCCTATTTCCGAGAAAGACCTCGTGATCAAGTCAGGCCGCTTCGGGCCTTACGTGACCGATGGTGAGCTGAACGCTTCGCTGCGCAGCGGCATGTCGCCCGAAACGCTGACCATCGACGACGCTGTTAACCTGCTCGAAGCGCGCGCCGCCCGCTTGGCCGCCGACCCCTCGCCGCGCAAGAAGACGGTGAGGAAGGCTGCTAAGAAATCGACCAAGAAAGCAGTGAAGAAGCGTGCGGCCAAGAAATCCACGAAGAGCGTCGCGGCCAAAACAGCGCGCCCGAAGCCGGCGAAAATTTCCGGCGACTAACTGAGAGGCGCGGCGGGGCGCAATGTCCCATCATGTCCGGCGTAGAGGCTTGGGTGGGGATGCCACACTTTGCATCATTTTGCAACACGTATGGGTTAGTCGGTCCCGCGGAGGATTGGGCAACCGGCGTGTTTGTAACGACTTGAGGTGAGGGATGGTGCATGGCCGGCTTTGCACTGTTGCACTTGCTTTTCATGTCGAATCTGCCTCCCTGAAAGGCCATCGCCCTAGCCGTGAACGGCTCAAGCCTGTTGGCGTAAGGCTGCTCAACCGGCCTAGATTGCCGCGAGGTGAGCGGCGAACCCAGCCGTACAACGGCTGGCCTAGCTGAATCCAAGCCGCGTGAACGCGGCTCAGGGGCAGGCCCTGCCGTGGGGACGCCGCTATCCGGCAGACGCGTCAGGTGACGGTTGAGCGGATGACCCTTGGCCTCGTCCGACGATGCGGGCGTAGTACTCCCGCACATTTGTTTCCCGGCGACACCCCTTGGCGTCATTCGTGTGTCGGCACTCGGCTTTGAATCGTTTCCGCGGAGGGCA
>JAQBUE010000062.1 GCA_027624045.1 Acidobacteriota bacterium
GAGCCCGGCTGCCAGGGGAACGTTCTACTTTGCTCAATCAGGGGATCTTTCTAAATTGCGTTGACACCACAGGGCCCCGGACCGCCCTCGTAGGAGTCTCAGAGTCCGCCAACATGGTACATTGTCAGAGAGTCGGCGGATTCCCGTCCGCCCATCCCAAAGCTGCATCGAGCGCCTTGGAACCGGCGGTTTCCGAGGTGGGCAGTAGCGCGGCGAGGCGTCATCTTGGCCGAGCGCGACGGAAAGCGGAAGTCACATCGTCCAAGCTCCCTACCCGCGCCGAGACGGCGGTCCTGGCAACAAGCGATGACTAAATACTTTACATTGCAAGAGGCTGAAGAATGCCTTCCGAATCTTGAAGATTGGCTGCGCACGGCTATTGATTCGAGAAAAGGAGCAGCCCAGACCGAGCGCGAGCTGCAAGCCATCAGCGAGCGCATCCACCTGTTGGGCGGGGTCGAAATCAACCCGGTCAAGGTGGCGGAAAAGAAGACGGTCCACCGGGTCTGCGTACAACGCCTCAAATCTTCCGTCGAGAATATCGAGAAGGTCGGCTGCCTTGTGAAAGACCTCGATATGGGGCTTGTCGACTTTCCGGCCTGGCTGGCCGGGAATGAAGTGTATCTCTGCTGGAAACTCGGCGAAGCGCGCATCGAATTCTGGCACCGGCCGGATGAGGGCTTCACGGGGCGCAAGCGAATCGGCTCCGAGTTCGGGGATTCCCACGGACCAGCGCGGACGCAGTAGCGCTTGCGGCAAGAAACCGGTCCGACGCTCGGTATCACGGCGCGACACCGGCAGTGGCGAAGTTACAGCGCTCAGTCTTAGACTGATGCCATGGAGTTCAACCGACGACAGTGGTCCTATCTCATGGCCGCGGCGGCTCTCTCGCCCTGGCCCTCCCCATCTCAGGAGTTACCCGTGATTGACAATCCCAAAGGAAATTTCCAGTTCGCGAAGGGAAGCGGACCTTATTCGTCCGGCGCCGTCGCGCATGACGGCTATGAGGTCGTGCATGTGATCTTCAATCCGCTTCCAAAGCTTTGGGACGCATTTGGCATCATCGAACGGCACATGAAGTCTTTGGGCCGGCCCTTGCACGCGCTGTGCGGTATGGAACTGCGCATCCCCAAGGCGCTGTCGATCGAGGCCTTCAACGAATTCAACGAGCCCTACATCGAGCGGCTCAAGGGTTGGGGTACGCACGTCGACGGCATGAACCCGGTGGCGCGGACGAATGTCGCAACCGCGGTCAGCCCCGTGCCCGAGCCCTCTGTCTACGGCTTTTCCTACACCATTCCTTCCGACCACAAGGGCAAGACGTTTGTGATCGCCGGCGCGGGTGAACTTCGCTCAAGCAAGCTCGAAGGCTCTGAGATCGTCAGCCGCGGCGATACCTCGACCGAAGGCCTGCGGGCGAAGGCAAAGCAGGTGCTGAGCATCATGGACCGGCGCCTGGAAGTGATGGGTTTGACCCACGCTCATATCACGCAATCGAATGTCTACACGGTTTTCGATATCGCCGAACTGATGGAATTGACCATCATGCCGGCTCTGGGTGAGGCGGGACGGCATGGGATACGCTGGCATTTCGCGCGGCCGCCGGTGCTTGAGATCGACTTCGAGATGGATATGCGGGGTGTGCGGCAAGAGATTACGCTTGCCGGGTGATCACGCTCACATCTGGTACAGCATCAAGTAGATGACGACGCCCGTCACCGAGACATACATCCAAATCGGCCAGGTCCAGCGGGCGATGCGGCGATGTTTGTCAAACCGCTCGCGCCAGGCGTGGTAGAGCGTGATCAATGCCAGTGGCACAATCGCCGCGGCCAATATGATGTGGGTAATGAGAATCGTGAAATAAACCGGCCGCACCCAGCCCTGCTTGGTGAATGGCACCGAGCCCGCGTGATAGTGGTAGGTCAGATAGCTGACTAAGAATAGGCAGGAAGTCACAAACGCCGCGGTCATCGCCAGCCGGTGACGTTCAATCTGCTTGCGCCGGATGAAGAAGTAACCGGCCGACAGCAGCAGCGTGCTGACCGAGTTCAGGCAGGCGTTGAGAGCAGGAAGATCGCTGATTCCCATCAGAGAATGCACCGCGCGGGCGGCCTAACCCAAACTTTCCGGAGACGAGCGATTCGCTTGATAAAACGACGCGCCCAGCGTTAGCACGGCGAAAGCGACCGTCACCGCCCAACAGGTCACAATTGACGGTCCGCCAACATCCATGCCTGCCGGCGCGAGGTAATAGCGAAAGGCGGTAATACCATAAGTCAGTGGGTTCACGACCATCACCCAGCGCACCCAGCTCGCCGCCCCATCGGCCGGAAAGACCGCGCCCGAGAGCATCCACATGGGCATCAGCACGATGTTCATCACCGAGTGAAAGCCCTGCACCGAGTTCAGCCACCACGCGAAGAAGAACCCCAGACCCGTTAAGCCGAATGACATGACCAGCAGCACCGCCAGGATCAACGGGATGCGCTCGATCGGGACCGAAATTCCCATCAGCGGAGCCAACGGCAGAAACAGCAATCCTTGCAATGCACCGATCGATGTCGCGCCCACGATCTTGCCCAGCACCAGCGCCCATCGCGAGGCGGGAGCTACCAGTACCGACAAGAGAAAGCCTTCGCGGCGGTCCTCGATAATCGAGATATTCGCAAAGATCGCCGTGAAGAGTACGACGAGCGCCACCGTTCCCGGGTAGAAAAACTGGAGGTAGTTTTCGCCGGCGGACGATGTTCGCAGCGAAGTCCCGAAGCCCGATCCCAGCAAGAGCCAGAACACCAATGGCGTCGCCAGCCCCCCGATTACGCGGCTTCTCTGACGATAGAAGGTCCTGACTTCGCGCCACCAAAGAGTGGCCGCGCTGAGCAGAAAACTCGGCTCCGGCGCCAGCGTCACCCGCTCGGCGGAGGCTCGCGGCGTGGCGGCGGCCTGTTCGTGTATCACTCCGGTCGGCGGATTAGCCATAAATAAAAGCCGCGGGCGCACCGCGGCCGATCCTCATTATCCCTGATCGCTCGCCGCCGCTGTTTCGCCGAACTGGCGGCCGGTCATGCGAATGAATACATCCTCGAGATTGGGATGGGAAACCGTGACGGAATCGATCTGCTCCGGCAGGGCTTGCATCAGCTGGGCAACGAGTTCGGCTCCTTTAGGGTGTTCGAAGCGCACGGCACCGTTGATGATCGTGGGGTCGAGCCCGAACTGCTTCGAGATATCGCCCGAGAGGCGGTCGCTGTTTGGCGACGTGAGGAGAACCACAACATCACCGCCGATCTGCTCCTTGAGGCTGCCCGGCGTGCCGTCCGCGACGAGCGAACCCTGATCGAGAATCGCCAAACGGTCGCACTTGTCGGCTTCCTCCAGAAGGTGCGTCGTCAACAATACCGTGATTCCCTCTTGACGCCGCAGCAGTTGCAAGTATTCCCAGAAATCAAGCCGTGCCCGCGGATCGACACCCGTGCTCGGCTCATCGAGCAAAAGCAGCTCCGGCTGATGGATCAGCCCCTTCGCGAGCTCAACCCGCCGCCGCAATCCGCCCGAAAGCGAGTCGACCTTATCGTCTCTCCTGTCGCTGAGGCCGAGTCGTTCGAGCAGCGAATCGATGCGGCTCCGCAAGAGCGCGCCGCGCAATCCGTACAGATGCCCTTGGTGAACAAGGTTCTCCGACGCGGTCAGCTTCCTGTCGAGGCTCTGGTTCTGGAATACGACGCCGATGCGGCGTCTGACCGCCCGGGGCTCGCGCACGACATCGAGTCCCATCACGCGGGCCACGCCGGTGTCGGGCTTCAATAGCGTTGCGAGGATGCGAAACAGCGTCGTCTTGCCACATCCATTGGGGCCAAGAAGTCCAAAGATTTCCCCTCTGTCAACCGAGAAACTGACTTTGTCGAGTGCGGTGCGGTCGCCGTAACGAAAGACCAAATCTTGAACTTCGACTGCCGGAATGGTGGACATACCCTATCTCTCGCCACATTAGCACACGCCCGAAAATCTGCCCGAACGCGCCCCGGCGAGCCCGCATGGCCTGACGTGTGCCTCCATCAGAAACAGCGGATCGACCCCAACGGCCGCAAAAACAAAACACTTCCGCGACGGCTAAGACACGGCCTGGGTCGTCGGCTTGTTGTACATTTTTGAATGGCAACAACAAGACTGCGGGAAACCAAGGAGTTGAGTATCCATCAGGTCGGAGACGCCTGGCGGGTTAACGCTGTCGAGATGATCGCCTCGGTCCCAGCGCCGTCTAAACCGTCGTCGAACTTCCAGGCCGGCTCGCCCCAATCATCAGCTTCGCCACCGCCATCGCGGCCAGCACGATCGCGAACGTGCACACGATCGCCGGCCCCGTCGGCAGATCGAGTTCGAGCGAGGCGAACATGCCCAGGGCGGACACGAACACCCCCATGGCCCATCCAATCATCAATCGTATTCCGATCTTTTCCGAAAAAAGCATACCCCCGACCGCCGGCACGATCAGGTAGTAGAACACTAACAAAACCCCAGCGACCGAAACGGACGAGGTGACGACAATGCCAAACGAAGCGTAGAACAAGAGATCCCAAAACCGCACTGACATCCCGCTGACCGAGCCCGTGGCCTTACCGGTGGAGATAGCCAGAAACTGTTTGCGGAACACATAGTCAACCTCGCTGCCTGAAGAACTATCGCTCGATCAACCAGTCAATCGCGTTGCGCATCAAGCGCTGAAACATGGGGTGCTCCATCGCCTCTCGCGTATGTCCTGGAGCTAGGTGAACGAGTCTGCCCTTGCCGGGCTCATACGCCCAGCCGGCGGCGGCTTCCCGCTTGCCATCGTCGGAACGGCTGCGGAGAAACACGTGCGCGTTGGCCTCGTCGACAGGCGGCGTGTGCTGTTCATCGGCGACCGAGAAATCTTCCACCCCCTCTGTGATGGGATGCTCCGCATCGGTGACGATGACGCGGAAACGTTCGAGCGGACCGTGACCGATATAGCGCCCGCCAACGAGTTTGAGATAGGGGCCGTTCTCCGGATAAAGTCCCATCGAGTTGTGCAGGTTAAGAAAACTTCCGCCCTGCTCAACGAAATCAACAACAGCCTTTTCCTGCTCGGGCGTCATCCAGATCTTGTACTTCTTGCCCTGCTCGACGCCGTCGGGCCAAAGCATGCCGTCCTTCAGAATGACAAGTAGCTTCACGCGGCTGAGATTCTCGGCGGAAAGCGCGCGCGTATCGAATGTGAAGTGCGGCGTGATGCCGGTTGCCTCGAAGACTTTGCGCAATCCGGCTTCGATGTGCTCCGGCTCGTGATAGCGGTCGGCGATGAGGACAAGTGCGCGAATCTCGCTGTCACCCCGGCGAGGCCGTTGTCCATCGAACGGGGCCGCGGGTGCGGTCATTTCCCGGTAGATATGCTTGACGTCGTCGAGTTGCGGGTTGTCGTAGGGAATCCAGACGGCATACTCGGCCGGGACATGGACGGTGGGAAATATTGTCTCTGGCTCTAACCCCAGGGCGAGCCCGTAGGAAACCTGGCGGCGGAGTTCGACGAGGTACCAGCGCAGCCGCGCCAAAACATGCCCATCGCCCCACGAGCCAAAGCCGGGGACGACGTGGTCCGGGTTGAGCGTCTCAAGATGACGGATCACATCGACCCAGCGGGCGGAGTTGCTTCGTTCGAGCACAGCGCGGGGGCCGTTCACACCGGCGGGTCCGGCGAAGATTACGCCCTGGCTGGGCAAGTGGAGTGCCGCCGCACCGGGTGCCGCCGTGCCGTCGAGAGGGATATAGTCCACCGGCACCGCGCCATCCACCATGCGGGTGGGCTGCGTGTAAATCCGCAGCTGTGCGGGTGAAAGATGAGATGAGCGCATCACCAGATCTTCGGCGATGCCGCGTGTGACAACGACTTCGTTAATGCCTGAACGTAAGACGGCTTCGATGACGGTTTCGTCTCCTGCCTGGTATCGAGTGAGCACGAGCCGCTGGGCCGCCTTGCCGCTGACCTTTCGCACTTCAGCGAGATAGTCATCAAACGCAACGCCTCGGGGGAGGTCGACGAGCAGAACGGAATCGCGCAACTCGATCCAGCCGCAGTTCGCCGAATCGAACGCCGCCGCGAATCCGGTGACGTGGACGCCGGGAGCGACCTGCTGGTGATGCGGCAACAAAGACGACGCGGCGAGATTAGATAGGGCGAGCAGCGAAGCGAAGATCAAGCGGTTGAGCCTGGAAATTGCCATGATGTTAAAGCCCATGATGTTAAAGCCCATGATGTTAAAGCCCATGATGTTAAAGCCCATGATGTTAAAGCCATACTACCGAAGGCCGCACCTAGGCGGCGACAGGCCGGGAGAGGCGCGTGAGCATTTCGGAAGCAGCTTTGCGGGCGGCTTCGATGGAGTCAAGCTTGATCTGCTCGTAGCCGCGAATCCGGTCGGGAACACAGGCGATGTCGGCGACGGCCGCAAGGTTCGCCGACGTCAAGCCGGGCAATAATTCGCGGATCATATCTTCGTACCACGAGATCAGCGCACGCTCTTCGCGGCGCAAGTGTGCGTAACCGAAGAAATCGAGCGCCGTACCGCGCAGCGACTTCAGCGCGGCGAGAGTCTTGAGAAAAGGCCGCGACCAGGGGCCGAGCGAAAGTTTCTGCTTGAGACCCATGGCGCGCAGCAGTGGCGGATGCAGGTGGTAGATTCGCTTGACCGGCGCTTCGAAAGTCTCGGCGATCTTCTGATCCAGCTCGGGGAGAGTTAGCAGCCGGGCGACCTCGTACTCATCCTTGTAGGCGAGGAGTTTATAGAAGTAGCGGGCAACGGCTTCGCTCAGCGCTGTGCTCGTTGCGGCGACTCGCCGTTCGGCGGCGCGAACATCATTAACGAAGCGCCGGTAGCGTTCAGCATAGGCGACGCTCTGATAGGCGCTCAGCTCAGCGGCAAAGAAGTCGGCTTGCTGATCGAGACCGCGCGGCGCTTCGGAAAGCGGGCGGGGCGAGACGATGGCATCGACTTTCGAGCGGTCGGCGACATACTGGCGGCCCCAGCCGAAGGCGGCGAGATTGCGATCGACCTGGACGCCGTTCAGGGTGATGGATTGCTCGATGGATTCAGAGCGCAGAGGGAGCAAGCCCGCTTGATAGGCTACGCCGAGCAGGAAGATGTTCGTCTGCAAATGGCTGCCGAAGAGCGACTCGGCACACTTGGAGGCATCGAGGAAAAGGCTTGATCCCTCCTGCGTATTTTCGCGAACCGCGCACCCGAATAGTCCGTCAATGGACAAGACGGTGAGGCCTTTGCGGATCGATTCGTTCGTCGGAATCTCGTGGGAGTTGATGATGGCAGCGGTGCGGCCGGGATCGACACGCTGCAGGTTGCCGGCAGCGGCCGCGCCCATGGCGTCGAAACCGAGCAAGAGATCGGTGGCGCCGTAGCTGATGCGGTTCGATTCCTCAACGGGCTGCTCGGCGATTGTTAGATGCGAGACGACGGCTCCGCCTTTTTGGGCTAGGCCGGTTTGATCGAGAGTTGTGGTGTACTTGCCCTCGACCAGCGCGGCCGTGGCAAGCAGGGCGTTGATCGTGACGACACCGGTGCCACCGACGCCCGGCATCAGGATGTGATAAGGTTTCGCGGCCGTGACTTTCTCGCGCGGCTCTTCGACCGATACCTGGGGAAGATCCGGCAGCGGCCGTCTCTTGAGACCCGTACCTTCCTCGATCATGACGCTGACAAAGGAGGGGCAATCGCCGAGGGCGCAGGTGTAGTCGGCATTGCAGGACGATTGATGGATGCGCGTTTTGGGCCCGAACTCGGTTTCCACGGGATGCAGCGAGACGCAGTTCGATTTCGCGACACAATCGCCGCAGCCTTCGCAAACCCTCTCGTTGACCATCAGCCGGCGGACCGGCTGCGGCATGCGGCCGCGGTTGCGGCGGCGGCGCTTTTCGGCGGCGCACATCTGGTCGTAGAGCATGATGCTGACGCCGGGAGTCTTCTCGATGTCGCGCAGAACTTCCTCAAGGTCTTCGCGTGGCCGCACTTCGGTCAACTCCGCGAGTCCCTTGCGGCTTTCGTAACGCTTCAGGTCGTCGGTGAGCAGGACGATGCGCTTGACGCCGGCGGCTTCGAGTTCGCGTGTGAGTGCGGGGATCGGGAGTCCGCCGGCTGCTTCCTGTCCGCCGGTCATGGCCACCGCACCGTTGTAGAGAATCTTGTAGGTGATATTGACGTTCGCCGCGATGGCCGCATTCACGGCGAGCCGTCCTGAGTGGAAGTACGTGCCGTCACCGAGGTTTTGAAAGATGTGCTTGCGGCCGACAAACGGTGAGGCGCCGATCCAGGTCGCGCCCTCACCGCCCATTTGACCGATGTATTCGATGCCGCGGTGGGCTTCACCGAGCGCCGCCGCCATGCCGTGGCATCCGATACCGCCTCCGGCGATTTGGCCTTCGAGCAGCAGCGTCGAGCGGTTGTGCGGGCAGCCGGAGCAATAGCTGGGGATGCGGGGTGGCGCGGACTTGCCCTGCGAGAAGCGCGCTTCAATCTCCGCCAAGTGGGCTAGACGGCGCTCGACGCCGTCGTCAAGACCCAGCCACCGCGCCAGAGCTTTCGTGATGAGTTCGGCATCGAGTTCGCCGTTGCCCGGCAGAAGCTCATCACCGTGCGGGTCGGACTTACCCCAGATGGCGGGCCGCTTGTCGCGATCGTAGAGCAGCTCGCGAAGCTGTAGTTCGATGAAGCTGCGTTTCTCTTCGATCACGAGGACGCGCTCAATCCCCGCGACGAACTCGTCGATGATCGAGGGCTCCAGCGGATAGACCATGCCGAGCTTGAGAACGCGAATCCCGGCCGCGGCCAGGGCGTCCGGACCCATGCCGACGTTTTCGAAGGCCGACATCAGGTCGTAGTAACTCTTGCCCGCGGTTACGATGCCCAGCCGGTCGCCTTCGTGACGCACCGTGATCCGGTTGAAACCGTTGACGCGCGCGAACTCCTTCGCGGCGGCCAGGCGGCGATAGTGGAGTTCACGTTCAAGCCGCAACGAGATCGGGATGATGAGCATCGGGTTCATCACCTTCTCGTAGAGCTCGCCGTCGATCATGAAATCGGGGTTCAGGGTCGGCAGCCGCTCGGGTGAGAGATCAACGTCGCCCCCGCCGTCGCAGATATCGGCGACGAGCTTAAGGCCTGTCCAGGCGCCGCAATAGCGCGAGAGGGCGATACCCCACAGGCCGTAATCGAGCACCTCCTGTGTGTTGCCGGGATTGAGCGTGGGCAGGCCGTAGTTGTAGAACGAAAATTCGCTCTGGTGCGGAATCGTGGAGCTTTTCGAGACGTGGTCATCGCCGGCGAGCGCCAGCGCACCGCAGTGCTTGCCTGTACCGGCGAGGTTGGCGTGACGGAACACATCGCCCGTGCGATCGACTCCAGGACCCTTGCCATACCAGATGCCGACGACCCCCTCTACTTGGGGATCGGGGAGCGCTTGGTAAAGCTGGCTCCCCATGACGGATGTTGCCGCCAGATCTTCGTTGACACCCGGCAGAAAGTGGATATTGTGTTCGCTAAGATGCTTTTGGGCGCGGCCTAGCGCGAGGTCGTATCCTCCCAGCGGCGACCCCTCGTAGCCTGAGATCCAAGCGGCGGTTTTGAGGCCGGCGCGCCGGTCGCGGCGCATTTGCTCGATCGGCAGACGCACGAGCGCCTGAATCCCGGTCATGTAGACGCGGCCGGACTCCAGAGTGTATTTGTCGTCGAGAGAGAAGGCGCCGGGCATTCGGTGGGGTCGGTACGACTTATCACTCTACAACAAGGGTGCGGGACAAATAGCCGCCGCGGTCAGTACCGGGAATCCGCGCATCGAACGCGCGACTCCGACCGAACGGCACCCGCTGTGTCGTGAGCGCCCTGGCAGTCAAATACCCTACCGGAACGCGCTACAATCGAACGATACAGCGATCCCCTTCCGCCCTCCCCTAAAAACCTATGCAAGCGCTTCAACTCGTTGCCCCTCGTACGCTCGAAGTCGGCACCATGCCCGATCCGCCCGACCCCGGTCCGGGTGAAGTGCTGGTGCGGATTCGCTCTTGCGGCATCTGTGGCAGCGACATGCACTATTACCTGGAGGATGGCTGTGCCGGGACGAGCGCCATTTATCCCTCGGTATTGGGCCATGAGCCGGCGGGCGAGATCGCGTCGCTGGGAGCGGGCGTCGAACATCTCAAAGCGGGCGCACGCGTCGCCGTTGAGCCGGCGCTCACTTGCGGACTTTGCCAGGCCTGCCGCGGCGGACGGCCGAACCTTTGCTTGAACTCGCTCTTCCTGGGAGGCGTGCAAGGCCCCGGCCTTTTGAGGGAGTACGCCGTCGTCCCGGCCCATAATGTACTGCCGCTCCCCAAGGACATCAGCTTCGCCGATGCCACTGTGATTGAGCCGCTCGCGGTGCTGCTTCATAGCGTCGAGCTAGCCCGCTTTGAGATGACCGAGACCGTTCTCGTGATGGGGGCGGGACCGATCGGCGTGCTGGGTGTCGCGGTAGCGAAACTCGCGGGCGCGTCGCGGATCATCGTCGCCGACCGCGTCGAGCATCGCCTCAAGGCAGCTCTTGAAATGGGCGCCGACGCGGCGGTTCACATCGACCGCGAGTCAGTGCGAGACGCCGTCATGGACTTGACCGGCGGCCTGGGCGTGCATGTTGCCTTTGACGCCGCGGGCAAACCCGATTCCATCAATACCGCGCTGAGCTGCCTGCGCTTCGGAGGGCGGCTTGTCATCATCGGCATCCCGTCAGAGCAGTTTGTGGGCGTCGACTTGTGGCAGGCAATGCATCACGAAATCAGCATCCATGTGCAGAAACGTTCCAACGCGAACGATCACGAGGCGCTCGACATGCTACGCCGCGGACAGATCGATACAGCACGCTTTGTGAGTCACCGTTTTCCGCTCGAGCGCGGGAACAAGGCGTTCGAAACCATCGCGGAATACTCCGATGGCGTCATCAAAGCCGTCGTGGAATTGTAGCTTGAGACCGCGCTTGTTCAGGCAGCCTTTTTCACGGCTTCCGGCGGGCTCTTGAGGATCTCAATAGCCTTCTTCAGGTAAGGATCCTTCTCCGGATCGCCTTCCAGAGACGCTGGTGTCGTTTCCGCCGGCTCTACGGCCGTCGGATCCTCAATCATCTCCAGCTCGGACAGCCGATAGCGCCTCAGGTCAGCGGGCGCCACAAGATCGGAAGGCTCAATGCCGCCATCCTGGATGGCCTTACCGGACGGCCGATAATACTTGGCGACGGAAAGTATCAGCGCCGCCCCGTCATCCAGCTTGATGGTCTTTTGAAATGCGGCCAGACCATACGTGCGCTCGCCCGCCACTTTGCCCCGGCCGCTGTCGAGGATGGCGGCGGTCGCCAGTTCAGCGCCGCCCGCGGTGGCGCGGTCGGTGATCAGGACAAGCGGCGCATCGGTCAGGGTTGTATCGCCTTCAGCGCTAAAGTTCTCCTCCGGATAGCGCTGGCCCTTCAGGGATGCGAGCTTGCCTTCACGGATGAAATGATCGGCCAGCAGTAACCCTTGTTTGGCGTCGCCGAGAGCGTTGCCTCGCAGGTCGAGAATCAGCTTCTTCACGCCTCGAGATTCGAGTGACTTGATCGCCGCCGCCACTTGATCGACATGCTTACCGTCAAGCACGTCAAGATCGATATAGCCAATACCGTCCTCAAGCACCTTGCTGCTGACGGACGGCAACTCCACCGCGGCCCGCTTCAGGGTGTGCTCTTGGGGCTCATCGGGTTGGCGCGCCGGCCTGACAAGAAGACGCACTTTCGTTCCCGGCTTACCGCTCAGCACGCTCTGCATGTTGGCGGGAGCCATCGAACGGGTGCTCGCGCCGTCAATGGCTTCGATGAGATCCCCCTTGCGGATGCCGGCGGCATCGGCGGGCGACCCGGGGACGACATACAAGATCTGTGTATAGGATAGCCGTTGTTTGAATACGACCAGACCGGTCGACAAGCCGGTGCCCTGATCTTCGTTCTCGCGGCTCTTCTCGAAGAGCGCAAACTGCTCGGCGGTCAGATAACTCGACAGCGGGTCCAGGTACTCGACCAAGCCCTGCAAGGCGCCCCGAGTCACCTTGTCCATGTTGGGCTCCTCGACGTAGTCGGCCTTGATGCGCGCCAGTACTTCGGTGTAAACCGATAACGGCTTGTAAGTGGCATCGCCTTCTTTGCTCTTACCCATCAGAGCGCCGATGACCAGCATCACAGTCAACAGCGTCGAGAAGAAGACCATTATGAATTTCGTTCGAGCGTTCATCTGTGACGTTCTCCGGCCTCGGGATGGGCAAGGCAAACCAATACACAGCCAGCCGCCTCTATGATACTACGTGCCCGGGAAGCAAACGGTTTACAGCAGCCTTCAGTTAAACCTGACGCGGGGTACGCAGGTAACGGCACGGCATGCCCGTCAGGCGGATTGAGTCTCTAGCTCAACGATTGCCAAAACAATACAGCGCCTTGGAGGTACGGACGTAAATCTTCCCGTCCATGATGACGGGGGTCGCATAACACTCGCCGTCCATCTTGTTCGCCGCCAGTACCTCCCATTCCTTGCCATGCCGCAGTACGGAGACGACGCCCGGCTCACTGGCCAGGAATACTTTGCCGTCCGCGGCGACCGGTGACGCGAAGTAGCGGTCCAGCGCTTCAGGCAGCCGCCCTTGCTTCAGCACCTCGCCCGTCCGTTTGTCGAGGCTGGTGACGATACCGCCATCCTTGACCATATAGATCACATCACCGTAGAGCAGCGGCGACGGGACGTTCGGCAGGGCCTTGTAATACTGCCACTTGATGGCCGACTTGGTCATGTCGCCACGGCCGCCGAGCTTGATGGCCTGCATCGAGTTGACGGACTTACGTTTGGCGCGCCAAACCTCCCAATCACCGTTCTCCACGTAATCAGTACGGTCGAGGTCATAGGCGTACCAATTTGTCAGAGCGGCCTTTCCAAGAACCGCCTCGGCTTCCTGCGATGAGATACGGCCGTCTCCGTCGTTGTCGTGTTGGCTGACAATCTCGTCGAATGGTGGCAGGTCTTCCTGGTTTCCCAAGTCCGCCTGACCCGCCCAACCTAGGACGTATATGGTGTCATCTTCGATCACGGGCGTCGGTTTCAACTGCCACGTCAGGCTGCGGACCCACCAAATTTTTTCGCCTGTCTCAACCGAGCGCGCCTGTAACTCAAACGAGGTCGGGATCAGGAACTGCAGACCGCTTCCATCCGGCGGGTCCCACAACACGGGGGTCGAATAGCCGCGTTTGGCCATCGGACGGTCCTGCCGCCATGCAAGCTTTCCGGTCTTCTGATCGACGGCGATGACGAACGACTCGGTCTCCGAATCGCACACCATGATCACTTTGCCTTCCGCTAGGATCGGCGATGCCCCGAGCCCGAACGGATTATTGAACGGCCCCAACGGCACGCGCCAGCGCTCGTTCCCATCAGGTCCGTAGGAGACCAGACCAAGGTCCTGGAAGAACACGAAGGCATTCTCACCGTCGGTTACCGCGGACGGAGCCGCCGGCCTGTTCGGCTCTCGCAACTGGCCTTGGCGTTCGCGCGCGATCTCGCGCCGCCACAGCGCGCGACCCGAAGTCCGGTCGAGCGCCATCGTAAAGAGGCTCTCGCCTTCAGAGCCCGTCACGAAGATCGCGGTCTTGCCGAACACCGGCGACGAGTTGCCGTTGGGAAGCTCGGTCTTCCAGATCACGTTCTCATCCGGGCCGAACGTTGTAGGGAGCCCCGTCGCATCCGACACGCCTGAGCCGTTCGGCCCCCGAAAACGGGCCCAGTCCTCGGCGAGAAGGGTGCCGGCGAAGATCAGAAGGAAGGCGGAGATTAGCTGTAAGAATCGGAAACGCATTGTGTTCTCCCAAAGCTCGCTGGGCTGGCGGAGGATGCGAAGATTCTATCCGATCCTGACATAGCATGCTGCCCCAACCGGTTTGGACAGCATGCATGCTCAGCCCAACGAGAAAAGCCGGCGGGGTTCGCCCGCCGGCTTCTGACTCATCATGATCGATAGGACCGAGCCCGTCCCCTGCCTAGAAAAGCCTCAATTCGCATCAGGCGCAGGACCAGGGCCCGGACCAGGACCAGGACCAAAACCACCCCTCATGCCGCCTTTGCCGTGTGGGCCTCGCATCCCTCGCGGGCCGGCTCCCATCCCGCCCATGCCGCCCATCCCAAAGCTACCATCGGGAGCAGCCAACAGGTTCGCGCCCGCGGCTTGCTGCGCAACATGGTGCAACTCAAGTGCGCGTTGGAGTTCCGCAAGGGCGGCTTGCTGGCTGCCGTCCAGGCTTGCGACGGAACTGGCGCGGGATTCTTCACGCAGCGTCTTGATCTGCTCCATGACATCTTTGATCTCGACGTTGAGCTGGCCGACTGTGCCCGAGTTCGGAGTTGCTGAGCTCATCTCCTCCCGGAGCTGCCCTTTCTTTTCCCTGATCTGTTGCATCAGGGGCTGTGTCGCTTCACGAAGCGCCTCGCGATTGGCCTTGAGGGCCGCCACTTGCTCCTCGGTCAACTGCAAATGCGCCTGGAGTTCCTGCGCTTGAAAACCACGCGGACCCCTGTGGCCCTCGGGCGGCGCCGGTTGCGCCATGAGTGTCGCGCCGGAAAGAATAGCTGTCAAACAGATCGTTGTGAGTTTCATTGAATTACCCTCCTTCAGTCCTTTAGGTTGCCGCTTCTGTCTCATTAGACGCGCTGCCGAACGACGTTGGGTAGGGGTGCGCGGTTAAATCGAAGTAAAACGTTGTTTACATGGCTTTAACAGGTGTCCGGCGCGCGTCTGGCCGCAATCGGTTTGCGGCTCTCGACACTCGCGGCTTCGCTCAGGGATGGCCGTCCGACCGCACACGATTGAGGCGCGAAACCCGCTGCCTCCGGTTCGTCTCCCGATGACCGCTGCCTCGCCGCTTGCCAGCCTGCAAGTTCCTGTATACTCAGAGAAACGCAGGTAGACGCTCGCCGTCCGGTGGGCCTCCCTAGAAAACAGGTTTCTGGTTATGTACGCCATTATTGTGACGGGCGGGAAGCAATACCCTGTCTCGCCCGGAGAAGAAGTCAAAATCGAGAAGCTGACGGGAGATGTGGGCTCGGTTGTCGAGTTCAAGACTCTCGCGGTGTCACCCGACGAAGGGGATCTCGTCGCGGGCGAGCAGGCCGAGTCAGCAAAGGTCACCGGCACGATCACCGCTCATGGACGCGGCAAGAAGATCATCGTCTACAAGTTCAAGAAGCGCAAGATGTACCGGCGCAAGAACGGACACCGCCAGGATTACACGCAGGTGAAGATCGACAGCATCTCGGTCTAAACAGGAGGAACGGCAATGGCTCACAAAAAAGGTTTAGGAAGTTCTCGGAACGGCCGTGACTCGAATGCGCAACGGTTAGGCGTGAAGCGTTTCGGCGGGGAGTTGGTGCCGGGTGGTTCGATTCTGGTGCGGCAGCGCGGCACACGGTTTCACCCCGGTAATAACGTCGGACGCGGCAAGGACGATACCTTGTTCGCGAAGGTGACGGGCGTCGTCGAATTCGTCGATCGCGGCCGCCAGGGCCGCATGATCCACATTCGGCCGACCGAAGCAGCTTAAGAGTTTCCGTGGCCGGTGGCCGCAAGTATCCCGTTCACAACGACATTCAGGAATAAAAAGGCGGAAGCATCTTCCGCCTTTTTGCGTTGAGCGAAAGACGCCTACCTCGTGTTTATCGACGAAGCCCAAATCAGGATCAAGGCCGGTAACGGCGGCAACGGTTGTGTTGCCTTCCGGCGCGAGAAATATGTTCCGCGCGGCGGACCGAGCGGCGGTGACGGTGGCAAGGGTGGCGATGTCATCGTACAGGCGACACAGCAACACAACACCCTCATCCATTTTCGCCACAGACGCCACGACCAGGCCGAAAGCGGGCACACGGGCGAAGGCAGCAACTGTAGCGGCAGCAGCGGTAAAGACCTCATCCTCCAAGTCCCCGTGGGAACGGAGGTCATCAACGACGCCACGGGCGAAAAGCTCGTGGACATGGTGGAATACGGGCAGGAGTTCGTCGCCGCCAGGGGTGGACGCGGCGGGCGCGGCAATGCCCGTTTCGCGACCTCAACAAACCAGGCGCCCCGCCGGGCCGACCCGGGCGAACCCGGTGGGGAGCTTGAGCTACGCTTCTCACTCAAGCTGCTGGCCGATGTCGGGCTCGTCGGCTTTCCGAATGCCGGCAAGTCAACGCTCATTTCACGGATCTCGGCGGCGCACCCTAAGATCGCCGACTACCCGTTTACGACGCTCGAACCGAACCTGGGAGTGGTGACCGTCGGTGAGTCCGAGAGTTTCGTGGTGGCCGATATTCCCGGAATCATCGAAGGGGCGCATGAAGGCCATGGCCTGGGACTGCGGTTCCTGCGGCATATTGAGCGGACGCGCGTCCTGGCTCACATGATTGACGTCAGCGACTTCAGCGAGCGCGACCCGGTTTCCGACTATGAAGTCGTCATGAATGAGCTCGCGAGCTTTTCGCCCAAGCTGGCGGCCGAACCGATGGTGGTCGTCGCAACCAAGATCGACGCCGCGCAGAGTCCCGAGCGGGTCGAGAGCTTACGCCGGTTCTGCGAAGCTAAGAAGCTTGCCTTCTATATGATCTCTTCGGTAACGGGTAAGGGGATAGATGAGCTGAAGCGTTACCTGGGGACGCGGGTCCGCGAGGTGCGCGAAGCGGCGGTTGAGGCGGAGTGAGAATAGCGCTTTACGGCGGAACCTTCGACCCTATCCACAACGGGCATCTGGAAGTGGCTCGCGCCGCGGCCGACGCCTTGGGGCTCGATCGCGTCCTATTCATTCCCGGAGGTAGGCCGCCCCACCGCGGCCGGCAGCCCGAAGCTCCCTATCAGCATCGGCTGGCGATGGTGAAGCTGGCTTGCGAGGTGGATGCCCGCTTCGAAGCTTCCGATCTGGAGGCCGAGCGGCCGGCCGGTGAGCCGAACTATTCGATCGATACGATTCAGCGCGTCAAGGCCGGTCTGGCCCCCGGCGATAGGCTGTTCTTCGTGATCGGCTGCGACGCCTTCGCCGATATTCGGTCCTGGCATCGTTGGGAAGACGTCGTGCGCCAGGTGGAGTGGATCGTCGTGAGCCGGCCGGGCGCGGAATGTAGCGAGGACACCGTTCCGGCGGGGACGCGGCTACATTGGCTGCGGGACGTCGCGGTGCCGGTTTCATCGACCGAGTTGCGCGCCGAGCTGCGAGCCGCTGACGGCGTTGATGCGGTGAAGGAGTGGCTCCCGGCGGCGGTTTCCGATTATCTGCGGGTACACGGTTTGTATCGCCCCGCTAGCCCGGGCTCGTGAACAAACCCAACATTGTGTTCCCGCGCCCGTCCCAGTACAATTACAAGCAGCGAGGCCGCCCTTGGCCTCTGCCCGGGAGGTTCGATGAAACGATTTACATTGCTATTCCTCTCGTTCGCCATGGCGAATGCTTTGGCCGCGACCCATCTTAAGGTCGGGGACAAGGCGCCGGACTTCACGTTGTCCTCGACAACGGGTGGGACGATTTCGCTCTCGGATTACCTGGGGAAACAACAGGTCGTCGTGGGTTTCTTCCCGGCGGCTTTCACAGGTGGTTGAACGAAGGAAGTCAAAGCGTACCAGGTTGGTATCGCAAAATTTGAAAATGCTGGAGCACAGGTGCTGCTGGTGAGCACCGATAACGGACCGACTCTCAAACACTGGTCTGACGAGTTGGGCGTTAGCTATCCCTTGCTGAGTGACTTTTCTCAGCGCAAAGCTTCCAAAGATTACGGAGTGCTGATCGAGGAGCGCGGCATCGCGTCTCGCGCGACATTCGTGATCGACACTGAGGGACGCATTACGCACATCGAAGAGGGTGGCGATGCGGTCGACCCGACCGGCGCCCTCACCGCTTGCTCTCGCAAGTAACGATTGTCTCCACGGTCCCGGGCGAGTCTTAACGGGCTCGCCCGGGACTGTGGGGTTGGTCACTGCGATCAAGTATCCCCCCCCCCCACCTGACATTCGATCCCTCGGAATCGCTTCGCGCTGCCTCCCTCGATCAAGTCGATTCGCGGCGGATGATCAGCGATCAGACTAAAGAACCTACCGGATAAGGCCGATTTCTTGCGGTAAGCCCCTGGCTCTGGCTTATCCGCGTATGCTCAATCCTCACCCTTGCACCATTCTCTCTCGCATCGTTCTCTCTCGCATCGTTCTCTGTGCGCTCCTGATCGGGCTGCCCGCTCTGTTCGCGGCGGCCCCCAACGAAGTGGGTGTGCGAGGACCCTACCGGGTCGGTCCTGGAGATGTTCTCGACATCGTGGTCTTCGAGGTCGAGGAACTGAGCCGTCCGACCGTCGTCACGCCGGAGGGCATCATTTCGGTGCCCCTGATTGGAGAGCTGCCGGTCCAGGGTCAAACAACGCTGGAGATCGAAGCCGGGCTGAAACAGCGCTACGGAACCCGCTACCTGCGCGATCCGCAGATCAGCGTCAGCGTGAAGGACTTTCGCAGCCAGCCGGTCTCGGTGGTGGGGGCCGTGAAAGAGCCCGGCGTCTACCAGTTGCAGGGCGAACGCCGGCTGCTCGAAGTGTTGGCCATGGCCGGAGGGTTCACCGAGGAAGCCGGCGAGACGATTGCAATCAACCGCGGCGGCGCCGCTAGCGAGGAAGCCGCTGTCGCGCGCATGGATCTACTGGGATCGGCGGTTGGCCGGCATGATTTCTCCACGGGTTCGGACGAGCTGGTCGTATCGGTTCGAGAGTTGCTCACGTCGAAAGCCGGTGGCGAAGCGAACCCGGTCGTCGAGCCACACGACGTCATCCGGGTGTCGAAGGCCGGCGTTGTCTATGTAATGGGCGCGGTCGAGAAGCCAGGCGGATTCGTCATCAAAGATCAGGAGAGGATGACGGTGCTGCGGGCGATTTCTTTGGCATCGGGTTTCGGCGAGTATTCCTCGCCGCAGAAGTCGCGAGTGATTCGACAGAGCGCGGGGAACAAGCAAGAGATCCTCATTCGTATCAAAGACGTCATCGAAGGCAAGGAGCCGGACCTTGATCTGGAGGCGAACGACATTCTCTATATTCCCGATAGCCGCGCCAAGAGCGTTCTGAGCCGCAGTGTTGAGGCAATGATCCAAGTCGGAACCGGTGTGGCGATTTTCCGGCGCTAACTGCTATCCCAGCGAAATGATAAATCAGCGATGAACGATAAGTTGCAGAAGCTCGCCCAAGCTATCGCGCCGCCCAAGCCGGCGCGGGTCACGCCATCCAATGGCGAGGTCACGGCGCCGTTCCAGGGATTTGCGGCCGAGGAGCCCGAATCTCGTGGGGAGTTCTCGCTGCGCGACTACTGGCGCACGATCCATGCGCGGCGCTGGACGATTCTGAGTACGGCAGCCGCGGCGGTGGTACTGGCGGCGATCTACAACTACATCCAAGTGCCGACCTATCAGGCGAAGGCGACGATTCAGATCGACCGCGAGGAGCAAGACATCTCGCGTCTCGACGATAAGTTTTCGCAGGTCGCCGAACAGCCCGACTACATCGAGACGCAGTACAAGGTGCTCACGAGCCGCAGCCTGTCGAAGCGCGTCATCTCGAAGCTGGGCTTGGCCGATCGTGTGGAGTTCCAGCCGGAGGCAGAATCAGGCGCTGCCGAGTCGCCCGACCCGGAATGGGTCCCGCCCGCTGTGATCGATCTGTTTCTCGGGCGGCTCGGGGTGAACCCCGGCAAAGGGACACGGCTCGTTGACGTGAGTTTCGAGTCCGTTGACCGCGAACTCGCGCCGCTCGTCGTCAACACGCTGGCGGAAGAATACATCGAGCACAATCTCGAAGCGAAGTGGAACGCCACACAGAAAGCCTCGGGATGGCTTCAAGCGCAGCTTTCGACGCTGAAAGCGAAGCTCGAAGCAAGCGAGACGGAACTCCACGAATATGCGGCGGCGCATTCGATTCTGTTCGTCGAAGAGCGCAAGGACATTACCACCGAGAAGCTGGCGAAGCTGGAGGATGAGCTCACGCGGGCCGAGGCGGACCGCATCCAGAAACAGTCGGTCGCGATGTTGGTTGAGGATTCCCTGCAAGGGGGCGCGCGCTTGCCCGGCAGCCTGAACAGCGAAGCCTATCGCGACTACCAGGCCACGCTGGCCGAGTTGCGGCGGGAGCGTTCACAGTTGCTCGTGACGTTCGCCCCCGAGTATCCCAAGGTGCAGCGTATTGAGCGCCAGGTCGAGGAAGCCGGGCGCTCGCTGGCCGCCGAGAGGGCTCGAATGCTGAGCAGTGTTCGGGAGGAATTCGAAATCGCCGAACGCCGCGAAAAACTGTTATCGCAGGCCGCGCTGAAGCAGCGGGCGATGGTCAACCAACTCAGCGACGATTTCATCCAGTACAACATCCTCAATCGCGACGCTGCGACCAACCGCCAACTCTACGAGGGATTGCTGCAGCGGCTGAAAGAGGCTGGGATCTCCGCCGGCCTGCGTGCGTCAAACATCTCGGTCCTCGATCGGGCGGAGATTGCCGAACTCCCTTACCGGCCCAAGAAACTTCGCAACTTGCTGTTCGCGCTGACATGCGGACTGTTGTTTGGCGTGGGGCTGGCATTCGTGAAGGAGCACCTTAATACCGTCGTTCGAACTCCGGATGAGGTTGAGCGCATGACGGGCCTGGCCATGCTGGCGGTGATTCCGCGCAGTAAACAGCAGCACCTGCAAGCCGTGCAAACCAAGCGGCCGGGAGGCAAGAGGAAGTCCCGAAATCCGCCGCTGCTCGCTTTCCTCAACGGCAACGGAGCAGGCAAAGAAGCGATAGCCGAGAACGGCTTCGTGCCTTGGGCGCCCGAGCAAGGGCTGTCGGAAGCCTACCGAACGCTAAGAAGCTCGGTTCTGCTGGGCTGGGATGAATCGATGCGGCGCATCCTTGTGACAAGCTCGCAACCGGAAGAAGGCAAGACGTCCGTGAGTCTGAACCTGGCCTGCAGTCTGGCCCAGTTGGGGCGGCAGGTTCTCGTGGTCGATGCCGATATGCGGCGTCCCAACTGCGCCCGCCAGCTCGGTGTAGAAAGCGAAATAGGTCTGACGGACTACCTTCAGGGGAGGGCAAGTTTGGACCAAGTGGTCGTCGCGACAAAGATCGAAGGCCTGTCGCTCGTTCCCGCGGGGCGTTCGAGTTTGGTAGCGTCCGACCTGCTCTACTCGCCTCGCCTGTCGACATTGCTGCAAGAGGTCGGAAATCGCTTCCAGCATGTGGTCGTCGACTCGCCGCCGTCGTTGGTGCTCTCGGACGCTCGAACAATTTCGCGTTTGGTCGAAGGTGTCATCCTCGTTGTTTCCGATACCACCGAGCGGGGTTCGCTGCTTCGAACGAAGCAAACGTTTGACGACGCCGGTGTTCACTTCCTTGGCTTCGTGATGAACCGAGTCGATCTCAATAATCTTGACTATGGATACTACCGTGACTATGGATACCACTACTCCTACTCGGATCGGAATGCATGATAACGAGGATCTCGATCCGCCGCGGGCTGACACGGCGGACGATAGCGTGGCAGTTGCCGAGTCGCTGAGCATGCTTGCGTCCGCGCTTGAGCGAGACAGGCGCGCCGGCTAGGCCGGGCTATTTTACTGGACGGGCGCCTGGACGACCGCTCGGGCGTCGCCGCTGGCTGAACAGTGCTCTCCCCTATGCCTTTTCGTTCGGCGGTGCCCCAGCCGTCCACGCTGCTTGCAGGCGCCAACCCAGGTAACCGAAACAGATCGCGGCCAAGAGAAGCCCGGCGAGCACCATGAACAGGTCGTCGATCGAGTTGATGACTTGGCCGGAGATAAGCAGCCAGCCGGCGAGGGCGAGGCCGATCAGTCCAAAGATTAAGCAGAAGAGATAGCCGCTGATGGTGTCTAACATTCCTGTACTTTCTCCGCTCGGCATGAAAGGTATTACTTACTCAAAGTCCCCAGCGCGAACGGTGACGGTGTAATAAGTATCTTCTCGAAACGCGGGGCCGGATGCAAACCGGGCGCTAGCAGCTCTTGCTTCAAGGAGCCAGCAGAAGTTTGCCCGTCGTCAATCTTCCGGCCAGGCGCTCTTGCGCGGTGGCGGCCTCCGAGAGCCGAAACGTTTCGCCGATCCGCACCTTGAGTTTGCCGTCACGTACCCAGTTGAAGAGATCGGAAGAGCGTTTCTCGAGGTCTTCACGCGTCGCGATGTGGTGAGGCAGGCTGGGTCTGGTCATGAACAGGGAGCCTTTGGCCGTCAGCGTAAGAGGTTCGATGGCGGGAACCGGGCCGCTGGCGTTGCCGAAGAAAACCATCATGCCGCGAGGCTTCAGCGAGTCGAGACTGCCCTGCCAGGTTGCCTTGCCGACTGAGTCGTAGGCGACATCAACACCTTTCCCATCGGTGAGACGTTTGACTTCCGTGAGGAAGTCTTTCTGGGTATAGAGGATGACCTCGTCAGCGCCGGCGGCGCGCACGAGCGCGGCCTTCTCTTCGGTAGAGCAGGTAGCGATGATGCGTGCGCCGAGCATCTTTCCGACTTGGACCAGAAGCAGCCCGACACCGCCGGCGGCGGCGTGAACAAGCGCCGTGTGCCCGGAGCCGAGGGCGAAAGTGGAATGCGTCAGGTAATGGACCGTCATCCCTTGAACCATGAGCGCGGCCGCGCTGGACGAGTCGACGCCGTCGGGAACCTTGACGAGGCGTTGGGCCGGAACAGCCGCGTACTCGGCATAGCCCCCCTGCACACCGCAGTAGGAGACACGATCACCGGGCTTGAGGCCAGTGACATCGGCCCCGACTTCACTGACGACACCAGCGGCTTCCTGTCCATTGGTGAACGGAAGATCTGTCTTGTAGAGCCCGGTACGGAAGTAGATGTCGATGAAGTTGACGCCGCAGACATCGATCTTGACGATGGCCTGATCGGGCTGGGGTCGCGGATCGGGGGCATCCTCGTAACGGAGTACCTCCGGCCCGCCATGCTCATGAACACGGACGGCTTTCATAACAGAACCTGCGAATCAGCTAGGGCTGGAGAAGCAATTGTAGCAGAGCGCGCCGCGCCGCCCTACGCCGCCGCTGTGACGCGCACCTCGCGGGCGGTCAGGCGCGGCAGCGCCTCGCCGTTGAGGACGAGGCCGCCGACTTTGGCCGGACTGGCGGCCCACTTGGGATGCTTACGCTGGCGATCCAATGGCGCGCGGTACGGGGCGACGGACTCAGCCCCGCAGGCGTTTGCGGACCTCTTCATCAAGTTTCTGTTTCTCTTCAATGTCTTTCTTCAACGCTTCCGCATCCTTCTTGACGTCCTCGTCGGCGGATTCAATCGTCGTTTCGATCGCCTTGTGAGCCTGAGTGACGAGGATCTTCTCGATGTCGGGCTGGTTGAGGTGTGCGCGATCGAAAAGCTCGGAAACGATCCACATCGTCCGGCCAAGACCGTTCAGGAACGCATCCTTGGGGACTTCGACCGGGCCACCGCCAAACTTTCCGCGGGCGGTGTTGATATCGTCGCCCGAGCCGGCCAGAAGAGCGGCCTGCAGCAGGACGCCGCGATTCACTTCCTGTCGTTCGGTCTCGGATTGTTGTACTTCGGTGGGAACCTCGCCATCCTCGATTCGGGAAAGTTGAGGGGATTCGTTGGGGCTGCCCGCGGGGAAACTAAAGTCGAAGGGAATCGTAGCGTCAGCGGCCCAGAACTTCTGGTACTTCGGCAGTGACTCAGCCAATTCGATGGCGTACTGCCGGGCGTCGCGTTGGTACTGCTGGATGGGGTTCTGGAACGCCGCGGATTTTGCCGGGCTGGCTTCGGCTCCTTTCGAATAGGCGTCACTGAGCTCGAGGTAAGAGCGGGAAAGGCCGCTCAGAACGACGATGCGCCACACAGCCGCGCGCTTCCGCCATTCGTTCTCGTCGCCCGTGATTTCACCGAGATGTTCTTGGGCCTTGACGTAGTCGGCGGCGTCGAATGTTTCTTGCGCGGCCTGCCAGTACCAGGCCGGCGTGCCGGCCCGAGGTCCTGCCGGTTCACCTCCCGAACAAGCGGTCAATACGAATGCCACCGCGAGCAGGGCGGCGGCTTGAAGCGGAACAACTTTGGTTCGCATATTGTCCTCCATGAGACGTATGGTCTACCACAGGTCGCGGGTGAATAGCAAATCTGGGCCGCCTCCGGCCCGCGGCCATGGCATGCCGTGGCCCTGCCTTTTGGGCCGACACGGCCAAGCCGGGGACGACCGTGTCAGCTCGGTAGAATCTTGGATTTACCGCTAAGCAGTTGCTTGGCGATGGTTTGGAGTTGCATGTTGCTGGTGCCTTCGTAGATCGTGCCGATCTTGGCGTCGCGGTAGAGTTTTTCGACGGGGCACTCCTTCGTGAAGCCGATACCGCCGAAGACATCGAGCGATTTGGCGGCGACGCGAACGGCCGTCTCCGAGGCGACGAGCTTGGCCATCGCGGCCGCGGTTAGAAAGGGCCGGCCGGCATCTTTCAGACGAGCCGCGTTGTAGACGAGCAGGCGCGCGGCTTCGACATCGGTCGCCATCTGCGCCAACTGGAACTGCAGGCCTTGGAACTCGGCGATCGGTTTGCCGAACTGTTTGCGTTCTTGCGCATATTGCAGAGCATGATCGAGCGCGGCTTCAGCGATCCCGAGACTCTGCGCCGCAACTCCGATCCGTCCTTCGTTTAAGGTTTCGATCGCGATCTTGTAGCCCTTGCCTTCCTCGCCCAATAAGTTCTCTTTGGGGACACGACAGGAATCGAGGATGAGTTCACAGGTGGACGAAGCCCGAATGCCCAGCTTGTCCTCTTTCCTGCCCACCGAGAAACCAGGCGATGACGGGTCGATTAGGAAGGCGGTGATGCCGCGATAGCCGGCCTCGGGATTCAGGTTCGCGAAAAGCACGAAGAGGCCGGCTTCCTGGGCGTTGCTGATCCAGAGCTTACGGCCGCTGATTTCGTAGTGGTCGCCCCGATCGCTGGCGCGTGTCGCCATGGCGAAAGCGTCGCTGCCGGCACCGGCTTCAGAGAGGGCGTAAGCGCCGACCGTGTCCCGCGCCAGCTTCGGCAGGTACTTACGCTTCTGCTCGTCACTGCCCCAGTTCGAGACCGCATTGGTCACCAGCGTATTGTGTACGTCGACGACTAGCGCCGCCGAGGGGTCGACCGTTGAGAGCGCTTCGATGGCGAGCGCCGCCATGAAGAACGAGCCACCCTGCCCTCCCAACTCCTCGGGGATGTTGATGCTCATCAGTCCGAGTTCAAAGAATTCCGTAATGAGTTCGCGGGGGAAGTGTGCTTCCTCATCCATCCGGCGCACGTGAGGCCCGATGCGATCGAGGGCGAAACGGCGGACCGTCTCGAAGAAGAAACGCTCCTCTTCACTGAGGTCGGTCAGTGCGGAATTCGGCATGGATAATGCCGCGTCGGGCGGCTAGGAATTCATGGCCGCCGGGTCTTCGGCAACTACAGCTCCGGGCGGCTCGTAGTACAGGATGCGTCCGCAGGATTCGCAGGTAAGAAGCTCGTCAGCACCGCGCAGAGTCTGGCTGAATTGGGGCCGCAACATTACGTTGCAAGCGAGACAGTACTGCATATCGGCGCGGGCGACGGCGATGCCGCCGCGGGTTCTTCTGACGCGCTCATAGATGCGCAGCGCAGCGCCCGAGATCCGTGCCGCGTGTTCGGCGCGCTCGGTGCGCTTGGCTTCCGCTTCCCTTTGGTCCTCAGCGACTCTCGCCTTTACTGTTTCCACTTCTGATGCGACTTTGATTGCCTCTTCGTCAAGCGCCGTCTGCGCGATCTTGACGTTGCGGTCGTACGTTTCGGACTCGACCATTTTGTCGAGAATGCGGTCTTCTATCTTGCTGACATCCTTCTCGAAGAACTCGATCTCATGCTGGAAGGCCCGAAACTGCTCGTTCGTGCGGGCTTCGTTCATCTGCGTTCTGAGCCGCGCGGCCTTCTGCTGAGCGTCGACGATCTCAGCATCCATCTTGACGCGGGACTTGCGGTTTTCTTCGAGCGCGTCTTTGTCGGCCTGCAGGGCCCGCTTGTGGGATTCAAGCTGGCTTTCGATCCGCGCCACGTATTTGGGCAGACGGCTGATTTCCTCGTCCAACTCGCGAATGCGGTTGTCGAGTTCTTGTAGCTCCCTTAGGTGGGGCAGATCAGGATGCATAATAGGTAAGATCGAAAGCGCTATCTATCATAACGTCTCGGGCGCTTGACGCGCCTTTCGGAGAGTTGTCCAATGCAAGATGATCCTGAAAGGAGGGAGTGTTTCCAATACAAGATGATCCTGAAGACGCAGCGGTCGGGGCAGGCGACATT
>JAQBUE010000063.1 GCA_027624045.1 Acidobacteriota bacterium
GTCCCATTGCCATAGAACAAGTTTATCGACTCTTGTTTCAATGTGGGACTTCCACCACAGGCTGTTAAGCGCCTCGCTCCGGCGTGGATATTCCAGACCGGCGTTTCCGGCCGATTCCAGACGACGCCTCTTGTCAAAGACGGCGTCATGTACATCACCGGCCACGGCAATCACGCTTGGGCGCTCGATCTGCTGACGGGCCGCGAGCTGTGGCACTACTCGAAGCAGCCCGAAAAGGATGCGCAGGGATGCTGCGGGCAGCCCAACCGCGGATTCGGGATTCTCGGCGACACGCTTTTCAAGGTGAATTTTGGTGGGACGCTCGTGGCGATTGACGCCAAGACCGGCGATACGCTTTGGGAAACAACGGTTGCCGACTACAAGCACGGCTATTCGGCAACCGCCGCGCCGCTGCTCGTCAAGAATCTGGTGCTCGTCGGAATTGCGGGTGCTGAGTTCGGCACACGCGATTTCCTCGATGCCTACGACGCCACAACGGGCAAGCGCGTTTGGCGCTTCTGGACCGTCCCGGGCCCCGGCGAGCCGGGCAACGAGACCTGGGGCGGCGATTCGTGGAAGCGCGGCGGAGGTTCGACCTGGGTGACGGGCACCTATGATCCCGACCTAAACCTGATCTATTGGGGCACCGGCAATCCGGGTCCGGACATGAACGGCGACGTGCGACCGGGAGACAACCTCTATACATGTAGCGTGGTTGCGCTCGACGCCGATACGGGCGAGCTCAAATGGCATTACCAGTTCACGCCACATGACGTCCACGATTGGGACGCCGTGGCCGACCCGGTGCTCTTGGACCTCAGCATCAAAGGTCAGAAGCGCAAGGTGCTGATGCAGGCCAACCGTAACGGACATTTCTACGCCCTCGACCGCGCAACGGGTGAGTTTCTGCTCGCCAGGGCCTACACCAAGGTCACTTGGGCCGATGGCATCGACTCGAAGGGCCGTCCCATCTTGATTCCGGGCCACGACCCGACCGAGGAAGGCAATGTGGCCTGTCCGGGCCTGGGCGGTGGACACAACTGGCACCCCACCGCCTATAGCCCGCAAACCGGCCTCTACTACTTCGATGCAACCGACGGCTGCCAGATTTACTACATGACCAACCAAGGCTACATCGAAGGACAGTGGTATCAAGGCAGCACGGTCGGGCGCATCAGCGATCAACCGTCGAACGGGTCGATCATCGCCGTCGACCCAACAACCGGCGAGACGAAATGGCGCTACGAAATGGTGACCCCGCCTAGCAGCGGACTACTCGCCACGGCCGGCGGGCTGCTTTTCGGCGGCGATTCCCAGGGATACGTCACAGGATTCGACGCAAGGACCGGTAAAGTGCTCTGGAAGTTTCAGGTAGGCGGGACCGTGGCGGCGCCACCTATCGCCTACCGCTTCCGCGGCAAAGAGTATATTGCTATCGCGGCAGGCGGCTCGCTGCTGACCTTTAGCTTGCCGGACGATTGAACCCGCACTCACCTCGCCACGTGGTGAGAAGTGCGCGCTAACCCGTCGCGGCGGCGGCCTCGGAATCCTCTACATTGCGGCGGCTCAGCCCGATCCGGCGTTCGAACTCTTCCAGTTTGATAACCCGGAACGAGCATGTCTGACCCACCTGCAGGTCTTTCTTCTTCTGCCCGGAGCTTTTCGGCATCTCCAGGTTGTGGCAAAGTCCTTCGACGCCTTCCGCCAACTCGACGAAGCAACCAAACTTTGCCCTGCGTGTTACTCGGCCCGTTACGATATCACCCATGACGCAGGTGCTGAAGAAGGTTTCCCAGACATTCGGCTGCAGCTGCTTGAGGCCCAGCGATAGCCGCTGATTCTCCTTGTCGATGCTGAGCACCACGGCCTTAACGATCTCGCCCTTCTTGAGCACGTCCTGGGGATTCTTGGCCTTCTGATCCCAGGAAAGGTCCGAAACGTGGATCAAGCCGTCGACACCTTCCTCGATCTCCATGAAAGCGCCGTAAGAAGCCAAGTTGCGTACACGCCCCTCGACGATGGTCCCGGGGCGGAGGCGTTCCTCGATCTCAAACCAGGGGTCCGGCTGAAGGTGCTTGACGCTGATCGAGATACGGCGTTCCTGTTGCTTGACACCGAGCACCATGACCTCGATCGGATCACCCGCTTTGTAGAGCTTGGAAGGATGACGGCGGCGGCGAGACCAAGTCAGTTCCGACGCATGGACCAAGCCCTCGACTCCGCTCTCTAGCTCCACGAAGACACCATAATCGCTTAGACTCGCGACCTTGCCCGTTGCCTTCTCGCCGACCATATACCGCTCGGAAACTCCCTCCCAGGGGTCCGGCTGCATGTGCTTCAGGCTCAGCGAGACTTTCTCCTTCTCCTTGTCGAATTGAAGAACTTTGGCGCTGATCTGCTGGCCCTTCCTGAGGACTTCCGACGGGCCTTTGATGCGGCCGTAGGAAATATCGGTTACGTGAATCAGCCCGTCAATGCCGCCGAGATCAACGAAAGCGCCGTAATCGGTGACGTTCTTGATCGTTCCGGTGACCACCGCGCCTTCTTCGATCTTCTCGAGCGTCAGTTTCTTAACTCGATCCCGCTCTTCCTCGAGCAGGCTGCGCCGCGAGACAACGATGTTGCCGCGGCGCTTGTTGCTCTTCACAATTCGCACCGGCAGGAATTGGCCAATCAACGCATCCAGGTCGCGGGCGGGTTTCAGATCGACCTGCGATCCCGGCAAGAACGCGGAAATCCCTACATCGACGGAAAGGCCGCCTTTGACGCGCCCAGTCACCTCGGCCTGCACCGGCGCTCCTGTCCTTTCCGCTTCCTCGATCACGTTCCAGATACGTGACTGTTGAGCGCGGCGATACGAGAGACTTGCGTATTCGCCGAGCGCGCCGCGGCTCTCAACGAAAACCTCGATCTCCTGACCTTCCTTGACGGCGATGTCACCCGCGCGGTCGTGAAAGTCCTCGACCGGGGCCAAGCCTTCCGTCTTGCCGCCGATATCGATAACGACCCCGCCTGGTCCGATGCTGACGACGACGCCGCTACAGAGCTCACCCACGTGCACGCTGGGGAAGTCGCCATATCCTCCCATGAGAGTTTCCATCTCATCGGGATCAGGAATCTCTTCGTCAGCAGGTTCTGGGGCGCCACCACTCACAGGCATACCAGGCACGCCCGGCGTCTGAGGGGCCGAGGCGACGAAATCGAATGTCCTGGGAGGCGCGGAAGCCGGCTCGGCCTTGGCGTGTATTTCCTCTGCTGTGAAAGCAGGGCCGACGGAGCCCGTGTTGGCAGCGTCACCTGTTGAGGCCAGCGAGGACGCTGCGGATGAGGTTTCAGACACCGTTTCAACAGCTGGGGCCGGCGCTTGCGCGTAGCCGTTCTTGGGGTCGTGCACCGGCTCCTGGGCAGCTGTCCGCGTCGCAAGAACGGAGGATTCCGTTTCCGGCGTTATGCCGTGGTCTACGGCGTTCGGTTCGCTGGCCATTTCTCCCCAATCTCCAGGGCCCTTGTTCGGCGGCGCGGGGGATCTCGCGCGCCACCTGGGCACGGTTCAACACCGGGCGGCATCAAGGCCGACTCGGCTGCATGTCAAAAATCTCTCAGAATACCCAGAGCCACCAAAACTCGGGTCCCCGTTTCGGACCTCATACTAGCGCGAAGTCCCCTGAAGACGCGCAAGCTTCGAGCTCCTAACCTCGGATCACTATAACCAACACCCTGTCCGATGTCAACGAGCCCCGCGTGCGGCAGCTCACATGCCTCGCGACCCATTCAGGCGGCTTCCGAAGCAGTCTCAGGCGCCTCAGCCGGCCGCGCTCGTTGCTCTCGTAGGCTGTCGCAATATCCCTTCAGCAGTCCCACGGCCGTGGCCACCACCAGCGGGCCCACGACCACGCCGATGAAGCCGAATGTTTGGATGCCGCCTAGTACGCTGACAAAAACGAGCAGCCCGTTTAACTGCGAACGCCCCGCGATCAGCATGGGTCGAATCAGGTTATCGGCTCCACTAACCACGACAAATCCCAAAATCATGAGCCCGACGCCACGTCCGATCTCTCCCGTCACGATCAAGCCAATGCCCGCCGGCCCCCAAACGAGCCAAGGACCCACCACGGGCAAAAAGGCCAAAAACCCGGAGATGAATCCCCAGAATATGGGGGATTGCAAATCCAGCGCCCAGAAGATCAAGCCCGCCAGCACTCCCTGCACAACGGCGACCACCAATCCGCTCGAAATCGTTACACCGATCAGCTCCGCGACCTCCAGCATCATGCGCTCGCGATGCAGCTCACCCATCGGCGCGATCTCCTTGATCGTTTCCAGGACTTCGCGCCCATCGCGAAATAGATAGAACAACGCAAGCACGATCACAGTCAGGTCAACAAGCCAAACCACAACGTTTCCGGCTAGCCGCGCCGATCCTTCCGCGATGATCGAGCCGGCCTTCTGCGACAGGTCTTTGATCATTCCATCGAAATCGCCCAGGGGCACAGGCGACTGGCTCAGGTAGGGATCGATCAAGCTCTTCGCCTTCGGAAGAAGCTCCACCGTGGGCACTCTTCGAGCTACCGCGAGCGCTTCGCTGACGAACGCCGGCACGAGCCAGGCTAGCGGCAACAGAATCACCAGCGTCACGATACAAACCGAAACCAGCGCCGCTCCGTTGACATTCTCAATCTTGCGGCACGTCGCACGATGAAGCGGGAACGAGAAGATTGCAAGAATCGCGGCCGAAACAAGGGGCGCCAAGAATGGTTGACTGATCAGATACAGGAAATAGACAACCAGAGCCGACAGGCTCCACATGATGGCACGCTGAACCAGCTCCGTATTGGTTCTTTCGCGCATCTCAGATTGAGTATATCCTTGGTTCGCCGTGCGTCGGCACAGGCGCCTGCTACTTGCGCCAGAACGCCGGAGTCAAAATCACAAGAACCGTGTAGAACTCGAGACGGCCCGCGATCATGCAACCGCTCAACACCCACTTGGCGAGGGCTGGCAGTGGGCCGTAGTTGTCAAGCGGGCCCACCCCTCCCAGGCCCGGACCGACATTGAACATCGACGCCGCGACAGCGGCGATCGAGGTGAGCACGTCGACGCCCATTGCGGCGAGCAACAGGCATGAGACAAAGTTAACAACGAAGGCGAGATAGATCAGGTTCAAAAGACTCTGAATGGTTCCTTCGGGAATGACATCGTCGCCGAGCCGCACGGCGAACACGCCGCGGCGTTCAACCATCCTCTTGAACTCGCGGTCGACGACGCGGGCAAGCAGCACGATACGCGATGTCTTCAGCCCTCCGGCCGTGGAGCCGGTACATCCGCCGACAAACATCAGCGCCAGCAGCATTAGCTGAGGTAAAGGGGGCCAGACTTCGAAATCCTCGCTGACAAAACCCGTCGTCGTCATGATCGAACTGACCTGGAAAAGAGAACCGCGGAAGGCTTTTTCGATCCCGTATCCCTTGTCTAAGACCAGGACGAGGCTGATCACGAGCGTGGATATCGCGGCGAACAGCAAGTACCATCGAATCTCAACATCCGCAAAAAACCGCCGCGGACGCCACTCGACAAAGAGAAGATAGTGCTGCACAAAGCTCATGCCCGCCAGCAGCATGAAGATGATGAGCAGATACTCGATGAGCGGGCTCTCAAAACCAGCCACGCTCGCGGTGCGGGTCGAGAAGCCACCCGTGCCGAGCGTCGAGAATGTATGGCAGATGGCCTCGTAGGCGTTCATGCCGGCAAAGCGCAACGCGATAAACAATATCACCGAAAGGCTGAAGTAGATCTTATAAAGCGACAGCGCCGTCTCGGTAATGCGCGGCTTGAGTTTCTCCGATGAAGCGCCGGAGAACTCAGCCCGATACAGGTGCATGCCGCCGTGGCCGACCAAAGGCAGAATGGCGACCCCCAGCAGCACAATGCCCATGCCGCCGAGCCAGTGGGAGAAACAGCGCCACAACTGCACAACGGGTCCAAGCACCTCAACGTCGGCGAGCACCGTGGCCCCTGTCGTAGTGAATCCCGATGTCGCCTCGAACACCGCGTCGGTGAACGTCGCGAAGTGCGGCGAGAACAGAAACGGCAGGCTGCCGAACAGCGAGACGCACGACCAAATCGCCACCACCAACAGCAACCCCTCCCGCTGGTTCAGTTCGCGGTCAGGACGCCGCGAGGCGACAACCATGCCTCCGCCGGCGACGACCGTGACGACGAACGACCAAGTCATCGTTGACGTATCAGGCGCGCCCGTCAGCAGCCCGTAGATGAGCGGTATCAGCATCGTCCCCGAGAAAGCCAGTACGAACTGGCCGAGGACGTAGGAAATCGCCGAGGGGTGAATCAACCGATCTTCCTCTGACGGGTCGGCTCGTTGAGGAAGGCGCTTTCGAGCTCAGTCACGACGCTTTCCAGCGTGAAGAAAATGACACGGTCGCCAGCCTGAATCGTCGCTTCGCCCCTCGGAATCGTCACCTCTCCCGTTGGGCGCGCGATCGCGCCGACAATCGCTCCCCGTGGGAACCGGATGTCGCGCAAGTGCTTTCCGACGTACTTCGAACCCGGTGAAGCGATCAGTTCAATGGCCTCCGCTTCCTCTTCCCGAAAGGTCGTGACGGAAAGCACGCGGCCTTTGCGGACAAACTGCAGCGCACGGTCGACCGCTTCCAGACGCGGGCTGACCGAGGTGTTGATGCCCAGCCTCTGCACCATCGGCAGGTAGTTCAGGCGATTGATCAGCGGCACCACCTTTTTCGCCCCGAGCCGCCGCGCGAGCAGCGAGGCAATGATATTGTCTTCGTCGTGAGGGTTCAGCGCCAGAAAAGCGTCAACACCATCTATATTTTCGTCTTCCAGGGTCGTCTGATCGGTGCCGTCTCCGTGGATGACAACGGTCTTGTTCAGGATCGTTGAGATTTTTTCGCAGCGAGCGCCGTCTTGCTCGAAAAGCTTCACGCTGACGCCCCTTTTCTCAAGCGCCTCCGCTACGCTGATGCCCAGTTGCTTTCCACCGACGATGAAGACCCGCGAAACCGAATCGCGGTGCTCCAGTCCCATGAAGCCGAATACGGCCGCCAGGTTCGCACGCGTCGCCATGACGTAGATATGGTCGCCCGTCCGCAGCCGCTCTTCGCCGTGCGGGATGATTACTTGCTGGCCCCGGAAGATCAATGCGATCAGCGAATCTTTCGGCGGTCCGGCGGCGTCGAGTTCCTCGAGCGACTTGCCGTTGAACCAGCTCGTCGCGTCGACGTTCATTCCGAACAGCTTCACTTCTCCGCCGGCAAAATCGTAGATGTCGGAAACGCCCGGCACGCCGACGACTCGCATGATGCGCTCGGTAATGCGGCTTTCCGGGTGGATGATCAAGTCGATCTTCAGGCCGACCTGCTCGCATACGCGGCGCCACTGTTCGACCTCGTGGGTGCGAATCCGCGCGATCTTCACCAATTGCGCCGCCTCGGACTGCGCGATCATGCACGAAAGCAGGTTCGACTCGTCCGAGTTCGTCGCGGCGATGAACATCCCGGTTTCGCCCAGCCCGCAGCGCCGCAAAGTCGCGACGCGCGTGGCGTTACCCTGGACGATCTTGGCGTCGAGCAGATCTTGAAGCTGGCTGCAGCGCTCGACTTTCTCTTCAACAACGACGACTTCGTTACCTTCCCGCACCAGGCGGCGGGCAATCAGGGTGGCCACTTGACCTCCACCCGCGATGACAACTCTCATGTTTTCGGACCACCAGACTACGAGACTAGCACAGCATTTTAGGCCCGAAACATCCTGCGACCTCGCAGGGACGAACCTCCCGCGGGGTTACCCGAGGGTCAGCCGGCGAAGCCCTCCAGCAAGTCTTCACAACGCCGGCCCGCCGCTAGCAGCAGATCCTCGCGGCCCGCCGAGGCGACGATCTGGCAGCCTAAAGGCAGCCCCTGCCCGGTTCGCGCGAACGGCACGGAAAGCGCCGGAACTCCTAGTGACGTGAACGGAGCGTTACAGCGCGGATCACCCGTGGAAGCGATACCCGCGGGCGCCGTGCCGGGCGCCGCCGGTACGAACCACACAGAACCGTCCGCCGTCGAGGCTTCAAATTCCGCCCGCGCTCGCGCAACCGTTTCAAGCGCTCCGCGATAGGTCTGCTCGTTGATGGTGAGCCCGTCCTCGACCAGCGCCGCCAGCTTGAGCCCGATCGCCACACCGTGCTGCTCGTAGCGCTCGCGGTTGGCGCGGGCGCCTTCGTAATTGTTGATTGTGCGCGCGGCGCGCAAAAGGCCGCGAAACGTTGCGGGCAGCGGCCGTTCTTCGATCGGAAGCCCGCCCACTCGCAGGCGCTCGATCAGCGCCCCAAAAGCTTCTTCCATCTCAGGTTCGAGACCATCCTCAATCGGCCAGGGCACGTGAATCCAGCTTGGCGGCCGCGCCGTTGACGCGATATCCTTCCCGCTATAGGCGGACCACAAGTGGCGCATATCTTCGATGCTTTTCGTAAAGAAGCCTGCGTGATCGAGGCTTTTCGCGAACTCCATCACGCCACCCAGTGGCAGGCTGTCGAACGTCGGCTTCATTCCTGCGATGCCGCAGAACGACGCCGGCCGTAGTACCGAGCCCATCGTCTGGCTGCCGATCGCGAACGGGGCCATCCCCGCCGCGACGGCCGCCGCCGAACCGCTCGACGAGCCGCCCGGACTGAAATCGGTGTTGTGCGGGTTGCGTGTCGGCCCCGGATCAAAATAGGCGAAGGCCGTCGTGTGAGTCTTGCCGAGTACGATGGCGCCGGCCCGTCGCAACTGCGCGACTAGCGCGGCGTCCTCACGCGGCACGCGCCCGCGCTGCGTCGGCGTACCCCATTCGGTCGGCATGCCGGCTGTGTCGAAGATGTCTTTCACGCCGAACGGAACGCCATGCAGCGGGCCGCGGCATCCCCGTGATGCGAACTCTCGGTCAAGCTCACGCGCCTCTTGCCGCGCTTCATCCTGCGCAACATAGGCCCAAGCCTCGATACGGGGATCGATCGCCGCGATGCGGTCAAGATAGCCGTCAACGGCGTCAGCGGCCGTCCGGCGGCCTGCTTGCAAGTCGAGGCAGAGTTGTGCGAGGGAGTCTCGCTGAGAGTCAGCCATGTGTGGTCTCTAATTCTCGTCCTATGGATTTTCTACGTCGCTCTGTTTCAACTCGGCCTTCAAGCGCGCCAATGTCTGACGCGTCGCCTCCGCCCGTTGCGAGTCCGGGTGCCGGGCCACGTAATCCTCCAACTCGCGGATGGCGGCCTCGACCTTCCCTTCGCGGCTGTAGATCTCGGCCAGGGTCACCTGCGGCAGGCTGAAATGGCCGGGGTCGATGCCCTTCGCTTTTCGCAAGTACTCGATCGCTTCCTCATGGCTTCCGAGTAGAAAATGATTGCGCCCCAGTTGCGAATTAGCGAGCGCATCGTCGGGCCGCATTGTCGCGGCGTAGCGGTTGTAACCGAGCGCCTCGTCATGGCGGCCCAGCGCGAGCAATGCAGCTCCCATGTTGACGACCGGACCAAACGCATCGGATTCAAGTAGCAGGGCTTCGTGGAAATATTCCTCTGCCTGCTCATACTCGGCCCTTTGATAAGCAATCGTCCCGAGCTGATTCCACGCCTCGACGAATTGCGGTGAGATCTCGACAGCCTTCTTAAGATGCTTCACCGCACCTTCAATGTCGTGCTTTCCGACTCGCTCGTTTCCTTTGAGGAACTCAGCGCGTGCCTTCTGGTTGACCGAAAGCTCAAGCGCCGAGACAGTATGCCTTTCGTCGGCGTTGCGTTCTAGCGCGGACTTCGAGCGCCGCACGATGAAGTTGACCTCGATGCGGTTCTTACCGTCGGCGAAGCTGGGCGTAACCTCAACCGAGCGGCGTTGCTCGCCCCAGCGCGGGTGGAAAACGATCAGCGCGAACCCGCCGGGCCGCAGATCTTTGAACTTGAAGCGTCCCTTGAAATCGCTCAGCGTTTGCGCGCGAAACGGCTCCGTCGCCGATTGCAGGCCGACCCAAGCCGTCTTCAGCGGGGGGATGATCCGCCCTCGAAGCTCCAGTGTGTCCTTCTCGGCGGACGCCGGAAAGGTGGCCAACAACAGAGCGATCAACGCAATGAGGCTGGTTCGCATCGGCTTATGTCGTGCGGCGTTTTTTGAGCAGCGGCAGCAGCAGGCTAAGCAAGGTCGCAGCCAGAAAGAACACAACAATCGGGCTACTGAACAGCGTTCCGAGCCAGTCACCGCGGCTGAGAATCAAGGCGCGCCGCAAATTCGATTCCATCATAGGCCCCAGGATCAAGCCCAGCACGAGCGGGCCCAAAGGCACATCGGCCTTTCGCAGAAGAAATCCCGCAATCCCCGCGAAGAACATTGCCCACACGTCAACCACGGCGTTGTTCAGCGCATACGAGCCGACCGTCCCAAACAGAACGATGCCCGCCCAAAGCCAGGGGTTCGGAATCCGTAGCGCCCGCGCCAGCGGTTTCGCGCCCAACAGCCCAACCAGCATCACCAAGATGGCCGCGAAGGCCATCAGGAATACGATGCTGAAGATGAACGAACGATGGTCACGGAACAACAACGGCCCGGGCTGGATGCCGTGAATCAGCAGCGCGCCGATCAGAACCGCCGATGGCGCATCGCCGGGAATCCCCAAGGTGAGCATTGTCGTCATGGCGCCGCCGATCGCGCCATTGCAGGCCGCGCAACTGGCCGCCAGCCCTTCCAGCGAGCCCTTGCCGAACTCCGCTTTCCTGCGCGATGTGCGGCGCGTCTGCTCCCAGGCAATCACCGACCCGATGTCGCCGCCGGCGGCCGGTACCGCTCCCACAAACGTGCCAATGCCCGCTCCAGTCAGCATCGGTACGAACATGCGTTTCCATTGCGCCGCGTCGGGCCAAATGCGCCCCAGCTTACCCGGCGCTGGCTCCACCTTTCCCCAGCGCTCCGAGATCTGTACCAACACCTCCGCCAGTCCGAAAAGTCCTATCATCACCGGCACAAACGCGATGCCGTCGAGAAACTCCGAGTGCCCGAACGTGTAGCGCGGATAGGCCGTCATCGGATCCAGCCCGACTGTCGCCAGCGCCAGCCCCAGCATGCCCGCCAACATGCCCTTGCCGACGCGTTCGCCCGAAACACCCGCCATCAAACTGATTCCGAACAGCGCCAGCCCAAAATACTCCGCCGGACCGAACCGCAGCGCGAAGCTCGCAATTGGGAACGCCGCGACCGCAAGAAAGAAAATACTCGTCAGTTGCCCCACAGCCGAAAGCAGCGCGTTGATTCCCAGGGCCAAACCGGCATGCCCTTTTTGCGCCAGCGGATAACCGTCCCAGGCGGTCGCGATCGACGCCGGGGTCCCCGGAACATTGATCAAGATCGCCGGGATGCCGCCCGCCGGAATCGCGCCGCAGTAAATTCCCAGCAGCATCGCCAAACCCTGTTCCGCCGAAACCCAGAAGGTGAGCGGCGTCAGAATGGCGACACCCATGGTTGCCGTCAGACCGGGTAGCGCGCCGAACACCGCTCCCAGCAAGACGCCCACGGCGAGGAAGCCCAGCACCTTCCATTGCAGAATCGCCAGTAGTCCGGTTAGCAGGTCGGCTGTCATCGGCTATTCCAGAGAGACCCGCAGCCCGTATTGGAAAGCCGCCGCGATCGTGGCTGTCAACGCGCCCGCCACTGTTGCGCTCGTACGCCACGACTGCTCGAGGAAACGCAGAAACAAGGCGAGGAACACGAACGTGCGTAGCGCGAAAAGTCCCGTGCCCCAAAGCAGCAGATAGACGAACGTCAGCCCGACCACTCCGCCGATTACTCGCCCATGTTCGAGCGCGAATCGGCTCGTTGCGGTTCCCTTAAGCGCATTGAAAAGGAGCACCACGCTCAGCAGGACCGTCGCCACGCCCACCCCGCGCGGGAAGAAACCGGCCCCCGGCAGCCCCCCCGAGCCGGAGGGAAGCATGCTGGCGCTGACGGTCAGATAGACACCCAGCGCGAGGAACAGCCCGCCCACGATCAGGTCCGTGCGGTTGGGTACGGCGCTGGCGGGTTCGCTCATTGTTCCTCTCTAGCGTTCGAGCGTCAGCAAACGCGGAATCTCTTCACTGAAAAACTCAGCCTGTTCAAGCGCAAATTCCCGGAACTCATCGCGGCCCATGTAAACGGCCTCCATGCCACGCTCTTCGCATAGCTTGGTCCACTCGGCCGACTCGAAACCCTTGTGGAATGCGCTCTCAAGGCGATCCAGAATCTCTTCCGGTACACCGACCGGAGTAAAGAACCCGCTCCAGGCCGGGGCTCCGAACTCGTAACCCAACTCGTAGCTCGTCGGTGCTTCGGGATAGAGCCGCGATCGCGCCTTGTCAAACACAGCCAGTACTTTCAAGCGCCCCGCCTGCACGTTGGCGATGGCCTCACCCGTTCCGGCGATCGCCGCGTCAACATGCCCGCCCAGCAGCGATGCCAATGACTGCGACGACCCCCCGTAAGGGAGGTAAGTCACGCGCACATCCGCCGCCTGCTCCATCAATAGCGAGTTGAAGTGCCAGATCGAACCTGTCCCGGAGTGCGCCATGATCAGCCGGCCCGGTTCACGCCTAGCGGCGGACAAGAATTCCTCGAACGAGTTCCATGGGGCGTCTTCGCGAACCACGAGCACAGCGGGGATCTTTGAAACCAGACAGATCAGGCCCATGTTATCCGGCCCCACGTCGGCATAACCCAGAGCACGAACAACCGCGATCTCAACCGGCGCGTGTCCCAGCGTGTAGCCGTCAGGCGCCCGCCGCGCGACGTACGAGAAGGCCAGTGCGCCGCTCGCGCCAGGCTTGTTCTCGCACACAACTGGGACGCCGAGGTCCTTTTCAATCAGCGCGGCCATGAAGCGCGAGACCGTATCGGAAATCCCGCCCGGCGAGGCCTGGACGATGAGCTTCAGTTCCTTCGAAGGATAAGGGCCTTCCTCCTGATGACAGGAAACGTGGCTCAGCGCGACGCCGACAATCAGCGCGCGCCAACCACCCCGCCTCATGGAACGCCACACAGACATAACCCGACAGCATAGTCGAGTGGGAGGCGCGACTCAAGTGTGCTCGTGCCAAATCCGCCCGTAACGGTGTGCTCCACCTGTGCGCCCCGCGAACACCTCTGCCTGCACCAAGCCCCTCGGCGACCAGCACGAACGGCGCCAGCCGAACCCGCGGCCCTGGAAGGGCCAGGAGATGGAAGCCCGGCTGCTGCTATCAGTCTCGGAAAAATCTGTTTGACTCGTCTACTAACTCCTGAGTAAGAGCACCTGCTGTTGAAACTGATGAAATCGTGGCGCGTCCCCGGAACTAGGCACGACCTTTCTTGGCAGCGGTTTTCAGGGTCGGCTTGGGAGCGGCCTTTGCCGATGCTTTGGCAGCCGGTTTCGTCTTGGCGGTACTCTTCGCCGCAGGGGGGGTCGGTTTCGCGCCTGCCTTCTTGGCGGCAGTCTTTTTGGCGGTGGACTTCTTGGCCGCGGTCTGTTTCGGAGACTTGCTTGCCGCCGGTTTCGGGCTGGGTTTCATCTTCGCAGCTTTATATGGTGGGGAAGCGGGCGCGGGTGCACTCCTGATGGCCTTCGTGGTCTTCTTAGACGTTGCCGCCGCCGGTTTCATGAATTCACCGGCGCCGAGCGACAGCAGCTTCTCGGCCGTTTCGCGTCCCAGAGCGGTGGGGTTGGTGGGACTGCCTTCGACGACGCGAACGAACGCGCGGCGGCCATCTTCTGAGACGATCATCGCGGACAAGCGCAGCCGATCGCCCTGGATGGCGGCATATCCCCCGAGCGGGAGCTGGCAGCCCCCGCCGATAGACGCCAGTAGAGTTCTTTCGGCGATAACGGCGCAGGCGGTTTCCTCGTGGTGAAGCGGCTTCAGGATCTCGCGAAGGGCGGTATCCTTGGCCCGAATCTGAATCGCGATCGCGCCCTGTCCGACGGCCGGACACATCACGTTGGGTTCTAGAATCTGGGCGATGCGGCCTTCGAGCCCCAGCCGCTGCAGCCCGGCGGCGGCCAGGACTAGGCCTTCATAACGGCCTTCATCGAGTTTCTTGAGGCGGGTATCGACGTTGCCGCGAATCTCCTCGACCTTAAGATCGGGCCGCAGTCGGCGGATCTGCGAAGCTCGGCGCAAAGAGCCCGTGCCGATCCGGGCTCCTTCCGGGAACTCCTTGAGTTCGGCGCCGACGACCGCATCACGCGCGTCGCCGCGTTCGGGGATGGCGCCCAGGTCGAGGCGCGGGTCGGTTTCAGCGGGAAGATCCTTCAGGCTGTGAACCGCGATATCAATGCTGCCCTTGATCAGGGCTTCGTCGATCTCTTTCGTGAAAACGCCCTTGACGCCGGTTGAGGTGACGAGCTTGGCCAGGGCGCGTGTACCGAGCTTGTCGCCGGTGGTCTTGATCACCTTGATGCGCGAAGCAACACCAACGGCTTCGAGTTGGTCGGCAACCCATTGGGCCTGCCACATGGCTAATTGGGAACCGCGGGTTCCAATGACGATCGGTTTCATTTTTGTAGGTTGAAAGCACGCTTGACGAACTCGACAAAGTGTAAACCGTCGGGATGACTCGCGAGCCTCTTCATTTGAGAGATAGGGGAATGAGCAATTTTGTTGACCATGCTGCGCGTCAGCGCCTCGACAGCTTGCTCTTGCCGCGGAGTGAGATGACCGAGTTGGGACCGGAAGCGCTGGATTTCGGCGCTCCGCATGCGTTCCAACTCGTCTTGTAACGAGACAATCGTGGGCGCGACCTGATGCGTCTTGAGGCGATGCATCAGGTTCGCAAGTTCTTCTTCGACGATCGACTCAGCCCGTTCGGCTTCGCGCTGGCGCTGTTCGAGATTGGCGTCGGCGACGTGCTGCAGGTCGTCGATGTCGTAGACGAACATGTTGTCGATGGAGTTGATCGCCGGGTCGATGTCACGCGGAACGGCGATGTCCACAAAAAAGATCGGCCGCTGACGGCGCGCCGCGATGACTCCTTCGGCGGTCTGTTTCGTGAGAATAAAGTTCTGCGCGCCCGTCGATGTAATCACGATGTCGACCCGCGTGAGCCACTCCAGAAGGCTGCTGAATTCCACAGCCTGGCCGTCGAACACTTTCGCCAGCTCGACGGCACGCTGGTGAGTGCGGTTGGTCACGTAAACCTTGCCGCCGCCGGACCGGCGCAGGTGTTTGGCGGCTAGCTCCGACATCTTACCGGCACCGATGATGAGGATCGACCTGCCGCTGAGATCGCCGAATATCTTGCGAGCGAGTTCGACGGCCACGAAGCTGACCGAGACAGCCATCTTGCCTATGCCTGTCTCGTTGCGCACGCGGCGCGCGACCCGGAAGGCATGATTCAAGACGAAGTCGAGTTCGCCGCGGATCGTACCCGCCTTTTTGGCGCTGGCGTAGGCGTCCTTGATCTGGCCCAGGATCTGAGGTTCCCCCAGGACCATCGAGTCCAAGCTGCTGGCGACGCGGAAGATATGCCGGATCGCATCCTGATCGACGTAGCGGTAAAGGTAAGGCTTAACCTCGTCGGCGAAGCCGCTGTGTTCGGAGCCGAGGAAGGAGAGAATCTCCTCGGTGGGATCAGAGCCGGTTTCGGGTTGGACGAGCAGCTCAACACGATTGCAGGTCGTTAGGATCAGGGCTTCTGAGATACCGGGGCGACTGGCAAGTGCGGCAAGCCGTTCAGACGCGGCCGAGTCGCCCACGGCAAAGCGCTCCCGCACCTCGACGGGTGCCGTCTTGTGGCTAAGACCTAGCAGGAGGACACTCATGGCCGCATGGACGTATGTACGCCGCTGTTGACGATCCAGGTCAGCGCGGCCGAGCAGAACCCCGCGATCGAGAAGTAGGCCGCCTTCCGCCCGCGCCAGCCAATCGCGAGCCGGCTGAAGACCATTGCCAGATAGATGGCCCACGTTACAAACGCCAAGGCGATTGTGGGATCAACGATCCAGTTCGAGCCCCACTCGACAAAGGCCCAGAAGCTACCGGAAATCAGACCCAAGGTTACCAGAACGAAACCCACCGCCAGGGTTCGGTAAGCCATCTCATCAAGAGCGCCGAGGGGCGGGAGACGGTAGTAAAAGGCCCTGGGCCGTTTGGACTTAAGTTCTTTTTCCTGAATGATGTACATCACTCCGGCGACGAACGTAAGAGTGAGCGCGGCGTAACCGAGCAGCAGCAGCAAGACGTGGGAAATCAGCCACCAGCGGCCTAAGGTATAGCCCTCAGGGGGCTCGGCGGCCGTCCCGAGGCTGGCAACCATGGTCAACAGAAAGACCGTGGGGAAAACGAAAACGGCCAGGCTCTCGTATTTGTATCGCCAGTAAACGAGCAGAAAAGTACCCGTGATCAGGAACGCCACCAGCGACGCCATCTCGTGCAGGTTGTGGACCGGGACATGGCCTTGCGCCATCGTCTGATCGACGATCGAGACCAAGTGGAACACCGCGCCCAGCGATATCGAGCCTAGCGCGAGACGGAAAAGACGCTGCCGCCGCCGGACCACGGTCACGAGGGAGTGCCACAAACCGAGCGAGTACAACAGCAGCGTCACACGCAGCCAAAAGACGCTGGACTCACCCATGAAAGGTATTATACCGTCCTCGTCAATAAGTCCTTCTGTTTTCAGTGAGTTCGAGTAGTTTGATGAATCCCCGGATTGAAACGTGGATCGATTCGAGAGACACTAGAGGACAATGACGAAGAACGTGCGCAAAGCGGTGTTCCCAGCGGCGGGGTTGGGAACGCGGTTTCTCCCCGCCACCAAGTCGCAGCCGAAAGAGATGCTGCCGCTGGTTGACAAGCCAATCATCCAGTACGGCGTCGAGGAGGCCCACGCATCCGGCATCGACAACATTATCATCGTCACGGGACGCGGAAAGAGTGCCATCGAAGACCATTTTGATATCAGCTTCGAGCTGGAGCACTTGCTCGAAAAACGTGGCAAGCAAAAGGAGTTGGATCTGGTTCGGAAAATCTCGGACCTGATTCATGTTTCGTACATCCGCCAGAAAGAGGCCTTGGGCTTGGGGCATGCGGTTTCGGTGGCTCGAGAGCTCGTCGGCGAAGAACCGTTCGCCGTCGTGTTGGCCGATGATGTGATCGACGCCGAAACACCTTGCTTACGGCAGCTCAAGAATGTCTATGAGAAGTTCGCGGGCGGAGTGATCGCCGTGATGGAGGTTCCGAAAGAGCGGATCTCGGCGTACGGTGTGGTGGCAGTCGAGCCCGTGGAGTTCAACGGGACGAAAGACCGACTGTATCGAGTCACGGACCTGGTCGAGAAACCTCCGCTGGAGGACGCCCCTTCGAATCTGGCCATCATCGGCCGCTACGTGCTTCCGCCGGAGGTTTTCGATTGCCTGGACAGAATTCAACCTGGCAGCGGCGGCGAACTCCAACTCACCGACGGCCTGCGCCTGCTGATGGAACAGGGTCCGCTCTATGCCTACCGCTTTGAGGGCCGACGGCATGACGCCGGAGACAAGCTGGGCTTTCTGAAGGCGACGGTCGAGTTCGCGCTCGGGCGAGACGACCTGGGCGGGGAGTTTCGAGAGTACCTGAAAGAGCTGAAGTTGTAGCCTCCATGCCCTCAACAACTGACCCACGGCAGGGCGACCCACAACAAAGACGCACAACAAGAAGATAGGACAAGTACCCTCACACATGGACCCCTTACTGCGTTACACGACCGAGAAGGTTCCCGAGATCATCGATTGGATTGGCCAGTTGGTGGAGATCGAATCTCCATCGAACGACCCGGCGGCGGTGAATCGCGCGGTTGACTTCATGGCCGATCACGTCGCCGGCGAAGCGAAGGTGAAACGACACCGCGCGAAGGGATTTGGCGATCACCTGCGGCTGGAATTCAACTTACCCGGACGGCGCAAACAGGCGCAAATACTAGGGCTGGGGCACCTGGATACGGTGTATCCGCTGGGAACGCTCGATCGGATGCCTTTCAAGCGGTCGCAGGGACGGTTATGGGGACCTGGCGTTTTCGACATGAAGTCAGGGGTCGTGTACTTCGTGTTTGCATGCCGGGCGTTGCGAGAGCTGGATATTCCGGTGCGGCGGCGGTTCATTGCGCAACTGAACTCTGACGAGGAAGTGGGCAGCCCGAGTTCGCGGCCTCATACGGAGCGAGAAGCGAAGAAAAGCGTGGCGGTGCTCGTAGCCGAGCCAAGCGCCGGGCTGGCGGGGAACGTGAAAACGGGCCGCAAAGGCGGCGGCGGTTTTCGGATCAGCGTGAAGGGAATTGCTTCACACGCCGGCCTGGATTTTGCTTCCGGAGCGAGCGCGATTGTGGAACTGGCGCGGCAAATCGACCGAGTCGCGGGTTGGACGGACCTCAACAAGGGCGTAACGGTGAGCCCGGGGCTGATGAGCGGTGGTACAGCCACGAACGTTGTCGCCGAAAACGCCTGGGTCGATATCGATGTACGTGTGCCGCGGCCGTCGGACGCTCGCCGGCTCGAGAAGCGATTCGCGGCGTTACAGCCGTTCGACCGGCGAACGAAAGTGACGGTTGAGGGTGGTTTGCGGCGGCCTCCGATGGAGCGCACACGGGAGATCGCTGAAATCTACCGATTGGCGCGGCGGCTTTCAGGGGAACTCGGCGTGGAGTTGGGCGAGGCGCAGGTCGGCGGCGGGTCGGACGGAAACTTCACAGCGGCGATGGGGCTCCCCACCCTGGACGGAGTAGGCGCTGTGGGCGAAGGCGCGCACTCGGTCAATGAAAGTATTTCGATTGACCGCATCGCGGACCGTGTAGCTTTGATCGCGAAGCTGATCGCGGCTCTCTAACCTTCAAACAGCCAAAGGCTAGTTGAAGCCTACGCCGCTGTAGAGCATGCTGACTGCGAACCAGAAAACAGGGCCGAACAGTTCGCCGAAAAAGCGCCACGCAATGATGATTCCCAGCAGCGACATCCCCGGCTGGCGCATGAAACCGTAGATCTTCAGAGCCATGCTCTTGCTCACGAACAAGCCGATCGCGGTGCTTCCGTCGAGCGGCGGCACGGGAATCAGGTTGAAGGCCATTAGCAGCAGGTTCGTCGAGAAAAGCAGGCTGACGAAAGACGCGATGGCTTCGGCGGTCCCGCCCGGTTCGGCTCCGACGATGTGGGTAAAGCTCACCGATGTCGGCGGGCTGAAGTATCCCAACGCTATGCCGACGTGGATGGCGATCGCGGCGACGATGGCGAGAATCAGATTGGCGGCGGGCCCGGCCAGCGCCATCCAGGCAGCGCGGTGAGGATGGCGTTGCTGCCAATAGGGATCGAACGGGGCGCTGGCCCAGCCGATCATCCATCCCCCAAGCAGCAACGAGATGATGGGGACAACGACGGTGCCGAAGGGCTCGCGTTGGATGTGCGGTAAAGGGTTGAGCGTGACTTGGCCGCCGAGAGCCGCGGTGGGGTCGCCACCCCAGTCGGCGGCGAGGGCGTGGGCGGCCTCGTGGCACGTCAGCGAAAGCAGGAACACAACGTACCAGATGGGCGCAATGGCCAGGATTTCGTTGTCAATCATCGAGAGCTGGGGTCGCCGGGTTCAACATTCAGACAACGCCTGATGCCGGCTTCGTCATAGTTCAGGTTAGCGCCTTGATGAGCTAATCAAAACTCTTGAGGCGTTCGACGGTGGGACGGTCGAGGCGCCGGATGATTTCGACGACAAGCTCAACGGCGCGGTCGAAGTCATCGCGGTGGAGCACGCCGTTGTGGCTGTGCAGGTAGCGCGTCGGGACCGTGATGTTGACCGAGGGCGCGCCGCCGTAAGCGCGTTGCATCATGGCGCCGTCTTCGCCGTAACCGGAGAGCACTTCGTATTGCAGCGGGATACCCTTGTCGGCGGCCGTATCGGCGACGAAGTCACGGAACTTCAGATTCGGAAGCATCGAGCTGTCATGCAGAAAGATGCCGGGGCCGCCTCCGAGGCGCTCTTGGGCTTGCTCCTGAGTAATGAACGGGAAATCGGCGGCGACTCCGACCTCAATACTGATACCGATATCGGGCTTAACAATGTGGCTGCTGGTTTGCGCGCCACGCAGGCCGACTTCTTCCTGGACCGTGGCGACGGCAAAGACGGTGTTGGGCGGTGGATTGCGTTTGAGGCGCTTGAGGACTTCGATTTCAACGGCGAGACCGATGCGATCATCCCAGGCTTTCCCGACGTAGAGCTTCGGGTCGTTGAGCTTCATGAATTCGCTGTCGGGGGCGATCGGGTCGCCGGGCCGGATGCCGAGACGCTGTTCCGCATCTGCTTTGTCACGCGCGCCCACGTCGATGAAGATGCGGTCGAAGTCGTGCAGGTGCTCGCGTTCGCTTTGCGGCGTGACGTGCGGCGTCTTGAGGCCGGTGATGCCGCGCACGGGACCGTTGCGAGTCATGATGACGTAGCGCTGGTTGATGACGGCTTGACCCAGCAAACCGCCCAGAGTCTGGAACGTGATGTAGCCGTCGGGGCGGATGCGGCGAACAAGCATGCCGACTTCGTCCATGTGAGCCGTCATCATGACGCGGACGTCGGAGCCGCCGTCGAGGCGGGCGATGAGCGAGCCGAGCCCGTCGGTCTGAAGGTCATCGGCCAACGGCGCAAACTCGCGGCGCATGATCTTGCGGACCGGCCCTTCGTAGCCGGTCGGGCCGTGGGCTTCAGTCAATTCCTTCAACAGGCGTTCGAGCGGGTCGAGCGAGTCGCTCTGCGCCGACGCGAGCGTCGTTACGCCCAATGTTAGTAGGAGCGGAGCTAGTAGAACTAGTGGTAATTTTTGCATCGCTAACCTCCTCGGCGGTTTCTATTGTATCCCTCCCGCAGGGCAGCTTGGTCGTAGCCGCACCGCTTCTGCTCATTTGGAAATCCCGCCTGATTGGCCAGAATTTCTATTGGGCCCTGGCACGGCAAGAGCATACTCTCCCCGCCGTGAATACGCTATTCTCCGAGTGGCTAGGGAGGCGGGTGCGGCGATTCGGCGCCCCAAACATTGTGATGCAAAATACGAAGCGATCTTCAGTGCTGATGGCAGGCGCGGTTCTACTGCTGCTGGTGGTTGGTGTCGCCGTGATGTTCTTCGGGACCGAGCCGGGTGATAGCGGCACAGCGGCCCCGCGGCGGGGGCTGGCGGCAATTACGGTTCCACCGGGTTTTGAGGTGGAAGTGGCGGTAAGTTCCGAGCTGGTTGCCTATCCGATGATGGGGACGCTGGATGACCGCGGCCGGCTGTTTTTCGCGGAGTCTTCGGGCAACACGGTGCAGACGCCGGACATGGCTAAGGACCCGGACTACATCATTCGCTTGGTTGAGGATGTGGATGGCGATGGAGTGTATGACCGCAGCAATGTGTTCGCCGACAAGTTGACGTTGCCGGCCGGGGCGGCGTGGTACCGCGGCAGCCTCTATGTTGCGAATCCGCCGGAGTTGCTGCGTTTTGAGGATACGGACGGTGACGGTGTCGCCGATGTCAGAGAAGTGCTGCTGACGGGTTGGAATCTGTCGGCGAATGCAGCGAGCATGCATGGGCCCTTCCTGGGGCCGGATGGCTGGCTGTATATCACCGACGGGCGGCACGGTTTCGATATTCAAACGAAAGAAGGCCAGCGGGCCGCGGGGAAGGCCGCGCGCATTTGGCGCTGCCGTCCGGATGGGACGCAGCTCGAGTGGTTGAGCGGCGGCGGGATGGACAACCCGGTCGAGGTAACGTTCACCGATGCCGGCGAAACGTTTGGGACGATGACCTATTTTCAGGATCCGGCGAACGGGCAACGGGATGCGATTCTCCACTACATCGAGGGCGGCGTCTACCCGAAGCCGCAGGAGGTGGTTGCTGAGTTTCCCCGCACCGGCGAGCTGATGCCGGTGATGACGAAGTTTGCGCGCATTGCACCTTCCGGGTTGATGCGCTATCGCGGAACGGCCTTGGGTGCGGACTATCAGGACAACTTGTTTACGGCGCAGTTCAATCCGCACCGCGTGCAGCGGCACGTGGTTCGGCGAGTGGGGGCGACCTTTGAGACGACGGACAGTGATTTCCTGACTTCCTCCGATCCGGACTTTCATCCCACGGATGTGATGGAAGATGCGGACGGCAGCTTGCTTGTCGTGGATACAGGCGGGTGGTTTATTCACGGCTGTCCGGTATCGCGGATTGCAAAGCCGGAGATTCGGGGAGCGGTTTATCGCATACGCAAGAAGGGCGCGCGCGGGATCGAGAACGCCTACGGGGGCGGGCTGAAAGACTTAGAGGCGCCGGCGCTCGCGAAGCTGCTTGAGGATGAGCGATGGTTTGTGCGTGACCGCGCGATGGATTTACTGGCTCAGGCCGGCGAGGCCGGCGTGTCGGCCTTGCAGCACATTCGAGAAGAGTCCGCGGACACGGGGGCTCGCGCCGCCGCGGTCTTTGGGTTGTTGCGCGCGGATTCCGACGCCGCTCGAGAGGGTGTGCGGGCGGCGCTGCAGGATGACGATTCCCTGGTCCGTGTCGCGGCGGCGCGCGCGGTTGGGTTGGCGCGTGATCGCGAGGCAGCGGATCGCCTCATCGCGATGCTTGCCGATAGCGAGCCGGCTGTACGGCGTCAGGCGGCAACGGGTTTGGGGCGGCTTGGTGAGCGGCGCGCCGTGCCGGCACTACTGACAGCGGCGGCATCGGCGGAAGACCGCTTTGTTGAGCATGCGGTTATTTATTCGTTGATTCGGTTGAGTGATGCGGAGGCTACAAGGCCGGGCTTGACGAATGCGAGTCCCAAGGTCCAAAAGGCAGCCCTGATTGCGTTGGATCAGATGGCGGGCAATCCACTGCGCCGCGATAGTGCCGTGTCGCTTGTAAGTACGGGTGACCCGGAATTGCGCAAGGCGGTGTTGTGGGTTCTGGGGCGGCATCCGGAATGGTCCTCGGATGTATTGGCCCATGTGCGAAAGCGATTTGGGGAGGGTGGGTTGTCGGCCGATGAAGAAGCGTCGCTTGATGAGGCGCTATTGAATCTTTGCAAAGAGCCGGCTGCGCAAAATGTTGTGGCCGAACTATTGACGGCGCCGGGCGCGACGCGGGAGCGGCGATTGGCGCTGCTTGGTACGGTTCAGCAATGCGCGGTCGAGCCGTTGCCGAATGCCTGGGTGAAGGCCCTGGAAGCGCAACTCGACACTCCGGATGAAGACACTCGCTTGCAGGCGATAAGTGTGATTCGCGCGGCGGATGTGAGCGACATGGATGGCCGGCTCGTAGTGCTCGCGGCGGATGAGAACGCGAGCGATGAGTTGCGGATCGCGGCGCTGGGTATCCTCGTCAAGCACGAGCCGCGGATCAACGCCGAGAGTCTGGAGTTTCTCTACAGCCGCGTGGCACCGGAGTATGACGCGGATGTGAGGCATTCTTCGGCGCGTGTGATTGCGAACGCGAAGTTGGAGGATGAGTGGCTGCTGCGCTTGGCGCAAGAACGGTTGCGGCATGCGGACCCGTTGATTCAGCAGAGTTTACTCGAAGCGTATCGGCGGACGAAGAGTGTTGCGGTCGGGAAGGCTCTGGTGGACGCTCTGCTGGCGGCTGAGATGGCGTTAGGCGATGCGGGCGCGGAGCAGTTGCAGGTAATTCTGAAACAGTACCCGGCTGAGGTGCGTGAGATGGCTGCACCGCTATCGCAGCGGATTGAGGAGGCCCGCGTCGCACGAACGGACCGCCTCAAGCGGTTGGAACACGAGTTGCTTTCGGGCGGGGATGTCACGCGCGGACGGCAGGTTTTCTTCGGCAAGAAAGCGGCTTGCTCGAGTTGCCACACGATGGGCACGGAAGGCGGCGATGTGGGTCCGGATCTAACGGCCGTCGGCGCGGTGCGGTCGGTGCATGATTTGATCGAAGCGATCATCTTCCCGAGCGCCAGCTTTGTGCCGGGTCACGAGATCTACCGCGTCGTTACGGCGGACGATGTTTATTCAGGCGTACTGCGGCGGCGCAATGCCGAGTACGTGGTGATCGTGAGCGGCCCGAATGATCTGCACCGGATTCCACGCAGTGAGATCAAGTCGATGGAGCAGGCGCAGGTGTCGTTGATGCCGGAAGGGTTTGACGAAAACCTAACGCCGCAAGAGCTTTCGGATCTGTTCGCTTTCCTTCGGTCACAAACTTCGCGCGAAACGGCCCTGGTCGGTGGCGGTTAGCGAACTCCTAGCCGTTGTCGACCGTCAAGTGATCGCGGGCGCCCAACTTTCGGAGGATTGTCATCATCGGACACCAGTTCGTCAAGGCGGATTGAAACAGATTCAGTCCGACAAACGCTGTGAACAGATACCAATAGGGGCTGACGAAATACCCCAACGCCAGGCTCAACATGACGAAGAAACCGGCGATCAAACGCAGGTATCGGTCAACTGTCATACAAGTCTCCTTTTTTCAATCAGGTAGTAAACAACTGGCACGGTCATTCTTGAGAGCAACAACGACGCTACTTCTCCGGCCATCAGCGAGATGGCCAAGCCTTGAAAAATTGGGTCGAACAGAATTACACCCGCCCCAACCACGACGGCCGCCGCCGTGAGCATCATCGGGCGGAAGCGTACTGCGCCCGCGTCAACGACGGCTTGATCGAGCGGAATGCCCTGCCGCCGTCGCAACTCGATGAAGTCCACGAGAATGATGGAGTTGCGCACAACGATGCCGGCGCCGGCGATGAATCCGATCATGGACGTGGCTGTAAAAAAGGCGCCCATCATGCCGTGAGCCGGCAGGATGCCGACCAGCGAGAACGGGATTGCCGACATGATCACGAGCGGCGTGAGATAGGACTGGAACCAGCCGACCACCAGCACGTAGATCAGGATCAGTACGGCCGCGAAAGCCAGTCCGAGGTCGCGAAAGACCTCGTAGGTGATGTGCCATTCGCCGTCCCACTTGATCGCGTATCGCTCGTCCGAGAAGGGCAGCTTGGATGTCAACTGCTCCATGCGGTAACCCTCCGGGATCTCGATGCCGTCGATCATGGGGCCCGCTTTAAGAACGGCATAGACGGGGCTTTCGAGGGCGCCCGCCAGGTCAGCCGTGACGTAAGTCACCGGCATCAGATTCTTGTGATAGATGCTCTTGTCCTCAATCGTCTTCTCGAATCGCACGATCTCGCTGAGCGGGATCAGTGAGCCATCACCGCCACGAACGCGGAGTTGCTGAAGGCGGGTCGTGCTGGAGCGGGCCGCGCGGGAAAGCCGCAAGCGAATCGGGATGTCTTCTTTAGCGGATGCCTCGTGCAGCAAGCCCGTGGTCTGGCCCGCGGAAGCCAACGAAAGCAGGCCCGCCACACTCGCTTCACTGACACCGTGAAGGGCTGCCTTCTCTTCATCGATAACGACTTGATACTTGGGTTGGTCGTCCTCAACGTACCAGTCCACATCGACAACTCCGTCAATGGACTCGAAGATGTCGAGGATCTGCTGGGCGATGCGGGTGCGGCCTTCCTCGGACGGACCATAGACTTCCGCCACCACCGTTTGCAATACCGGCGGTCCTGGCGGCACTTCGGCTACCTTGATGCGCGCGCCGCTCGCGCGGGCGACGGGAACCAGCTTCTCGCGGACCCTCTTGGCGATCTCGTGACTCTGCGCGTCACGCTCGTGCTTCGAGAGAAGGTTCACTTGAATGTCGGCGACGTTGGCTCCCCGGCGCAGAAAGTAGTGCCGAACGAGACCGTTGAAGTTGTACGGTGAGGCCGTGCCGGCGTAGGTTTGGACGTCCGTCACTTCAGGCTCGCCGCGCACGATGTCGGCGAGTTCGCGGGTGACTCGGGCCGTCTCCTCGAGCGTCGTGCCCTCCGGCATGTCGATGATGACCTGAAACTCGCTCTTGTTGTCGAAGGGCAGCATCTTGACCTTGACGAAGCCGCCCGGCACCAAGACGACCGAACCCAGCAGTAGTACGACCACCATTGCGAGGAAGCCCCAGCGCCACAAAGGGTGGTGCAGCAACGGCCCCATCACCTTGCGGTAGAGTGCCGTCGAACGATCTTCGCGCTCGCCGTGCTCATGCCCCGCCCGGGAGGGTCGCAGAAAGCGGATCGCAGCCCACGGAGTTACGACGAAAGCCACGATCAGCGAAAACGCCATCGCCGCCGAAGATCCCACGGGGATCGGTCGCATGTAGGGCCCCATCAGCCCGCTCACGAAGGCCATCGGCAGCACCGCCGCTATGACTGTGAGCGTGGCCAGAATGGTCGGATTACCCACCTCCGCCACAGCCTCAACGGCAACCTCCGAAGCGGACCGGCTACGGTTTACGGGCATAGCATTTTCCAATCCAAGAATGATCCTGAAATGCGGTAGGTCGAGGCCGGGGACGAAATAGGGTGTGG
>JAQBUE010000298.1 GCA_027624045.1 Acidobacteriota bacterium
TCCACACCCTATTTCGTCCCCGGCCTCGACCTACCGCATTTCAGGATCATTCTTGGATTGGAAAATGCTCGTGAGGAACGGTGCGACCGATTGCTTCGGCGCTCGCGGCGTTGTAGCATCGGTAGACATCCGTGCCGCATCACAAATGAAAGACGCGGCCAACGCTGTCTCAGGTAAGCTTCTACCACGATGAATACAACTCTACTCGCAACGCTTCACGACACTCGACGATCCTGTCTCCCTCGAGAGCGATCTTCGAATCGGTGGTCATCCGCGCTCATCCGCGTCGCGGTCTCACTGGCCGCGCTCCTGCTGGCCGGTTTCCTGCCGTTCGGTGTCGCCAAGGCGGCGCAGCTTCGAGCCGGTGTCGCCAAGGCCGACATTACCGACCGCGCGGCCGGTCCGGTCAACGACCCGTTGTACGCGAAGGCTCTCGTGGTAAACGATGGCGTGACGACACTCGTGATCGTTACGGTCGACGCGGTCTCGCTCGGAGAAATCGGTTACATCAGCAATGACTACCTGCCCACCGTTCGCGCGCGGATCGAGCGGGAACTGGGCATCCCGTCGACGAACGTCATGATCAATACGAGCCATTGTCACGGCGTCGTTCGCTCCGATGCCGGCGAGCTGACTTTCCAGGCTGTCAGCGAGGCTGCGCGGAACATGGTCCCGGTGACCGTCGGCGCCGGTACGGGCCACGAGGACCGCATTCAGAAAAACCGCCGGCTCAAATTGAAGAGCGGCAAAGAGCTCGATATCCGCCGCGCCTACTCGCTACCGCCCGACGAAGAGGTTGCCGAGGTGGGGCCGGTGGACCCGGAAATAGGGCTCCTGCGGCTGGATAGGGCAGATGGGCGAATCCTGGCTGTCGTCTACAACTTCGCGGTACACCCGATCCAAGGCGTCCCAAGCCTTGGCAACACGGCGGACATCATCGGCTTCGCATCGAAGGTGCTCGAAGACAGCCTGGACGCGGGCACGATGGCCCTGTTTCTGCAAGGGTGCGCCGGGGACATTAATCCCATTCTCTATAAGCACGTCGACCACGTCCTCGACGCCGAGCCTTTGGGAAACATGCTAGGGCTGAGCGTGCTGCGGGCCGTCAAGAAGATCAAAACCCGCGAAGTCGGCCCGCTCAAAGTTCTCAACGAGATGCTCGACCTTCCCAGAGCCGACACGGCAAGGCGCATAACTGAGCTGGAAGCTGAGCGAATTCAGCTCATGGAATCGCTGCAAGGAGCGAGCCTCAACCTGAAGACCTTCATCCCCTTGGCCGTGAAGTACAAAGTGTGGAGCGAGTTTCCGTCGTATTATTCACACGGCTATCTTCACGAGCGAATGCTCAAACGCGACGGCTTGAGCAAGCTCGACGAGGTCAACCGCGACGCCATCAAGCAGTACATTCACAACATTTACACGATGGAAGAGCTGACGCGGATCAACACGAACCTGGCCTTACTGAAGAAACATCAGGCCACGTTCCTGGCCGCCGCCGGACGACCGCTGAGAGTCGAGCTACTGGGCGTGCGAATCGGAGATTTCGTACTGACGACGTTTCCCGGAGAACTTACGGTACGGATTGGCATGAACATCAAGCGCAAGTCGCCCCATAATTTGACCTTCGTTGCCGGCTACACAAACGGCTATATCTATTACGCGCCCACGACCGAACAGCTCCAGAACGCCGGAGGTGCGCAGGAAGATAGCGACACACTGCTGGCGCCTCACTGGCAGAAGATCTACGAGGACAAAGCGGCCGAGATCTTGAGCAGGCTATAAGAAGCTAAGGGGTGCTTGATGGTGATCCGTCCGTTGATTCACGACGATTGGCCTGCGGTCCGGCTCATTTACGAGGAGGGCATTGAGACCGGCCAGGCAACATTCGAAACATCCGCGCCCGATTGGCAAGCGTTTGACGCGAACCATACGCCGGATTGCCGCTTGGTGGCGATGATCGCCGATCGTGTTGCCGGCTGGGCGGCGCTTGTGCCCTTCTCGAAACGAGCCGTCTACCGGGGTGTTGCCGAGGCGGAGCATATATATCGCGGCGACGGAACGCGGCAAGGGGATCGGCACGGAGCTTCTGCGATCCTTGATCCGCGAATCGGAGGAGCAAGGCTACTGGACATTGTTGGCGAAAATCTTCGCGGAAAACGAGTCCAGTATGGCGCTTGTTCGCAAGCATGGATTCCGCGAAGTGGGAAGACTCCGCAAGATCGGCCAACACAAGGGACAATGGCGCGATGTGGTTCTGCTGGAACGCCGCGTTGGTGAGGGGTTGTGAAAAACTTGGGAACAGTCCGCGGCGCCACTGACACTGCCTTCGATCACCCGGCTAAACTACTCTGTATCTCGACCCGCAATGCCTGACTTGCTGACCCATCCACTCCACATCCCCGCTGCCTGGCGAGGCGCGGAGATCGAATCCGACCCGTCATGGATCTATACGCTTGATGCGGCTGTTGTTCAGGAACTTCAGGCCGCTCTGGCCGCCGTTGAACAATCCGGTCAAGACCTCCTCAAGATCACTTCTCAAGACTTTACCCTGCCTTCGTTCGCCGAAACGCGCCTGCATCTGTTGGCCGACCTCGAAGGCGGGCGCGGCTTCGCGCTGATTCGCGGCCTGCCCGTCGACAGCGCGGAGAAACAAGCCGCGATGCTCTTCTGGGGCCTGGGCACGCATCTCGGCACACCCGAACCGCAGGACGCCGCCGGCAACTTCCTGCATCACGTCCGCGACACGGGGCGCGATCTATCGCAAGACGATGTCCGCAAATACCAAACCAGCCAAGACATCCCCTTTCACAACGACGGCTCCGACATTTTCATGCTGCTCTGTCTGCGAAACGCCAAAAGCGGAGGCAGCAGCCGCCTGATCAGTTCGACCGCCGTGTTCAACGAAATCACACGGCGGCGGACGGACTTGGCTGAAATCCTGCAGCAACCCTTCCCCTTCGACGCTCGAGGACAGCAGCCACCCGGCCAGCCCCGTGCGCAAGTAGTACCCATTTACAACTATCACCAAGGGCATCTCAGCACCATCCACAAGCGCTTCTATATCGATCTGGCACAGCGATTTCCCGAGGTTCCCCGGCTCACTCCGCCGCAGGTCGAGGCCCTTGATCTGTTCGATGAGATTTGCGCCGAGCCAGCTATGTACCTAGAGTTCGACATGCGGCCTGGCGATATCCTCGCGGCCAACAACTACGACATCCTGCACTGCCGCACGGCTTTCGAAGACCACGAAGATCCCGGCCGCCGCCGCCACATGATGCGCCTCTGGCTGACCCTTCCCACCGCCCGCCCGCTCCCGCCGAGTTTCGAGCACACTCGGGAGTTCCAGCACAGCTACGCCCGCCGCCAGCATGACAAGACCGAGAAGGGTTGAGGTCAAGCTCGCGAGTTCACCGGCCGACCCGAATTGCGGTTTCATGACCTGCGCGGGATCGCAAAATACAACATGCTCGAACCGGGACTCGACGAGGCCAATGCCATGCACCACACTCAACCGTTCCCCAGGCTGGCTTGGATCGTTCAGACCGTTACGTCGCCGGCGAAATAGCGTAGAGCGCGCAGACTCGGGAGAAAGAAATACGCTCCTCCGCGCACCGTGACGAACTGCGGCAGTCCCGAAACCCGGCGGCGCAAGCCGCCCTCTTGGGGCATATTGAAGTCGCTGGTGACTGGGCAGCCCGGTATGGGCTCGCGATTGCCGAGCAACGGATCGCTCTCTCCGGTCATGCCGGAGAACTTGCTATTGACGATCCAGGCGTTCTGCACGAACTCGAACTGACGCGAAATATTCGCGTTCAGGCACATGAAGTGCAGGCCGCGTTCGGGTTCGTTCGGCGGCGCCGGCGCGAGCGCCTCTTCGGGCGTCAGCGGCGGACCGTATCTGCGCCCGCGCCGCAGTATGCGGTGAAAGCGAACCGAGGACATGAGATCGTATCGGAAGTGCTTCGGCCCGAAACCCAGGGCGATAAGCAGCTTTTTTAGCAGGCCGGCGGGGCGCTCGGGAAAATCAGCATTGCGCGGGTTCGCCCGGCGGAGATGCGAGCCGAACGGACACCGCACCCCTGAAGCATCGCTGTCGAACGTGAATTGGTTCTGTTGAACTCGGTCCGGTTTCGATCCGACGCCGGGGATTGTAAACGGCGGAGCGAAAATAGACCACAGAGCGGCGATTCGAGGCCGTTCACGGGCGGCGCAAAA
>JAQBUE010000299.1 GCA_027624045.1 Acidobacteriota bacterium
ACAGTGCTCGGGGGGGGGCTCCTGAACGGCGCGAACGCCGCAGAGGGGCTCTATGGCGCTAGAGCGCGCACGTTAGCGCAGGCCGAGCATCGGCTGCCGCTGCCGCAGCGCCGCCCGTGCTTCGTTTCGCCGCTGGCGGTGATGCTCAATGAGCAATCTGCACTCTTCCGGGTCAGGGCTGCCCGTCGAGCGCGGCGGTGCAAGCGCCCCGGCGGCGTTCAGGACATCACGAGCTGCTTTGAGCCGCACCGCAGCGGGTGTCTGCGGGCTCGTGATGATCTCGCGCACAGCGGCGACGGCATCTGCCGCCAAGCCCCGGACCTCCGCGTTGAGGGCTTCGACGTAGGCGCATTGCGCCTGACAAAGCGCGGCGGCGAAGGTTGGGTCGCTGCTCTTCCAGAGGTAGACGGTCGAGCGGTCAATCTCGGCAGCCTGTGCGGCGGCGGTGATCGTACGGCCTTGGGCAATCTCGGCAATGACGCGCGCCTGGACGGGGCGGAGACTCGGCGGCGTCGAGTTCTGTTGAGATTCGTCGCGCACCTGTTTTAGGATACCGCCCCGAGGCCACCTTGTCGTCGAAACCCGGCCATGCCCGAGCTACAACGAGGCCGTGGTGCGGTGGTGGACACTCCAAGAGAGGCCAGTGGGAGAACGAACGAGGTCGGACGTGGAAGAGAGGACAGAAAACCGTTGCACCAGAGTTGCAGACTGCGGTACTCTGCGTTTCATCGGATCCGCAAATAGAGATTCAGACTGATATGCCTGCTACTTAGATAGTCGACTGAGGCGAATAAATAGTGGAGCACGACATTCGCACTAAACTTGAAACCCTCCTTGAGTCAGGGTTGAAGTCCGAGGCCGAAGTCGTCTACCTATTAGTACAGGTGCGCAAGCTCCATGACATCACAGCAGTAGTGTCCGGCTATAAATCGAATAGAATCAACTGGTTAGAAATTGAGGGGTGCGGATCTTTGGAGTCGATGTCGTGAAAGGCCCGTACAATGGGGGTTTTCTCGAACAGCGTCACGCTCAGAACCTGTAGAATTTGGTGGAGACTGGAGTCCAGTCCGAGACGCTTCTTGAGGATCGCGACCAGCACATAGACCGACACGGCGATCCAGATTTGAGTCTTGACGGCGTTCTCTGTCAAGGGCGCCGCAAAAGTAGACCACCGTGGCGGAGTAAAACTAGACCAGTTGCGGCTGGGGTGAAGTTTCGGAAAGCGGCTGTGGTGGCGGGCTGAAACGGAGTCTGGGGACGCCCTTGGGGCGGGCTCAGACGCAGTGGAAGCCCGTCCTCACAGTCGGCGCCGTAGGGGGTCGAGACTCAGCAAGCAGAGGCAGCGTTTTCACGGGCTTTCTTGCTGTGCTCCAGCCGAAAGCTGTCGCCGTTCATTTCCAAGATGTGGACGTGATGGGTCAGCCGGTCGAGCAACGCCCCGGTCAAGCGCTCGGAGCCGAAGATCTCGGTCCACTCATTGAAGGGCAGATTTAATGCGGAGTCCGGTTTTATGCGAAGAGTGGCAACGACAGGATTGAGACGGAGCGCTCCTGCCAGGGTTTGACGGCCGCCGTTGTGCGTATGGACTTTGCATAATCGTGGGGTCCTGAGGAGGGCGTCATGATAACAGAGTTCTTCGAATCCCCGTTCCGCATTCTGCAACTACGCAGCGGCCAAGATGGCGAGCTGCTCGATGTTTTCGCTCAACAGCTCCGGCAGTCAGGGTTTGCCAAGATCACGGCACGGCGACATCTCCGAGCCGCTGAGCACCTGCTGTACTGGGCGAAGCGAAAGGGCGTATCGCCTGCCACGTTCGATGAGGGCACGTTGGAGGAGTTCGCCCTTCACCTCCACCGGTGCCGCTGCAAGAATTTCGGCCAAACCCAACAGCGGGATCTGCAGAAGGGCGCGCGTTGGTTTCTCGAGAGCCTTCGCCGCGTTGGGTTGCTGCCGAGACCGACCCAAGAAGCCGTCGAGGAACCGCAGGTATTGTTGCTGTTCCGCGACTGGATGCGCCGGCATCGGGGAACATGTGACGCGACCCTTTCCAACTACTGTCGGCCTGTTCGCCTGCTGTTGAGAACGCTGGGAGATGACCCAAGTAAGTTCGAGGCTCAGAGCCTCCGGCAGTTTGTCCAAGAGACGTGCCAGCGCAGCGGCTGCGCGACAGGGAAGCTGTGCACCACCGCCTTGCGGGCGTTCCTGCGTTTTCTTATCGCGGATAGCAAGTGCGCAGCGGGCCTTGACGCATGCATTCCATCGCTCGCGCACTGGCGGCTTTCGTCGTTGCCGCGTTATCTACAACCGGAGGAGGTCGAGCGCGTCATTGCGTCATGCAGCGCCACTTCGGCGGCAGGCATCAGAGACCGCGCGATTCTGCTGCTGATCGCCCGCGTCGGCCTTCGTGCTGGCGATATCCTTCGGCTTTGCATCAACGACCTTGATTGGAAGGAAGCCACCATTCGGGTGGTTGGGAAAGGCCGCCGCCAGACCCTGCTGCCGATGACTCAAGAGGTTGGCAATGCGATCGTCGGCTACCTCAAGAATGCCAGGCGCCCGATCGGCAACGACACGCTTTTCATTCGATCCCGCGCACCATTTGGCCCGTTTGCCAGTCACTGTGCCATCTCCGTGATCGTGGCGCAAGCCATGCGTCGTGCGGGTGTTCGCTGCCCAAGCCGGGGCGCCGCGCATGTTCTTCGGCATTCCGTAGCCAGTTCGATGCTTCGACAAGGAGCTTCGCTGCAAGAGATCGCCGGTGTCCTTCGCCACCGTTCCGTCGCTACCACGGAGATCTACGCGAAAGTAGACGTAGTCGCACTCCGAGAGATCGCGCAGCCTTGGCCGAGGGTGATCTCATGCTGACTCAAGCTGTGGAATCGTATCTGGAACTCCGTCGCGCCATGGGGTTCGCACTTCATTCCGAAGGCAGCCTGCTGCTGAGCTTCGCGAAGTATTCCGACGCGGCGGGCAAGAGCCACATCTGCGCGGAAACCGCCATCCAGTGGGCGGGTTCGGCCAGATCGGTCACTACGCGAGCGCGCCGACTTGGCCAAGTAATCCGGCTTGCGAGATTCCTTCGGGCGGAGGACCAATGCCACGAGCTTCCGCCCCCGGTGTATGGGGGCGAAAAGAGTCCGCGGCCCATGCCGTATATCTTCTCCGCGGATAACGTCAACCGGCTCGTCCAAGCAGCATCCCGGTTGGGGAAGCGTAATCCGTTTCGCGGGCAAACCTACAGCACGTTCTTCTCCTTGCTGGCATGCACGGGGCTTCGTGTGTCGGAGGCGATCAGGCTCCGTTTTGAAGACGTCACGGCCGATGGCCTAATCATCCGCTGCTCCAAGTTTCGAAAAAGCCGCCTGGTGCCGTTGCACAGCACCGCGTTGGTAGGGTTGGAGCAGTATCTCCAGAAGAGACGTCCTTTTGCTCCATTCGACGACCATGTATTCGTCTCGTTGCGGAGGCGGCCGCTGCTGGTGGGTGACGCTGAAACCGCATTCCGAACAGCGGCCGAGAAGATCGGCCTCAAGCGCGAGCCGGGATTGCCGCGACCGACGATTCACGCGCTACGCCATACCTTCGCAGTCAGGTCGCTGGAACACTGCCCCGACGGCCGAGATCGAATCACAAAGCACATGCTGGCCCTGTCCACCTATCTCGGGCACAGCAAGGTTGCCGACACTTACTGGTATTTGGAGGCTACGCCGGAACTGATGACCGGCATTGCGGATTCGTGCGAAACCTTCTTTGCTGGAGGTCGGCCATGACCTTGATCGCGCCTCACATCGCAGCGTTTCTGCAACAGCGACTACCGATTGAGCGGCGGGCGAGCCCAAATACGTGCGATTCCTACGCACACGCGTTCAAACTCCTGTTCCAGTACGCCAGTCAGTGCCTGAAGGTTCCCCCCTCAGAACTGAATCTGGAGCAGATCGATGCTTCGCTGATCGTGAACTTTTTGGGCCACCTGGAAGCGGCCCGCGGCAATGGCGCCGGCTCCCGAAACATCCGCCTTGCTGCCATCAAGTCATTCATGCACTTCATGGAGTATCGAGTACCCTCAGCGCTGGAGCAGATTCAGCGCATCCTGGCGATTCCGGCCAAGAAAACGGACTCTCGCCTAGTCCGCCACCTAACTGCTGAGGAGATGCAATCGATTCTGGATGCACCCGATCCCACCGTGCGA